>CAKRQP010000001.1:0-107709 GCA_934393555.1 uncultured Lachnospiraceae bacterium
TTTTACCAGCATACATTTTCCGGTCACTGCACTGTAGCCCTGACGGCAGAGGATCCGGCTGTAAACATCCTCTTCTGTCTTTGGAAAGCCGGCAAAGGCATCTCCGGCAATGCGGTGAAGACCGATGATCACACCGGCATGGGCGATCCGCTTTTCTCCGTCATAAAGCCTTGCTCCCACAATGCCCGTTTTCTCTCTCATACAGCAGCCCAGCATTTCTTCCAGACTGTCCGGCGCAAGGAGTTCGGTGTCCACATCCAGGAAAAGAAGGTACTCTCCGCTTGCACTCTGAACCGCACGATTGCGGCAGGCTGCCGGATTTTCTCCTTCCTCACAGTGGATCAGCTGAAGCGTTTTTTCTGTCAGCCCCGTTTCCAGTGTCTCTTCCTCCGTCAGGATCAGGTATTCATAATTCTGATACGAGGATTTCCGGTCGATGGAGGCAATACAGCGCTTCAAAGCTTCTTTTTCTCCCCGGTAAAGGATCAGGATCGAGAGCAACGGACTTTCCTTCCGTACAAAACGAGTCCGGAACAGTCCCGGATGCGCGCCCTTCTGTACCAGGGCCTTCTCTCCCAGACGCTCATAATGCGCCTGCAAAGCCAGTCTTCCCTTCTCCCATTCTTCCTCTGCTTCGGCCAAAGCCCCTTCCGATACCCGTATATGACAAAGGATCCGTGGAAGGTGCACGATTTTCTCCGCTTCCGCCGCTTCTGTCAGCCGAAGAAGGAGATCATAATCACAGGCTCCGGAAAAATGCGCATCCACTTTTCCCTCTTTTTCAAAAAAGGAACGTTTCACCATAAAGAAACGGCCCATGTAATTGGTGCTTTCCAGAAGCTCCGGATCAAAATCCGGTTTCAGTTCCGGTTCAAAAAAGTGGTTGCCGTCCGGTGTCATCCGGTCATTGTCCGGATAGAACAATACTCCCTCCGGGTGCTCGTTGACCGCTTTGGCAAAAGCAAACAAAGCATCCGGTGTGGGAAGATCTTCCTGACGCAAAAAGATCAGATATTCTCCCTTTGCCCGGGAAAGCTCTTCCTGAACGCCTTCTGCGATCCCGGTATGCTCCGGCTGCTCCGTCACATGAAGACGTTCTTCCTCTTTTTCAAAGGTATGCAGCACTTCATGAAGGCGCAGGTCCTCTGTTTCATCCGCCAGGCAGATTTCAAAATTCCGGTAGGTCTGGTTTTCCAGGTTCCGGAGAAGCTGCTTTAGCTGCCGTTCTCCCATATCTTTTACCGGAAGGATCAGACTGAACTTCGGCATGGCAGGAAGCACCGTGTTCCGCTGGCGTTCCAGTTCTCCCGGTCCGGGAATATGCCTCTGGATCCATGCCGGATAATCCACAGCCGCTTCTTCCGGTGCCGGAAAAAATTCCTTTGCCACCCTGGCAGTCAATGCCTGCATTCCATGGAGCTTCCAGTAATCCATGCCTCGTTTTACATATTTTCCCATTTTCTGTGTCAGGATCATGGCCGGATCCAGATTCACGGGATACACCTTTTTCCCCTGTGCTCCGACTACCACCAGATAGGCGACTCTCCCGAAAATCCCTTCCGCTTCGATCGTAAAACCACAGTTTTTCTCAATCTCCGTTTCAAAATATACGGCCTGTATATCCAGTCTGGCGTTCCTTCTGATCTTACACGGAAGCTTCTTTTTTTTCTGATCAAAAAGCCCGATCTTCAGAAGCTCTGTATCGGCTGCCCAGCCTCGAAGATAAAGCGTTCCTTTTTTGTTGTCCGCCTGCTCTTCTTCCAGATAAATGACCGGTCTCTGTCTGGCCTCCTTCATACGTTTCACAGAGCTTTCATACCAGAGAAGCCGTTCTTCTCCTGCTCTTGCAAAAACACAAAGATGGTGATGCTTCTCCCAGTTTTCCGGAAGTGTCAGAAACACGGTGACCTTTTCCCCCTTGGAAATTTCCGTGTTCCCAGGCATTTCCAATGCTCCATTATACTCCCAGTTTTCCATTTCCGCAGAAATTTTTTCCTTATCCAGAAAAACTTCTATGCTGCGGCCGCTCGGAAAAATTCCCTGAAGAATGTAAACCCGCTCATCTTTCAGACTGAATCTGGCCCGTTTTACTTCCCATTCCTGTACTTTCATTTTTCTGCTTCCTCACCGTGTGGAAAGAGTTTTTTCCATTCCACCGGAACTTCCTTCTCTTTACGTAACTGACATTCGCCGTTCATCAATGACAGATTCGGACTGTAATAAGGATCTCCCTGATCCAGAAAAGACTTCCAGCGTCTTCGGAAACGAAGGATCTCCTGTTTAAAACGTTCCTTCTTTTCCGGTGTATTCTCATAACCTCTGGACTTTGATTCATAATGATAGAGCTCCACATTCGGATCCTGCACAATGAGTTTACCGGCTTTACGGATTCTCAGACAGAGATCCACATCATTTAAGGAGACCACAAAGGACTCATCGAAACCGCCGATGGCATCAAAAACGGATTTTTTCACCAGCATGCAGGCTGCTGTCACCGCACTGATATCCTGTACGGCCTTTAGCCTTCCGAAGTATCCTGCATCCTGCCGGGTATGGAAATTCTGTACATGGCCTGCAAAATTTGCGATTCCTACCACCACCCCACAGTGCTGGACCAGACCATCCGGATAATAAAGCTTCGCCCCCACAGCGCCTGTATCCTCTCTCTGGCAAAATCCCACCATTTCCCGGATCCAGAAGGGACTGATCACCTCGGTATCGTTGTTCAGAAGCAGTAGATAATCCCCCTTTGCATGGCGGGCGCCGAAATTGTTGATCGCAGAATAGTTAAATCCGCCCTCATAGCGTACCACCCGGAAATTTTCGTGTTCCTTTTCCATTTTTTCATAGTAAGCAAAGGTCTCCTCTTTCTCACTGTTGTTCTCCACAACAAGGATCTCGAAATGAGGATAATCCGTTTTCTCATAGATGGATCTCACACAGGTATCCAGCGTTTCTGCCTGATCCTTATTCGGGATCAAAATCGTCACCAGCGGCTCCCCTTTGACCTTCAGACGCATTTTGTAAAGGATAAAAATACCGGTGTATTCCACCTCTGCCTCATACCCCAGACGGGCATAATGCTCCGTAAGCGCCTTTTTTCCGGCCTCTATGGCATAGGTTTTGCTGTCCTGGTTGCCTGCCGTAGATGTTTCGGAAGCCCGCCAGTGATAGAGGATCTTCGGAATATGGTGGACCCGGTCGGTCTTCTCCATACAGCGAAGCAGAAAATCATAGTCCTGCGCTCCGTCACATTCTTTACGAAGAAGTCCCACTTCCTCTGCCAGACTTCTTCTCACCATCGTCAGATGGCAGATATAATTGATGCACCTTAAGAAATCAGGGTTGAAATCCGGCTTCATCCGGGGTGAAAAATAGTGCTCTCCTTTTTCATCCGAAAGATCTTCATCGGTATAGATCAGATCCAGCGCCGGATCCTGGTTCAGTGCCTGCACCAGTTCAAAAAGTGCATTCGGCTCCAGAAAATCATCATGATCCGAAAACAGGAGAAATTCTCCGGAAGCCATGCGAATGGCTTCGTTGGTGTTCTCGGAAATCCCTCCATTCACTGCCAGCCGTTTCAGACGGATCCTTTTATCCGACCCATACTGTTTCTCCACAAAAGCCGCCGTCTTTTCGTCCGTACTTCCATCTGCCAGGCAAAGTTCAAACTTTCCATAGGTCTGTGCCGTGATGGAATCGATCAAAGCCTTCAAAAAAGGCTCCGGCGTATTATAGAGCGGCACCACAATGCTGATCAGCGGCTGATAATCAAAAACTGTTTTTCGTTCTCTCTCCAGTTCTTTTTTGTCTGCTGCATGAAGACGGAACCATTTCTCGTACTCGATCGGACGGTCCTTTAAGGAGCGTAATTTTCCGGCTGTTTTCGAGACAAAAGCCTCTGTGCCGTGAGCCCGCCAGTAGCTGAGTCCTTTTCTGGCATATTTTTCCACTTTGTTTTTCAGGATCACCGGTGCTTTCAGACTGACCGGATAGACATTTTTTCCGTTTTTTCCGGAGAATACCAGATAAACGGCATCCCCGCAAAGATCTGTGGCATCCAGAGAAAAACCACAGTTTGCTTCTACGGCGCATTCCCCGTACATACTTACCACATCCGGTCTTGCATTTCTGCTGATGCGACAGGGAAGTTTTCTCTTTTCGTGGTCGAAAAGCGCGATCTTCACCGGTCCCTGATCCACCGCCCAGCCACTGATATGAAGCCTTCCGGCTCTGGGATCAATGACCTCCTCATCCAGATAAAACTGAGGACTTTTCTGCTTTCTCTTCAGGTCCCGCACGGAAATCCGGAACCAGACATTTTTTCTGTCTTTTTCCACCGCATAAACCGTCAGCTGTCTGCCTTTCTCCCAGCCTTCCGGCAGCTGGATCGTAAGGATCTTTTTTTCACCGAGAAGACGGATTGCTTCTTCCGAGCGGCTCAGTTCCTCTTCTTTTTCCCCGCTCATAAGCTCCGCCTTGATCCTGTGCCTGTCCAGGCAGACTTCCGGATCCGCCCCGGCAGGCCAGTTTCCTTCCAGGATATAGGTGTTTTTTACTCCGAGCAGAAAGCGTTCCCGTTCTGCTCCAAGTACCTGTGCCAGCATCTTCAAACCTCCTCCCCGTCAGGGAACAGTTTTTCCCATTCCTCCGGGATCTCATGTTCCTTTCTCAGCGTACATTCTCCGTTCATCAGCGTCAGATTCGGACTGTAATAGGGATCTCCCTTTTCCAGAAAAGCTTTCCAGCGCTTCCGGAAACGGATGACTTCTCCTTTGAATCTGGCCAGCTTCTCCGGCGTATTCTCATAGCCTCTGGATTTGGATTCATAATGATACAGCTCCACATTCGGATCCTGCACGATAAGCTTTCCGGTTTCCCGTATCCGAAGGCAGAAATCCACATCGTTAAAAGCCACCTCAAAGCTCTCATCAAAACCACCGATTTCTTCAAAGACCGAACGTTTCACCAGCATACAGGCCGCCGTCACCGCACTGATGTCCTGCACCGCACGAAGTCTGCCGAAATAGCCGTTGTCCCGTCTGGTTTTAAAGTTCTGTACATGACCGGCATAATTGGCAAGACCAACCACCACGCCGCAGTGCTGCACCAGTCCGTCCGGATAAAAAAGCTTTGCTCCTACTGCCGCCGTATCCTCACGCTGACAAAAGCCCAGCATTTCCCGGATCCAGAAAGGGCTGATGACTTCCGTATCGTTATTGAGAAACAGAAGATACTCCCCTTTTGCATGGCGGACACCAAAATTATTGATCGCAGAATAATTGAACCCGCCCTGATAGGTTACCACATGGAAGTTCTCATGCTCCTGCTTCATCTTTTCATAATAAGCAAAGGTTTCCTCTTTCTCACTGTTGTTTTCCACCACAAGGATCTCAAAATGCGGATAATCCGTCTTTTCATAAATGGAATCCAGACAGTTCGCCAGGGTTTCCGCCTGGTCTTTGTTCGGGATCAGGATCGTCACCAGCGGCTGGCTTTTCAGTTTCAGACGCATGCGATACATGATAAAGATCCCCGTATACTCCACCTCTGCTTCATAACCAAGCCTCGCATAATGCTCGGTAAGTGCCAGTTTTCCGGCATCAATGGCATACGTTTTGCTGTCCTGATTGCCAGCCGTGGAGGTTTCTGAAACTCTCCAGTGATAAAGCACCTTCGGGATATGATACACCCGATCGGTCTTTTCGATACAGCGGAGCAGGAAATCATAATCCTGTGCTCCGTCACACTGCTTCCGAAGAAGTCCGACCTCCTCCGCCAGACTTCTTCTTACCAGAACCAGATGGCAGATATAGTTAATGCTCCGCAAGAAATCCGGATTGAAATCCGGCTTCATCCGTGGGGCAAAGAAGCGCTCTCCCTTTTCATCACAGAGATCTTCATCCGTATAAATAAGATCCAGCTCCCTGTTTTCGTTCAGTGCCCTGACCATCTCATAGAGTGCATCCGGCTCCAGAAAATCATCGTGATCCGCAAACATCAAAAACTCACCGGTGGCCATACGGATCGCTTCATTCGTATTCTCGGAAATCCCCGCGTTGAGCCTGAGATGTTTCAGCCGGATCCTCGGGTCATTGCCGTAAAACTTCTTCACAAAGGCGGCAGGGCCTTTTTTCGTGCTGCCGTCCGCCAGACAAAGTTCAAACTTTCCGTAACTCTGTGCCGTAATGGACTGCAAAAGCTTCCGCAGATACTCCTGCGGCGTATTATAAAGAGGGATCACGATACTGATGAGCGGTTCATAATCAAATGTTCTTTTACTCTGCCGGTGAAGTTCCCATGCAGAAGGTCTTTTCTTTTTCAGCCACCGCTGGTACTGTTCTTCATCTGTAAAATAATTGTCCTTTACATGGTCCAAAAGACCTGTGATCCCACGTTTTTTCAGGATCTCTTTATTCTCTGCCAGCCTTCCCCGGCCGATGGCTTTTTTCAGTCTTCCGGCCTTAGAGCATTTGAAATCAAATTTTTTCATGGAGATCTCATAGCATTTCTCGACAAGCGTATTTTTCATATGAAAAACCAGCTTTTTTCCCTGAAACTCAGATCTTGGACAGGAGAAAACGAAACCGCTTTCCGTATTTTCCGGCACCCTGCCTTCCAGACCCAGATTTTCCGCCACATCAGGACGAAGGGAGCGATCCAGCACGCCTGGAACCTCATTCCCGTTCTCGTCGGTAACTGAAAGATTATTTTCTCCGGTGAGATCAAGCATCCAGCCCCGGATCGTGATCCTTCGGTCCTCCAGCCCGCAGAAGTCCACATAATACTGGATAGAAGCTGCTTTCCAGCCTTTTTCCAGCTCCGAAGTATTCTGTTCCAGCAGAACTTTTTCTTCGTTTCCGGCTTTCAAAAGGATTTTTATGCCTTTCCCGGCTTTTATGAAATTCTCAAGGTCACCTATCTTTACACGAAAACCCAATTCGTCAGCCTGCGCCGCATAAGCCGGATAACATTTTACCACATCCGGCCGCGGAAAAAATGTCACCTCAGTCTTCACCGGCTCTCCTTTGTCATCCAGAACCTCAATCGCAGCTTTCTCTCCCTCCACTGCCTTCCAGCCCTGCACGGTCAGACTTCCTCCCGGAACCCACTGGTACTCTTCCCTATCCACTACTACTTTTTGAATGCTCATCGATACTCCTCTAGCTCTTCTTATTTCTGATGCTGTTCCTTGTAGCCTCTGTATTTCTCATATGCTTTCCATACTTTCGTATGCTTCATCGCACTGATCGTATTCTCGGCCTCGCGAAGCTGCTCCCGGAGCCTTCTCAGTTCCTCGCTCCGGCTCACATAAGCATCCGCCAGCATACCAAGTTCTTTTCTGGAGCCCTCCTCAAACGGGAAAACAGCCAGGTCCACCTCAAGCTTCTTCGCTCCCTCGGGAATCTCCGTCACATAAAAGTTCGGATCATCCTCCCCGAAAAAGAGCCAGTTTCCAATAGAACTTCCCTTTGCCAGGGTCACAGGCGTCTGCCCGCTCTGCCCGTTGAAAGAAAGCTTTCGGATCTCCGTCATGCAGGCCCGGTAACCGGGATCCAGACGGAGACTTTTCACTCCTTCCGGAAGCGGGATTTTTTCTTCCAGCTGCCAGCAGTCTCTGTGCTTCATCTGGAAAAGTCTGGAATTTTCTTCCGTATAGCCATTTCCACAATCAAAATAAACCTGCAGCATCTCCTGTGGAAAACGATCTGCCACCCGAAGAGAACCGGCACTGATATCCTGATAAAGATCCCGGATGGGCGTATGCCTCCGACAGACATATTTCTGAAAAGAAGTTTCCATGGCTTCATAAGCCCGCCGTTCTGCTTCTGTAATTCCCATTTTCCCATAGAAATCAAAAGGCTTGAACTCCTCGCCACGATCCGCATGATCCGTAAAGTAAAAAATGATCCGGTAGAGGATAAAGTTTACCGGAATCGGAAAATCAAAGCTCCACTCATAGTCAATGGCAGTCCATGTTTCTCCGGTGAGAAGGATATTCCCGCAGACCAGATCGATATTAGAAAAAGGTGCACAGACCGTCCCTTGCGGAAGCTCTGGTTCGCCAAAAACCTCCCGGAAGCCTTCCGTGGTCTCAAAGACCGCCCCTTTGTGCAGAGACTTTACAAATTCAAGATACTCCAGGAACTTCTCTGCGCAAAAGCCGATACCCTGTTCCTTTTCCACCGATAAGAGATGCTCCTCCAGGGTCTCCCCTGTAAGGTATTCCAGTTCTACACCACCGGGGATCAGGCTGCACACATTATAGGAGAGCTTCGTTCCTTCCAGTTCTCTCGAAAATGCCTGATACCAGTGATAGATCGCCTCCACATGGAGTTTTCCCTCCGGGAATTCCGGAAGCTTCTGCACATAGCGGACACCGTCCTCGTCCTGCAGAATATCCGTGCGGATAGCGAGACAGTGATTTCTCTCATTCGAATATTTGGAATAAATAACCTTCTTCATGACTCCTCCTTTCCCAGCAGTACCAGAAAGGAATTGGAAAATTCCGGAAACAGACCGTTTTCGATGATGCTGTCAAACACCTTTGATTCATCAAAAAGCAGAAGCCGCCTCTGGTCATAATTGCAGATATTCTCTTTCAGATCTCCTTTTCTCGGAAGGTAGGCATCCGAGTAGACAGAAAACGGGAATTTATAGTCCGGATATGGGTAGTAGAATTCCGGCTGGAAATTTCCCGCCTCATGGAAGAGACGGATCAGCTCCGTTCTGGAAAACGTATGGACGTCTTTTGTGTTCGGATAGCCTTCCAGTCCCTCAAAGAAACGGCCCACATGATCCTCCGCACAGCCTGCCCAGTATTTGAGGCCCAGACGGTTCTCTATGGCAATGACAATCTTTCCGCCGGGAGCCAGATGGCGTTCCACCAGCTGAAGCATATAGACAAAGGGATTCTCATTGTCCGTATAGCAGGCCGCATACTCGAAGACACCGATGAAAGTGATGTAATCATACTTTTCCGTCAGTGTCTTTTCCACTTCTTCAAAAGCTCCCAGAAGGATCGTCACATGATCACAGTCCTTATTCCGGTAAGCGTTGATGAGGCTTCGCTGTCTGGAAAGTTCCACGCAGGTCACGCTCCCTGCTTTCTTCGCCAGTGCCCCGGTGATGGCACCGCAGCCGGCTCCGATCTCCAGAACTTTATCCTCCTTTGTGATGGGCAGCCAGCTCACAATGTTCCCACGGATATGAGAAAAATGGTACATCACCGGCCAGCTTTTTCTCTCCGCGATGACCTGATTATACTCTTCCGGCGTTTGACAGCTTTTCGCAATCTCCAAAAGTTCCTTTTCCACAGGTCCGTCACTGTACAGGTCGCTGCCTGAATAACAGGTGTCGTCCAGTGCGATTTTTCCGATCTTCTCCCTCATAGAAATATCCTTTCTTATTTCGTCACCTCTACCTCAATTCTGGAATTCATGTCATAGAATCCCACCGTATCTTTCATGGAGACCACATTGACGCTGCAGGCATCATAAAGGCGGTGGAACACATGGAAGTCTCCCTCCATATAGCCAGTACAGCCAAAAGAGAGCAGATAGCTTCCACCCTGGAGATCCATCTTTTGGGTGAAAGAAACTTCCACTACCGTGTCCTTTTTCGCCGGAACCTCGATCTTCTCGTACATGGTGTTCGTCCCTGTGATCTCCGTTCCCTTCATATCCTTGATCGTGAAGGCCACGATGGGCTCCTGGAGATCTTTATGGAATTCGATCTTCATCTTGAAAGTACAGGTGCTTCCTTTTTCGATCGTATTGGTCAGCTTTCCATTCTTATCTGCCACGGCAAAATCGATGATCTCCGCCAGTTTTTCTCCATACTCCAGAAGGTTGGGGTTGACCTGGATCTGACTTCTCCATTCGCCTTCTCTGGCGATATGTTTCTCCGGCTCCCCTTCCTGATGGACCAGGAAACGCTTATAGAGATCCACCATGGCCTTAGGACTGCCTTCGTCTACTTTCACTCCCTGATTCAGCAGCACAACCCGGTCACAGTATTTGCTGATGCTGCTCAGGTCATGGCTTACAAAGAGGATCGTCTTGCCCTGTTTTTTGAATTCTTCAAATTTGTGATAACATTTTGCCTGGAAAAATACATCTCCTACGGAAAGGGCCTCATCCACGATCAGGATCTCCGGATCGATATTGATGGCCACGGCAAAAGCCAGGCGGACAAACATACCGCTGGAATAGGTTTTCACCGGCTGATTGACAAAATCGCCGATATCGGCAAATCTCAGGATCTCCGGAAGACGTTCCTCGATCTCCTCCTCTGTAAAGCCGAGCATGGTACCATTGAGATACACATTCTCCACACCGGTATACTCCATGTTGAAGCCGGCTCCAAGCTCCAGAAGAGCGGAAATCCTGCCATCCACGGTCACACTTCCGGATGTGGGCTGCAGCACGCCGGTGATGATTTTCAGCACGGTAGATTTTCCGGAACCATTGGTTCCGATGATACCTACGGTCTCTCCCCGGTGCACATCAAAGCTTACCTGATCCAGAGCTCTGTGTTCCCGGTATCTTTTTTCCTTCGTAAACCCAAGCGCCTCTTTTAAACGGTCTGAGGGTTTGTTATATAACCGGTAGATCTTACTCACGTTATCTACACGGATCGCAATGTTCTTATCCTTATCCAAAAATCCATCCTCCTGCTCTTCTCTTACAGTACATCCGCAAAGTGGCCTTTCAGCCGGTTGAACACCCAGGTGCTGAACACATAGCACACGATCAGAAATGCCCAGAAATATATGGTCAGAAGCTCATCTTCCCAGAACCAGCGCTGCTCGATAAAGGCATTCCGGTAGCCGTGAACGATGTAATAAAACGGATTCAGCTTCAGGATCCGCATGACCGTGCTTCCCCAGGAATAACCGTTGAGGAAGGAAAGGTCCCACATAACCGGGGTCAGCCAGACGCCGATCTGCAGAAGAATGGAGACGATCTGTCCCATATCCCGGAAAAAGACGATGACAGAACTCGTCGTATAAACGATGGCCAGGATCAAAAGGAAGAGACAGATCATATAGTAGAGGATTTCCAGATAATAGATGTCCGGATAGTACCCGTAGCAGGCAAACAGTATCATCGCAAAGGCCACGAAAAACAGATGGATGACCAAGGCTGAAAGAAGCTTTACCACCGGCAGAACACTGATGTCAAAGACCACCTTCTTTACCAGATAACTGTATTCCAGAAAGGCATTGGTCCCGTTGACCAGTCCCTCCTGAAAATACATCCAGGGAACAATACCGGAAACCAGATAAAGGACGAAAGGCGTTCCGTCTCCAGAGGCAGCTCCTCCACGCATGGCGATACCAAACACGAAATAGTAGACCAAAATCGTTACGATGGGCTGTATAAACGCCCATACGGTTCCGAAATAAGAACCCGCAAAGCGGCTTTTCAGGTCATTTTTTGCCATTTTTTTTACGAGCCGCCGGTTGCGATACAAGGCAGACGGCAAAGTACACAGTTCTTTCAGCATATGATTCTCCTACTTATTTTTCTCCTGGTATTCTCTGAAGGAACCCCAGTTCTGATCTTTCTCGGAAATGGTCAGCTCCATGCCTTCCGGAATGGGCCACTGTACGTTGATGTCCGGATCTTTCCAGGAAAGTCCGCCCTCATCATTGGGATGATAGAAATCTGTACATTTGTAAGCGAACTCCGCATGATCAGAAAGCACCAGAAAGCCATGTGCAAAATTCTTCGGAATAAAGAACTGCTTTTTGTTCTCTGCGGAAAGCAGGACACCAAACCATTTTCCATACGTTTTGGATCCTTTTCTCAAGTCTACCGCCACATCATAAACCTCACCGGAAACCACGCGCACCAGCTTGTCCTGCGGGTAATTGATCTGGAAATGAAGACCGCGGAGCACGCCTTTTTTGGAAGCGGACTGGTTGTCCTGAACAAACTCCATATCAATACCGGCTTCTTTATAATCATTGTAATTATAGGTTTCCATGAAATAGCCTCTCTCATCCCCGAAAACGGTAGGGGTGATGACCTTCAGGCCTTCGATTTCACAAGTTTCCACTGTAATTTTTCCCATTTTTTTGTCCTCCTGATTTTATCATAATTTTTCCTTTATAACGTTGAAAACCAGAAGGTCCCAGTCTCCTGGTCCCTTCTGGTCACTGAAGGCTCTCAGAGTCCTTCTGCTATCTCTACCAGATACTGGCCGTAAGCGGTCTTCATCAGCGGTTTGGCCAGCTCCAGAAGCTGTTCCTTATTGATAAAGCCCCTGCGGTAAGCGATCTCCTCGATACAGGAAATGTAGAGTCCCTGGCGTTTCTGGAAGGCCGCCACAAAGTCAGCCGCATCCAGAAGGGAGTCATGATTTCCGGTATCCAGCCATGCAAAGCCTCTTCCCAGAGTCTCTACATGAAGTTTGCCCCTTCTGAGATATTCATTATTCACGCTGGTGATCTCGATCTCACCTCTTGCGGAGGGTTTTACATTCTTTGCGATCTCTACCACGTCATTGTCATAGAAGTAAAGTCCCGGTACTGCATAGTTGGACTTCGGATGCTCCGGTTTTTCCTCGATGGAAAGAGCCTTTCCGTTCTTGTCAAACTCTACCACGCCGTATTCCCGCGGATCTCTTACATAGTAACCGAAGATGGTGGCGCCGTCTTCTCTTGCAGCCACACTCTGGAGTACCTTTGAAAAACTCTGTCCGTAGAAAATATTGTCACCGAGGATCAGTGCCACACGGTCATCGCCGATGAATTTCTCACCGATGATAAACGCATCTGCCAGTCCTCTCGGGCTCTCCTGAACCGCATAGGAAAGCTCCAGTCCCAGCTGTTTTCCGTCTCCCAGGAGTTCTTCAAATACCGGAAGATCTCTCGGAGTGGAAATGATCAGGATCTCTCTGATGCCGGAAAGCATCAGGATAGAAAGCGGATAATAGATCATGGGCTTGTCATAAACCGGCATGATCTGTTTGGAAATGGCCTTGGTCAGCGGATACAGACGTGTTCCGGAGCCTCCGGCTAAGATAATACCTTTCATAAGTAATTACTCCTTTTATCTATGGCTGTACATGTCCTCATAGTATTTCTGGTAGTCACCGCTGGTGATACGCTCCATCCAGTCTTCATGCTCGAAATACCATTTGATGGTCTTCTTAATTCCTTCTGCAAAGCAGGTCTCCGGATACCAGCCCACCTCGGCTTTGATCTTGTCCGGTGCAATGGCATAGCGGCGGTCATGACCCTTCCGGTCTTCCACATAGGTGATCAGATCCTCACTTACAAGCGCTTTTCTCGGATCTCCCTCCGGAAGCATCTCCTGCAGAGTATCCAGAATGATATGAATGATCTCAATGTTCTGTTTCTCGTTATGCCCGCCAATGTTGTAAGTCTCGAAGAGACGACCCTTCTCCTGTACCATATCGATTCCCTTTGCGTGATCCTCTACATAGAGCCAGTCGCGGACGTTCTTACCGTCGCCGTATACCGGCAGCTTTTTGCCATGAAGAGCATTGTTGATGATCAGCGGAATCAGCTTCTCCGGGAACTGATAAGGTCCGTAGTTATTGCTGCAATTGGTGATATTTGCCGGGAAATGATAGGTATCCATGTATGCCTTTACCAGCATGTCGGAAGAAGCCTTACTTGCGGAATACGGGCTGTGCGGTGCATACGGGGTGGTCTCATAGAAATAGCCGCCGTCCTCGCTGAGAGAACCGTACACCTCATCAGTGGAAACATGAAGGAATTTTTTACCTTCTTTGAACGTACCGTCCGGCAGTTCCCAGGCGTTCTTGGCTGCATTCAGCATGTTCAGCGTTCCCAGAACGTTGGTCTTCACAAAAACATCCGGATTCTTGATGCTGCGGTCTACGTGGCTTTCCGCTGCGAAATGAACCACACGGTCGATATCGTTCTCCTCAAAAATCTGGATCATCTTCTCTCCGTCACAGATATCTGCTTTGATAAAGGTGTAGTTCTCTTTCTCCTCGATATCCTTCAGATTCTCCAGATTACCTGCATAAGTCAGGCAGTCCACGTTGATGATGCGGATGGTGTCGCCGTATTTTTTAAACATATAATGGATATAGTTGGATCCGATAAATCCGGCACCACCGGTAACCAAATAAGTTTTCATTGTTTTCCTCCTGTTTTTTCTGCATTTGTGCAGACTTTTGGGATATTATATCAAATTTTCAATCCATCAGCAAGCCCCAGAGGACTGTTTTTCCGATTTTGTCCGTTTTTTCCGTTTTTTCATCTTCGGTTTACAGTTTTCAGCAAATATGATAAACTGGATATATCTATGTCAAGGAGGAAGACATTATGAAAAAAGGCAGAAAATTTTACGCTTCCCTGCTTCTTTTTACTGCTGCCCTTTGTCCCTTATCCGGTAATCCGGATTTCGGCACAGGCCCGGCAAAAGCTGCGGAAGCCACCGTTTCCGTTCCCCAAAAACTTCTGGCCACGGTGAAAAAGGGCTATGTGAAGCTCACCTGGACAAAAACAGCCGGTGCTGACCGGTATGTTATTTATCGGAAAGCCGTTTCCGGCTCCTACCGGAAGCTCACCACCGTCAAAGGTACCGTAACCTCCTGGATTGACCGGACAGCTCCGGGCGGTGGAAAATGTACCTACGCGGTTTCCGCTGTAAAAAACGGAAAGACAGGTCAGAAAAAAACGGTAACCAGAACCCTGGCAGCCCGTCCCTCCCAGCCGAAGCTTAACAGCCTCGTCTATACAAACAATGCACTGAAGCTTACCTGGAAGAAGACTTCCAATGCTACCGGCTACCTTGTTTACAAGAAAACCGGCGGCGGCAAATTTGTGCAGGTGACAAAAACGCCTTTGGACGCTTCGATCCTTTCCTATACAGATTATAACGTCCAGAAAAACAAAACCTACAGCTATACGGTTCAGGCAGTAGCCGCCGGTGTCCGGAGTACCTACAGCAAGACCGGCCTCACGCGGACCTGTTCGGAATATCAGTCCATTGAGAATACAGCCTCCTCTTATTCCATCGAGGCCGATGTAAAGCTCACCGGAACCGGCAGCGGCTACCACGCCAAGCTCGTGGCCTGTACGCCGACTTCCGCCGTCAGCTTCGGGATCCAGTTCGATGAGTTCGGTATCCCTCCCTACACAGATGAGACCACTTTCATTGTAGAAAATGTGATTTCCAACAACCCCGGTGACCAGGAATATTTCCGCACCGGCTACGCGGCCCGCAATAAGACCTTTCATCTGATGCTCACGATCCGTAAAAACGGTCTCTGTGAATTTTATGTAGACGGTGTCCGGGTCGGAAAAACCACAAATAAAAAGCTGGCCAACCAGAAAGACATCGCACTTCGCATTGAGGGCTCTGCCCGCTTAAACGGAGACAGCGTCAACGCAAAATTCAGCAACATCCGCATCAAGAAAGACGGAAAATACGATGCCAAACGGATCTGGAACACCTATCCTTTCATCACAAACAAAGGACTCAAGGCGGATACCAGCCGTTTTGACACTGCCCGTGCCATCACCATCAGCGGAAAAATCAAAGGGCTGACCAAGGATCAGGACTGGGACAGCGCTTACGGCGATGTTTCCGGCATCATTCAGTTCTGGTAAAAAGTTCCGTATCTCACGGCTTTTTTATACACAGCGGAAACTATTTTCCGCAAAATCATTCACAAAAAGGAGAAATTCTGTTATGAAAGATACTGCATTAGTTGTTATGGCAGCCGGTATCGGCAGCCGTTTTGGAGGAGGCATCAAACAGCTGGCTCCGGTTGGCCCCAATGGCGAGATCATCATGGATTATTCCATCCACGATGCCCTGGAAGCCGGCTTTAACAAGATCGTTTTTATCATCCGAAAAGACATCGAAGACGAATTCCGTACCGTTATCGGAAACCGTATGGAGAAGCTTGCAGACGTTTCTTATGTGTTCCAGGACATGCATGACCTTCCGGAAGGCTTCACCTGCCCGGAAGACCGCAAAAAACCATGGGGAACCGGTCAGGCTGTCCTTGCCTGCCGCAAGACTCTGGACATTCCCTTCGCCGTGATCAACGCCGATGACTACTATGGAAAAGAAGGCTTCCGAAAAATCCATGAGTTCCTCGTTTCCGAACAGCCCAAGGATGGTAAAGCCCATTATTGCATGGCCGGCTTCATCCTCGGAAATACCTTGAGTGAAAACGGTTCCGTTACCCGAGGTATCTGCAAAGCCAACGAAAAAGGTCATCTGACCCATGTCGTGGAGACCCACGATATCTACAAAACCACCGAGGGTGCCGGCGTCCCTGATGAAACAGGCAGCCTGACTCCCGTAGATGTAAACAGTCTCGTTTCCATGAATATGTGGGGCTTTACCCCGGATATCCTGAACGTTCTGGAAAAAGGCTTTCCGGAATTTTTAAGCCAGATCCAGCCCGGTGATATCAAGGCCGAATATCTTCTTCCCACCATCGTGGATCAGCTGATCCAGAGCGGACAGGCTGATGTAACGGTCCTGCCCACTCACGACAAATGGTTCGGTGTTACTTACAAGGAAGATAAAGACTTCGTTATCCGTTCCTTCCAGGAACTGATCAAAGCCGGTGTTTACCCTGAAAAACTTTACAACTGACAGAAAAGAGCTGATCGAACTATGAGAAAATATTCTTTTTCTTTCCACAAGGTTCTCAGCACACTGATCCTGGCTGGTGCCTGCCTTCTGGCAGGCACTGCCGTTTCTGCGGCTGATATTCCTTCTGCCCTGCCGTCTGCAGAGCTTCCCTCTCTCCCGGACTACGGAGCCTCGGATACCTACTCCCGCTCCTACGGAAGCCTTCCGGAGAGTTATGATTCCCGCAAACTGGGACTGATCACTCCCGTCCGCAACCAGAATCCATGGGGAACCTGTTGGGCTTTCGGTGCTCTCGGTGCCGGCGAAGCCAGCCTGATCAAAAAAGGCCTGGCCGATCCTTCCGTTGATCTTTCCGAGCTTCATCTGTCCTACTTTTTCTTCCACGCTCCCACCGATCCTCTTGGCAATACCAAAAACGACTCTGTCAGTCTTCCGGCTGCAGCCGCTAACTATCTGGAATCCGGCGGAAACAACCTCTTCACCATGTTTGAACTGGCTAGCTGGACAGGTGCCGCTTCGGAAACCCTGGCTCCTTATGAAAATTCTTCCACAGTTCCTTCTCTGAATTCCTCTCTGGCTTACGAGGATACAGCCCATCTTCAGAATGCCCGCTTCGTCAGCACCGCAGATCTGAACAGTGTAAAAAAACTGATCATGGAATATGGAGCCGTTTCTTCTGCTTTTTATTATGACAGCCGTTATCTTTCCAACAGCAGCAGCAGTTATTATTATCCCAAGGTTGCTTCCTACAACAACCATATCGTAACGCTGGTCGGCTGGGATGACAATTATGCCGCCTATCATTTCAACGAGGGCAGCCGTCCTTCCGCCTCCGGTGCCTGGATCGCCAAAAACAGCCATGGCACCAGCTTTGGCGATGGCGGTTACTTCTATATTTCCTATGAAGATAAGACGCTGAATAACCGGAAAGACGCTCTTTCCTATGCCTTCGATCTGGAAAAAGCCGATAACTATGATCATAATTATCAGTACGACGGTTCCTTTGGCTCCTCCACCCTGAATCTGGATAATGGAGAATGTCTTGCAAATATTTTCACCGTCAGTGGAAATCCGTCCGGCAGAGAACAGCTGAAGGCCGTTTCCTTTGCCCTTTACACTCCGGATGTTTACTACAGCATCCAGGTCTACAAAAACCCCGATCCCGGGGAACCGGAAAGCGGGACGGCCATGTTTTCTTCCAAGCAGTATGGAAGTACCACCTACAGCGGTTACTATACGATCCCGCTGAAAACCCAGCCGGTCTTCCAGGAGGGAGATACCTTTTCCGTTGTCCTTACCTTCCGCGGAAAAAATCAAAGTTATGTAGATACCTTTGTGGATTATACTTCCAACACGGCAGGCATCCAGTTTCAATCCTCCGCCACCGCAGGTCAGAGTTTCTACAAAAGCAGCGGTACCTGGAAGGATATGACAAGAATTGGAAACAAAAGTGCCGTAGCCCGCATCAAAGCCTTTACAAAAGACACAGCTGCCGCCGTTACTCCAGGTACCGGCTCCGGCTCTTCCGGAACGCTCAGTATTTCCGCACCAAGGATCCGTACCTACCGCTGCCCGGGCTACAACAGCGTTTACCTTTCCTGGACAGCAGTCAGCGGTGCTACCGGCTATAAGATTTATCGAAGCACCTCACCGAACGGTACTTATACACGGCTCCTTAACACCAGACGTACCAGCTTTACCGACACCAAACGACGGACCGGGACCAATTATTACTACCGGATCCGGGCTTATAAAACCTCCGGCAGTACGACGATCCACAGCGGCTATTCCAACACCGTCCGCGTCCGCGTGATCCCGGCAACCCCTTCGATCAAAAAGATCCGTTTAGCCAACAACAAAAAGAACCTCCTGCTGACCTGGAATGCAGTCAACGGAGCCACCGGTTACTCCATTTACCGCAGCACCAGCAAAAATGGTACTTATCGGAGGATCAAGATCATCACCTCCGGCCGTACCCTTTCCTATCTCACAAACCTTCCGAAAAATGGAAGTGCTTATTATTACAAGGTACAGGCCTACCGCACCGTCAACAACAAACGGGTCTGCGGCTACTCCTCTTCCCCCAAAGGCTATTACCGGCAAAAATAATTTTTTCCAAAAAAGACGTCTCACGCTCATCCATCCGGTGAACGCGAGACGCCTTTTTAATTGTCTTTTTTCTGTCCGCTGATCTTTCTTGCAATGAAATACCGTGGTCTTCCTTTGACCTCCTCATAGATCTTTGCAATGTAAATTCCTATGATCCCAAGACTCAGCATGATAAGGCTTCCTATGATCAGAAGCAGCAGGATCACCGTGGTAAAGCCTTCCAGGGCATGACCACAGAAATATTTCACCAGAGACTGGATTCCCAATACGATCGCAAAAAACAACGTCAGGACACCGGCCACAGTGATCATCTGTAAAGGTGCAGATGAAAAGCCCACAATATTCCTTACCGCATACTTGATCAGAGACCACGTAGACCACTTGGATTCTCCCTCCGTCCGTTCCTGCACATCAAATTCCACACTGGTCGTCCGATATCCCACCCAGGAAGAAAGCGCCCGGAAAAAAGCATTTCTCTCCGGCATGGAGAGCAGCGCCTCCACCGCCTTCCGGTCCATCAGCTTGAAATCCGAAGCCCGGGACATATCGATCTGCACCGCTTTACTCATGATCTTATAAAACATTCCGGCACTTGCTCTGTGAAGAACACTTTCCTTTCCACGGCTTCTTTTCACGCCTTCCACGACTTCATAGCCCTGCTCCCAGAGACGGTACATCTCCACCAGAGTCTCCGGCGGATGCTGCAGATCACAGTCCATGACAGCGATACAATCGCCTTCCGCATTGGCAAGACCTGCAAAAATAGCAGATTCCTTGCCAAAATTTCTGGAAAAACGGATCCCTGTCACATGCGTATTCTTCTCTGTCGCTTTCTCGATCATTTCCCAGGTCTGATCTCTGGAACCATCATTTACAAAAACCAGCTCAAAAGGGATTTTTTCTCTTTCCATAATCCCGCTCACAACCTCTGTTGTCTTCCAGATCATTTTCTCTTCATTATAAGCGGGGATTACAATTGATAACATCCTGTCTGTTCCTCTCTAAAAGTCAATTTCCTTCAGATAGCGACCAAGTGCGTCCTGCCAGGTCGGAAGAGGCTGGAAACCATTCTCCACCAGTTTACTCTTGTCCAGTCTGGAGTTGAAGGGACGTTTCGCCTTGGAAGCACCGTACTCTGCGGTTGTCACCGGTTTTACCTCTACTTTGGCATATTCCGGATGCCCCTGTTCAATGGCCTGCCGGAAGATTTCTTTCGTAAAATCATACCAGCTGATATAACCGCCCTCATTGGTCGCATGATAATAACCATACTTCTCCGTCTCGATCATATCCACCAGAAGCCGTGCCAGATCATAGGTGTACGTCGGAGTTCCGATCTGGTCACAGACAACGGTCAGCCGGTCATGTGTCTTACCAAGGTTCAGCATGGTCTTGATAAAGTTCTTTCCATTCACACCAAATACCCAGGCGATCCGGACAATGAAGTATTTCTCCAGATTTTCAGACACAGCCAGTTCTCCGCCAAGCTTTGTCTCACCATAAACATTCAGCGGTTTATAAGCCTTACAGTCCGGCTGCCAGGGCTCTGTGCCCATTCCGTCAAAAACATAATCCGTAGAGATGTATACCATCTTGCAGTCCAGCTTCTTGCAGGCAAGGGCGATATTCTCGGTTCCGGTCACATTGACTTTGCGGACCTTCTCCACCTTGTCATCATCTTCTGCCAGATCCACGGCCGTCCAGGCAGCACAATGTACCACCACATCCGGTCTGATCTCTGTCAGCGCTTTCTCCACAGCTTCTTTATCCGTGATATCCAGCTGCACGTAGGGCATCTTCGTCACAGCACTGCCATCTGCCGCTCCGCTGTATTCCGGTGCGATATCGGAACCAATCCCCTCATAGCCTCTCTTTGCCAGTTCATTCATCACGTCATGTCCCAGCTGTCCACCGACGCCTGTCACAAAAATCTTCATAATGCTCATTCTCCTTTTTCTTAGTTTTCTATATGCGTTAAACAATTTCCAAAATCCTTTTTTATTTTACTATAGCTGTACATATTTCGCAAGACTGGCGAAAATCCTGTCTCACATTTCTTATCGGATCAGAACCTTCTTTCCTTCAAAGGCAAATCCGTAATGAAAAATCTGTTTTCCGGAAACCCCGGCATTTAGCAGCTCCCTGTCATAATCTTTTTCTGAAATCTGTTTCAAAGCATTGGCTGCCGTCTCTTCCAAATCCTTTTCTCTTTTTGGATTTCGGACTTTAAATTCCAGAATAAACGCATTCTGTTTCTTATCCAGAGGCTCCATCATTACATCGTATCGTCCAAATCCACTTTCCCTGTTTGAACGGATCCTGTATTTTCCTTCCAGTTCCACGATCAGTCCCAGAACAAAGCCATGATAAAAGCGTTCCGGATTTGAAGCTTCTGAAGGTTCTTTTCCGCTGTCAAAAGAACTGAATACACTTTCTGCCACCCGGTTCATATATTCATTCATATAGTCCACATCATTGGCCAGAAGTGCTTTCAAAAAGGCATTGTATGGAACCACTTCATCGGAAAACCAGTCCGATATCATATCTTCAAACAGCATCCGTACTTCCTGATTGGTCAGGCCAAGTCTGTAACGATATCTTCCTGATCTTTCTTCAAAAACACTTTCTTCTACTTTCAGATAACCACTTGCAAGCAGAAGACTCCAGACAGCACCCTTTTTCTTCTGCAGCTGATCAAAAACGATTTCTTCATCGATCTCCGTCCAGAAATCCTTTCCTGTCAGAAGATTTTCCATCACCATTTTTATCTCCGTTGAGCCTTCCCGTATCAGTTTGCCGATCAGCTGATTAGAACTGGTATTAGCCCAGTAAGGCTTCAGTTTTCCTTCTTTTAAATAACAAGTGATTGACCAGGGATTATAAATCCCTTTTTTTTCACCAAAAGCAAAGCCATCATACCAGAATCGAATATCCTTCTCACCATCTGCCATCCCGAATGTTTCCAGTGCCTGAAATACTTCCTTCTCTGTAAATCCAAAGCTTTCCGCATACTGCTCCGTCGTTGTCGTCACAACGGCAAGGTTATTCAGGTCTGAAAAAATCGATTCTTTGCTGACTCTTGTGATTCCGGTAAGCAATGCCCGTTCCAGACAGGGATTCGATTTAAAAGTAGAATTAAACAATCCTCTTATGAATGCTGTCAGCTCTTCCCAATAGCCATACATATATGCTTCCTGAAGCGGTGTATCATATTCATCCAGAAAGATCAGAACCTTCTTTCCATAAAAACGATTCAAACACATGGATAAGCGCTTCACGGCCATAGCTGCTGTCGTATCCGACATTTCCGGTGTCACCATGGAAAAGTATTCTCTTTCTGCTTTTCCCAGTTTTTCACCTTCCAGAAGGAAGTCAAATTGTGCATAAAGATCCAGAAGAACCTGGCAGACAGCCTCTCTGGCTGCTGCAAAATTCCTGCCCTTCACATCAGCAAAGCTGAATGAGATAACCGGATAGCTTCCCTGCAGTTCTCTGTATCCTTCCTTTTCCCATATGGAAAGACCTTCGAAAAGTTCTCCTCTATTCGCATATTTTTTGGAGAAAAAGCATTCCAGCATATTCAGATTCAAAGACTTTCCAAAACGGCGCGGTCGGGTGATCAGCGTTGCAACATCCTGATTTTCCCACCATTCCTGTATAAAAGCAGTTTTGTCGATGTAAAAACTGTTGTTTTCCCGAATAGATTCAAAACCTGTATTTCCAAGAGAAATGACGGTCGGGAAAAAACTCTTATTTTGCTCCTTATCTACCATCAACGTCATTCCATCCCTCCTCTGATCTCCATGATACACCATCGAAGCAACTGTTCTTTATTTATTTCGCCTTATAAAACGGACATTTAAGATTTCTATCATTTTTACATATACATATGCCATCAGGAGTCCCATCAGGAATACGCAAATGGGCTTTGTCCTATGATAAAAAGATATTGCAAAGGTTCCTGTATTCTTGTCCAGCTTTAAGATCAGTTTTACTGTTATGGAGCAAAGTTTAGCTGCAATTCCCTGAAACGCATAAATATATAAAGAATACTTTCTTCCGATCACTGCCAGAATATTGTTCTCCGAAACCGTGATCTGAGGATCATGCGTCACATAATATATCACAAGAAATGCGAGCACGGTATTAAAAATATAATTATTTGCTCCCTGAATCGATGGATTCGCATGAAAAGCCATGCTTTCTGCAAAAAGCAAACATACCGAAAGAAGAGAGAATACCATAATCGTTCGATCAGTCAGCCATTTGATATTTATCTTTGGCATGTTAAAACCTATGGTAAACATGGGGACTGCGGCAAAGAGAAAATTTCTGCTCCAATAATACGGTAATTTCGCATCAAAAAAAATCACACTATATTTTCCCAGGAGATAATACAGCAATAACAGTACCGGAGAAATCACAGTAAGAAAATGGTAACCTCTTTTAAAATAAGAGGCTATACCATAGATTACCAGGCAATAAGCATAAGCCAGTAGATACCATAAAATCCCGGAGAATAACGGTACATTAAACACTACTAATTTCCAGATTGCCTCGCCATTGAAAGAAAAAGTACCTGTTTCCGCAAGTGATGCAAAACCGTTCAAACAATAGCATACAAGAAAAATCAGTTCAAAAATCACAAACTGCTGCAGCATTTTTACTGCTCTTTTAAAAAACCATCTGCTGCTACCCGGATCCTTTTCTACGTGCTTTGCCGCAAAATAACCAGATATCATAAAAAACAGAGGAACGCCACAACGTCCCAGCATATCCTGGATATCTATGATTTCTTTTTGAAATTTTACGGCAGGCATATGCAGCATGACAACGCCAAAACAGGCCAGACACTTGATCGCGTCGATTAGGTGGTTTCTTTCTTTTTCCATTTTTTTATTTCCTTATATTTTAGCAAGATCCACATCTTTCTCTGTTAATTGCTTTTCTGTAATCTTTAGGTTACCATGAAATTCTTTTTCTAACCTTTTTCTTAAATTTACATAAGATGGACTAGCTTTTAAATTAGGAGTTGACGATGTAACTACAACTCTTCCATAAACATGCGCTGTTGTTTTGAAAAAGTCTTTAAACTGCTCCAATGCTCCATTTATCTGTTTTAAAGAATGTGCGACATCTACCCCTTTTAATTCCACCAGTACTGCATCTCTCACCGCCGTATTTAAAACAAACAGATAATCGCACTTACAAAGACCTGCATCAACTGATTTATCCAGAGAAATAATTCCACCATCCATTTTATACAAAATCACCTGATTCTTGTTTGTATTTTCAAGAATGTACTTCTTTTTTCTCTCTTCACATTTCACATTTGACCTTTTATCAGAAGATACTATACAGTTTTTGATGTCATTAACACATGTTTTTACTTTTTCTCCATTTAACTGGCTCTCAACACATTTTGTTAAATGTCCACATTTCATCCTTCCATCTCCATAAGTTCTTCTAATTCTTTATTTGTAAGTGAAGAAACTTCATCGATATAATCTGTATCTATCATGTGACTTTCCGCATCCATTAAACTGATCGGAAAATCTGACTCACCGGTGAGTTTAAAAGCTGCAAATTTTTCAAATGGAAGGCGTAGGCTTTTGGGAATAACCGTTCCATTTTTTCCTTTAAAGCGAGTCTCTATCTTATCTGAATATAGTAAAATATTTAACGAAGTCAAAATATAAGGACTATGTGTTGTAATAATCACGCTGCTGCCAGTCGAATTTGACATCAACGCCAGTAAATCAACGACTTTTTTCTGTGCCAGTGGAAATAAATGTGCTTCCGGTTCTTCTACTATGAAGAAACATTTTCGCTTTTCTAATATAAAGATAAATGAAAGCATTAAAATCCATAACACTTCCTGCTGCCCGGAAGAACTATACATAAGTTTTACCCAATGATAATCATCAAAGTAAACTTTTTCTCCATCTGTCTCACTAGTGTAATCTGCTTTAAAAATTTCATGAATCAACTCATAGGCCATATCCAGAGAGCTGTTATTGATCTGACCACTGACCGTTTTTGTATATTCTTTCACAATGTCGGGAATCTTACTGCCAAAACGGTTTTTTGTATTTCTGATCAAGGTTATAAATTCCTGCATCGTCAAATCCATATCTGCAATGGAAAAATCATGCAGTTGCTCTGACATCATTGCCAAAAGGCTCCTGCCTGCCGGAACATAAACAATATCACGGTCATTCTCAAACAGTTTTTGAAGTCTTGCGCTTATCTGTTTTTTTAGCATAGCAAGTGCCGTCATGCTGTCTAAAACAGAACTTATCTCCTTACTTTTCAAATCAACCAGATACATTTTCGCTGACTCATCAATAAGACCCTGTATGCTTTTTTTCAGAAAATCATCAAACAGAAAACGAACATAACCGTCCCGATTTAATTGTATTGTTACTTTCTTATCATTAAATTTATATGTGATTTTAAATCGTGGCATATGAGTTGTCTTTCCAAAGCATCCCATAAACTGCCTGGTCAGATATTTTAAGTAAATACTGTAATATTCATTTTCGTGATTATAAGTAAACTGATTTGCATCCATCAAAAAATCCAGCGTATAATCTCTGATTTTCTGACAAAAATAGACGACTTTACAGATAGTACTTTTTCCTGATGCCTGCGCTCCTATAAAAAGCTGCATCTGTTTTTCCAAAGAAACCCTTGCTTCCTTTACAGGTCCAAAGTTTTCTATATAGATTTCATTCATGCCACATCACCATCCTTCTAAGCCTAGAATCTTTTTTATTCTACTATACACACAGTCTTTTTGCAACTACAAGACTTCGCTATATCAATCTTCACTTTAGCTCCTGTACAACATTTTTCTTATGATCGAAAATGTTATTATACTGCATATTCTCATATTGTTCTAATATTTTTTTGTATTCCTCCGGCAAATTTTCATCAATAGCAAACCATTGACCATTCTTATCCTGCACATTACCTCTATTGATAACTGGCAATATTTCTTTGATCGACAAAAGACTTTTTTCATATAAACTCATCTTCAAACCGGCTTTTTGAAGAATATAAGAACCAAAATAATTAGAACTCATATTTTCTTCTGTTGTCTCACAGAGATAATTACACCAGATTATATATGGGGTCATATATTTCTTTTCTAATTCTTCTATTGTTAGATTTTCTTCCTTTTTTCCAAATAATTCATCATAAAATTCATCTTCAATAGCAGGTTGATGATCTCCGAACATAACTACCATTGTAGTTTCATTGAGATTTTTAAAATATTCCAGTAATCTTTTTAATTCTTGATCAGACACATTAATTGCTGAAAAGTATGTTTCCGCAAGCGGATACTCTTTATCATAGTTTAAATCCACCGTAGGCACAAAATCACCAGAACTATCCTTATCATAACTCCCATGGTTTTGCATCGTAACACAAAACTCAAATAAACGCTCATCTTTATTTTTTGCTTCAACTTGTTGTATTATTTTATCATATGCGCTTTTATCATCTGCACACCATCGCAGACAGCTAATTTTATCTTCCCAATTTTCCAGACAAAAGAATTTATCAAACTGCATTTTTTGATATGCCACATTTCTATTCCAGTTTGTCCCATCAAATGGATGTAGAGCAATTGAGTAATATCCTTGCTGTCGCAACGTATACGTCAGTCCATACTCTGGATCGTGTGTATAAAATCCATATGCTGAACTTCCCGCAGGAAGAAATTGCTTTGAATTTCCAGTAAGAACTTCGTATTCTGTTTCTGCTGTTCCTCCTCCAAAAACAGGTACATAAAGATATCCCTTGCTGACATTATCAAGACTCTTAATATATTGCAAAATAGAGTCTTCTGTAGCTATTTCATTTATAACTTCCAAATTTGCAAAGCTTTCATTCATAATAACTATTATATTTTCAGGAACTATTAAGTTTTTCTCTTTCTCCTTATCACTCGTTAGATTATCAACAATCTCTTCAACATTTTTTATAGAGTAACTCTTCGGTCGTTTTACCTTCATGTAATGGCCTTCTGCAAGGAGCGTATATATATATCCTTTTTCGTTATAATCACTAGAAATATTCCATAAATTCAGTTCGCTAAAAATTTCAATATTATTAAGATTAATCCCTACTATAACCAGAATCAAACTATACCCAGACCACAACAGATAACGTACCGTCCGCCTCTTCTTATTTTCACTGATTTCCCCTTTTTGGAATAGCAACTGTAACACAATAAAAAACAAGAAACACAATATATAAGTGCATACTTGTAATGAAATATCATAATTATAAGAACCTGCAACTGTAGTTGCTGTTTTTATATTCACAATATCAAACAGTGTCATTGCTTGTCCTCTAAATTTCATTACAAAATATTCAGCCAGTGCAAGAATAAACATACATGTATCCATAATTATAATGGATATTTTTACTTTTTTAAATAGAATCGCCAACCAGCTAAAAAACACATAATATATCAAAAGATTTAGCAATACATATTCTTTTCTTACACTAGCAGATTCTGTTGCAATAAGTTGTATCAAAAAAAAGACAACTGGAACATTTACAATCCACAAAGCAACATTTATTTTTTTATTTATCTTTTTATCATATTTATTATAGATATTTTTCAAAATAACCAACAACAATATTAAAACCCCTTCAAATATCAAAAAACAAACGAATGGAGTAAGATTGCTATAATTATATACGTATGTCAGCTCAATATTTCCTTCTTCTTTTTTTCCATTAAATGTATAATATATATTTTCTCTGGCACTCTCCGGGGCAATAAAACATTTCATATAAACCTTGTTTTTTCCCTGTTTTATTCCTGACTGAGTAAATTTCAGTTGATATTGTTCTCCAACATTTACTTTCGTTCTTACTGAAAATACATACTCATGCCAATCTTCAAAACTGTCTGCTCCAATTTCCTCTTCGTATAATAATTCTTCATTTGAATCACACAATTGAAACTTCAGTTTTAATTTTCCGTCATCATCTTGTGGATTATTTATTGCAAAACGTATTTGAATTTCTTCTAGCTTCTCTTTCTGCGGAACAAAAAACTGAACCATTTCATCTGAACATTTTGTGAATCTTTCTGTAAATTTACAGTCTGGATTATCTTGATAAAGCATTCCTGACGAAAAAATATAATTCTCATTCATTTGTGATTTCAATGCACTGATATTAACAAAAAGTACAAGTACTAAAAGAATAGCAGCTTGTACTTTTTTACATGGTATCTTGCTTGTTTGAAAATCAATCTTTTTTTTCACTATTTTCCTTCGCATCATTTTCCTTCTCTTCTAAAGCAATATGCTGTACTAATTCTTTTAGTTTTGTTTCAAGAAGAGATAACTCAATTGTCATAAAAAACACTTTAATCAATAAAACAAAGATAATAAACGCAAATACAAGATTTGCAGGCGAATAAACACCTAATACTTTCGAAAACAGATTAAAAACTTCCGGAAAAATTGCCGAAATAACCAAAAATGCCGAAAATACAATCCAAAAAATTGCATATTCAATCTGAAGTTTAAACTTTTTTATTTTCTTTAACATAGAATATGTACTTAATATTGCAATTAAAACCAGTAAGATTCTCAATGAAATTGACATAGCTCATTCTCCTTTTTATTTTTTTACAGGTCTTTCTCTGAAATTCTGCATAATCAAAATAGACAACATCATTCTTAACATATATAAAATAGATTTTGTAAAATTCAAGTAACTTTCTCCAGCTTCTCTTTCATCCATTGATACTTGTACTTCTGATATTTTTACTCCTTTTTTTATCAAGAAAGAAATCGTATCTGGTTCTGGTCCATAATTGATATTATATGCAAACTCTTGCATAACATTTCTTCCAAAAAGTCTCATTCCCGACGTTGGATCTGTAATTATTTTTCCCGTTGTGATTTTTATTGCCCAACTAATCAAACGGTTTCCTATCATCCTTGCTGAAAATGGTTTTTTCTCTGTTACAAATCGAGAACCAATTACAACGTCATACCCCTTAACAATTTCTTTATACATTTTTTCAATATATTCTGCTCTATGCTGTCCATCAGCATCAAATTGGATTGCATAATCATATTTATTTTGATATGCATACTTCATTCCGGTTTGAAAAGCTCCTGCCAAACCTAAGTTTACCGGTAAATCTATAATATTATATCCGTTTTTGTGACATATTTCAGAAGTGCGATCCTTTGATCCATCATTTATAATTACATAATCATATTGTGGAAAATTGTTTTTAATATTATCTACTACATTTTCTATAGATGCTTCTTCATTAAATGCGGGAATAATTAGTAATACACTCATTTGTTTTTTCCTCCGTTTTATGCATTATTAGATTCTTCGGATTTTTTGTAAACCTTTCCAATTGCTTTTGCTATTTTTTCCGGCCAAAATTTTTTTAAAATTTCTACATCTTCCAGAGTCCTAAGATTAGAGCCAATAATTTCTGTGGTAGTTGACTGTTCATGAACTCTGTGTCCCATCAGGCTTTTGGGATGATAAACAAACGAACCCTTTTTCCTTGATAAAAGTTCCCAAGCTTCCCAGTCAATATTACTTTTATATCCTTGCTTAAATAACTCTTCAGGCAAATTTTCTTTTACATAAGTAACCGCCGGACAACAAATAGGATTTCCAAAAGCTAAGGCTGTTCTTTTTACTATTTTTCTACTCTGAAGTATTTCCGCTCTTAATGGATAAAGCAAAATTCTTTTTATTTTTAGATTCTTTGTAACAGCAACTTTCCTTCCATTCTTTATTTCATAGTAATCCGAGAAAAATATTAATGGTTTTTTATTTTTTTCAAGCATAGAAATTGCTGTTTTGGCATAATCTGCATCGTATATATCATCTTGATGAGCAATAGTAACATACTTTGTATTTGCTTTTTTATATGCAAAATTCCAATCTTTTGCTATATCTGATTTATGCTCGGCTACATACAAAGGAATATCATATTTTTTTGCCATCTCTCTTATAAATGGAATGTCGGTAGACGTTGAAATAAGTACATTACTTTTTATTGTCTGTTTCAAAATAGAGCAAATACATTCCTCAAGATACTCACTTTTCTTATA
The DNA here is from genome assembly GCA_934393555.1 of uncultured Lachnospiraceae bacterium. Taxonomy (GTDB): domain Bacteria; phylum Bacillota; class Clostridia; order Lachnospirales; family Lachnospiraceae; genus Limivivens. Next base: position 29,858 of record CAKRQP010000001.1, read on the forward strand.
TGCACATATTACAAAAGTATGTTTAATCATCTTATTTTCCTTTCCTCTTATTCTTCTTTAGAAGATAAAGTCATTTTTCACTTTTCATAGTTCTTTTTTCAGAATATCTCAATCCAATTGATAAAATAATCATATCAATAAGCAATGATATAATTAAAATATAATTTGCTCCCTGCATATTATACTTACGAATTAAGGCAGGTGCAAATATAACATTAATCAAAAACCCGACAAGATTTCCAAATACCAAAATTTTCATATTTCGAACTACAATAAGCAACATTGACAAGAACAATATAACAGCCATTAATGCTGTTGAAATAACTATTGGCTGCAATAGATAGGAATGTTTCAAAATTTCTTTGCCAAACAATAGTTGTAATCCCCAATCCCCAAGATATTGACAGCAGATCAGAGCACACACGATAATAACTGAAACCAATCCAAGGCATTTTATTATTAATTTATCAAAATTTCTTTTATCTCTCGTTCTATAAAGTTCGGCAAAAACACCTACTAATGGTGTAAATATATAGGTTGCTGCGACTTGCACGATTATCGCAGGGGAAGAAATAGATGCATAATATCCCAATAATTCTTCTCCGCAAATAGCTTCTATATAATATCTTGTAACTACAGTAATTGCGTTTAATAATGTGGAATATATCGTCAGCGGTATTGAATAAATTAGAAGCGAAATAATGTCATTTTTATTTACTTTCCTTATAATCGAATCGACTTTTTTGGTTTTTCGTAATTCAAATACGATAAACTCTGCAAAAGATACCACGGTCATTCCAATAATAGCCAGCAGTAAATCTTTTCCTATAGAAAGAATAGTTATAAATACGGATACGATAAGGACACCTCTAATAGCAAGAGCTTTTCCTACAATATCCAGCCTCCATTTTTTCTGCAATATTCCATGATAAACATCTGTTAGAGCATCAATCATTCGGTATACAGACATACCTATTATGCACAGTACTTGATATCTACTATAAGCATTGATCAGCAAGAAAAAAATACATCCTGCAAATGCAATAGAAGCAGTAATATATCTTACGCAAATATATGTATAATTCGAATATCGTTCTTTGACATCAGAAACTTGATAATTTCGTATTCCCGCCAGTGAAACACTTTGGACTACATTTGCAATTGAAATAGCTAACGATAAGATTCCTGCTTCTGAATAACTGCCAAAACGTACAACCAGTATATTTAACAGCCATAAACAGCCTAAATAAACACCACTACCTAATGTATTCCAGATGAATGCCTTACTTATATTATTATCCATTCTAAAATCCTTATCAACGATACCTTTCCTTTAAATATCTTATAAATAATGCGGAATAAGACACAATTTATAGATGCATTGAAACAGCAGCCACGTAATTCCTGTAAAAATAATTCTATTATAGACAAGTGTATTCATTCTACTTATTATTTTATTGTTCCAACAAATATATGCTCCCAACATCAAAATTGGCAAATAATATCTAGCTTGTACCCCTGTAATATAATCACTGCCTACCGGCGTAAAACCAAGATAAAGGGCAACCCATATTAAACCTACCACCATAAATAAAACCAAACCACAAGAGATTCTTGTTGTAAATTTTATTTTTACACTAGCATTCTCATTTTCGGAATCAACAAAAAACAAAAGAAATAATATTGGTAATAACAAAATGCTCCATTTTTCATGAAGACATCCAAAAGATGATAAATTCAAAAATAATAAATTTGTCACCATCTCATTATTATCTACAAGTATCGATTCTCTATTTCCCATATTTTCGAATGAAAAAATATTAGCAAAAACCAATTTCATTGCAGAAACTGGATGACTCAAAAGTGATATCAATTGCCTTACTGTACTTGTATCTCCGCCTCTACTGTCTCCACCATATGAAAGATTACCAGATACTGTATTGGAAATAGCCGGCAAAACAAAGGTTCCCATAAGTAGAAGAAATACTCCGACTACTCCAATTTTAAATAATACTACTTTTTTTCTAGAAATACAAAATTTATCTGCCGGGATTATTAATAACAGCAAGATAACAGGTATATAGACAGCTTTAGAAAAAGATCCCCAAACAAATAGCACTATAATAAATATTAAATTTTTAGCATCTACTTTTCTGTCACTCTCCATTTCATTCATCCAAAGAACAAAGCCTAAAATCAAACTCGCGATTATCGTACCATCATATGTATAGGTACTATTTAAAAAAATAACTGTAGGCATCATTCCAATTGCAGCAATAAATGTTTTTTTCCTAGTTGCAATTTTTATGGCAATATAAATAAGCAATGTAGTGAACAAAAGATTTCCTAGTTTTCCTAGCATATATACATAGGTGAATGGAAGATTCAAGATTTTTCCAAGTTGATAAAAAACTGCCATAAATACAAAAGGTCTCTTTGCATATTCTACAAATAAAGACTCTTTATCTTCTACTTTTTCCCAATTACAGCCTTCGCTATTTAAATAGTTCCGAATTTCTGCTGCTTCCAGCTTTGTATTAGAGTCAGGCACATTTTTGGTCGCTACCATATATGCCGCTTTATTCCAATTAACTGTATCATCTGAAGCCAATTTATATACACTCGAAAAATGAATTTCTTCATCCCATGCAACATACCTTCCACCTGCAAATAGAATCATCAAACATCCTACCGATAAAGAAGTTATGACATAGAAAACTGCTATTTTTTCTTTTAACATACTTGGAACAAATAAAATCAAAAGAAAGAGTACACAAAACACAAAACTTAATAGGCACCGATATTTATTTACCTCAAATGAATTTGAAATAATAATATCCTGAATTTCAGCTCCTTGATCTGCGCCTATTTGAATCTCTAAAGAAGATATCTTTTTATTGATATTTGTTGAAGCTATCTGATATGCAGCATTAAAATCATCCACTTCTTGAGATTCTATTTCTTTTCCAAACATATTTTGCTCATTTAACAAAAGCGTATATGCTCCACTTTTCTTAAAATCTCCCATTATAGAAATTGATTTTATATATATGGGCTCTTCCAAATCCAACTTATATATATTGATACCAAAATCATTTCTTTCCTTCATAGAAGCTAAAACAGATACTGCTTCATAGCCTTCAAATATAGAATGCATATTAAACAAAACTTCTAAACTTGCTGTTATCAAGAAGCAACAGATAAATCCTATGCACCATTTTTTTATCTTTCCAATCTTCCCTACTTTATTTATGAGGCAATTCATAATACCTTTTCTCCTTAAGTAATACAATCCAAATTCCATTGATGGTCATTATAAGTAATAAATCCCATTGATATGGGTAACTTTTTTTGTATGTATTTAACTGAAAAACTGGAACTTGATATCTATTTATACTCTCATCATTTAAATTCACATAGCTTTGTGTATTTAAGCCGTCAATATATAAACCAACTTTTACATTTGATGAAATATCTGAACCTTTAAAAACAATTTTTATTCCCTCTGTATTTTCTATATTAACAGGTATCTTGCTTAAATATGGTGAAGTGCTATCATTTATTAAATTTTTCAATTCAAACACACCCTCAGATATTTCATTCTCCCCATGAAAGACCTGATATATAATTTTTCCTGATTCAGAATCTTGTTCTATATAAAAACTGACCATAACGCTTGTTATTTTTTTTCCATCTGCCTGAATTGAAAGTACATTCGTCCTACTATTTGTTATTCCTCCTGCTTTCCCTAGTTTTTCAATGTTGTCTGTATTAAAATAGTAAGCATTTTCTTCTATAACCGGAAATGCCAGAAAATAAAAGAATAACATAACTTCTATCACAAATGTTAGCCAACCAATTAAATATATTTTTTTATATTTTCTCACGTCAATCCTCATAAAACAAATACCGCCTAATTTGCTTCTACAACAGATACTCTTGGCATTAATAAATAAAATGTTTTAATTTCCTTTTCATCATAATAAAGTGTTTTATAATTTCCTTTTAAAACTCCCTTTATTTTTATTCGATTACCTACCACAGGAATTTTAGTTTCATCCTCAAAATAATATGTAACATAATAAAGTTCATGCTTATCTGTCTCTAATAAAAACGCTGCATATACCTTTTCTTCATCTGCGTAATTAATAATTTCCTGTCTTACAACTCCCTCAATTTGTGTCTTATTTCCACTGTAAAGATAAGGAAATTCACAAATTTCCTTATAGTCCATAGATAATTCTTTTTTATTTATATCTTCAAACCCATTTTTCTCAGCATAAAATAATTCTAATTTCGGACAAGAATTATAGAAATCTCTGTCTAGCACAGCAGTATTTCTCTCTCCCTGATCAGAATCTTTATATTGCAACATACTACTGTAAGCCATTGCTATTGAAACAGAATCAAATCTTTTAGGGTTTAAATTTAAAATACTTTTTGTATTATACAAAGCATCTGTTGATAATAAACATACTTCTTCAAACGTCCCATAAAAATCTCCCATCTCTCCTATTTCAAAATTAGGAACTCGGGCTTGTTTATAATTATTTACAAGTGTATTTTTATAATATCCCCAATATATATTTCCATCTTCTCCTAAAATTTTCAAATACGCTTCCCCGTCTGTATTATAGACAGCAACGATTTCTCCGGTCAATTTCATTATTCTTTTTTTATAAGTTTCCGGATCCTGAAGTAATTCTTCATAAGTAAACTCTGATGCTTCTTCAGCTAAAGAACTAATCATTTCATTCTCATATATCCAGTCCCTCTTTATCAATTCATTGTTTGGTGAGTATTCATAAACGCTTCCATATTTTTCACCTTGATTACATTTATACACCTTGTAACTTCCATCTGCTAAAACTTCTTTTACTCCTCCATTAACTACCCCTTCCTCATATGTTACATATATAATTGCTCCATCCTCGTTTTTTATCTCAGCATCTCCCTCGAGTTTTCCATTTTCCCATTCTCCAGAAAGACTCCACTTCTCTTCATTAAATTCTATCTCTACGCTTCCTTTTCCTTCTGGCATCCCATTCTCTTCTTTTCCTGAAAATATTCCAGAATATATTTTATCAAAAACTTGAACGGTTATATAATTTGTATTTTTTTCTGCATATGCCGTCTGGCTTCCTAAAGTTTCCAGACTTAATACAAATACAATATTTAATAATAATCTTCTACTCTTTCTCTTTTTTATATTAAATAGCATAATTACTCGTTCCTTTCTGACTTTTCAAAAAACACATCGTTATATTTTCAAACTAATTTTTTCAGAAATAGCAAACGTCATCTAATTTTTACAAAATATAGAAGCAAACAAACCAATTAAATGTACTTTATGTAACATCAAGAATATTGCAACACTGAGTCTTACGCTTATTCTTTCCCCTTTAAGTTTAGAAGAATAAAACGGATATTTTATAGGAATTTTCTTTTCTGTCAACCATCTGAATTCTCGTACGTATTCATTCATAAAATCCTCTTTTGAAGCAGTTTTTCCTGAAAATAATAAATACCATACTAAATACCTTACATAAAAGTACTGAAAATACTCGTCTTTATTCTTTCCTACACTATAAAGCTTATTCATAAGTTCTACTACATCAATTTTTTTATTAAATCCTTTTTGAATTGTATTTGAAACGCTTTCTTCATTGTAGAACCAATTATATCCAATATAATCAATTACTTTTATCTTATCTGTTTTCGCAAATAAATCAAGACAAAAATAAATATCTTCACCTGATTTATAATTTAAAAATTTTATTTCATTTTTGAGAAGAAATTCTTTCCTATAAATTTTGGCCCACGGAGCCGGCACTGTAAACTTAAACCATTTTGAATCGACTGGTTTCACCACAAACTTAATTTCTTTTTTCCCTACTCTTCTATAACCTCCCATAACCAAATCCATTTCTGAAGTATTTATAGCATTTAAAAATGTAGAAAAATACTCTTTATCTACATAATCATCATTATCTATAAAACAAATGAATTCTCCTCTAGCTTCTCTTATTCCAAGATTTCTGGTTTCTGCTACTCCAGTATTTTCTTTATCAATAATTCTTATAGATTTTGGGTTTTTCTTCTGATATAACTCTAGTATATCCATTGATTTGTCTGTGGAACCATCATTTATTAACAAAAGTTCATATTTTTCTTTTAACTGTGGCAAGATACTGTCTAAACATTTCGCGATGTGATTTTCTGCATTATATACTGGAACTATAATTGTTAGTTCTTTCATTCCTTGTCTCCCCTCTAATCTTGAAACCTTTTACTCTTCTTATTTACAACACAAATTTATTGCATAAAAAAATTTCCATACATTCCCAACAGCATCAGCATAACCGGTATTCCCACTGCAATTCTTCCATAAACATCTTGAGAAATATCAATTACACATCGTTTATTACCCAAAAGCAGCATCAATGGCAGCATCAGGGGATAATAATATCTTGGCTGGACACCGCTAATGTGGGTGGCTCCTACTGGTGAATAAGAGAGATAGAGTGCACTCCAGATCAGTCCCAGTACCACGAAGAGAATCACTCCAAGAGAGATTTTATATTTCTTCTCCAATACCCAACAGTCTTCTTTCCTGGAAAGGAAAGTCATACCAAAAATCCAGGGAATTAGTATATAATTCCATCTGGAGGAAAGTTCGTTCATGCGGCCAAAGAATGCCAACCCCGGTGTGCCTGCAAAGTAACGGCCAAATTCTCTGAACACTTCTTTAAAAAACAGCCTGATATATTGTAGCGGATAAGCCATAATACTCCGAAGCTGCAGGACCACGTCCGTATCGCCGCCTCTTGGATCACCTGTGGTTCCAATCTGGTCGGTTGCATTCCAGATTAGTGTAGGAAGGATAAAGGTCATAAGAACCGTAAGCAGCACTGCACTAACAAGAATAAAAAACAACCTTTTTTGTTTTTTGTCCTTAAAGGCCCTCTCCGGTACAGAGTAACATACCGCGATCATAGGAATATAAACTGCTTTCGAAAGAGACCCAAAGCCAAAAGCCAGTACACTTCCAAGAAGGTATCTGATGGCATTTGTTTTTTCTTCCAGAATCGCTTTCAGCCACAAGACCATTCCAAGCATCATAAATACATTCAATGTCACATCATAAGTGTAGGTTGTAGCAATATAAACCTGTGTCGGCACCATGGCCAGTGCTGCGATTATTTCCTTTTTTCTCGGCATCAATCGGATTGCAAAAAACATTCCTATGGCATAGAGTAACAAATTCATGAACTTCCCAAGCATATACATTCGATTGAAAGACAGATTCATCAGTCGTCCAAGCCAGACGCCAAAGGCTTGCAAAAGATAACCTGTATAGGAAGATTTGAAACCGACACTATTTTCTATCATTTCTTCATTGGAATGATATTTATCATTCAGGTACTGTGTCAACAATTCTTTTTCTTCTGCCGTATTATATCTGTCCTTTGTCAGGCGTTCACACATCAGCCAATACGTATCATTGCTTTTGATCTCTCCACCGACAAATGACAGTTGATAAACATTTTTAAAATGGATCTGTTCATCCCAGCCGTTTTCACTGGTTCCCTGTGAAAAGATTGTAAAAGAACCAAGAATCAGGATTGCAGCCGCTGTAATCCAGTCTAAATGCCTGCTAAACCATTGTTTTTTTGTAAAAATCACATAAATAAAGAAAAGAGCGATCATCAGAAACAGCAGTCGATATTTATTCATTGCAGTAATACTGTAGAGATGAATGCTTTTCAGTTCCACTCCTTTTGGAAAAGCAAGAGAAAGTACTTTCACATCCTTGTCTATATTTGAAAAGCCACTTCCAAGTTCCGGCCAATAAGCATCTGTTACTTTTTCCAATTCCTCTGTTTTAAAGCTATTATCATACCGTACATAAAAGGTGTAATCCACTTTTTCCGGAGTATTTAAGACCACCTGCAGCTTCTTTATATAAGTCGGTTCTTTCATCACCAACCGGACACCATGAGCCATTTCTTCCACTGTTTCCAGACTTTCCGGTGTTTCGCTGCCTTGCTGATAGAAAATATCTGCCTTTTCACCTTTTACAAAGGTGCGGTAATTGAATACCAGCAGTTCAATTCCAAAAGACGCAGCGATAATAAGAAGCAATACAAGTATTTCTTTCAGAATTTTCTTTAAAATATCCGGCATATCAGATAAACCTCTTCTGTTTCCATAATACTTAACTGTTACAACTGAATTTTGTCACTCTTGCAAACGGGAAACCTTCAGAAAGTTTTTCCGAAAGGTTCAAAAGTTTCCGAAAACACACCCGTATGACTATCCACGTCTCAAAATCTTCTTCGCCACCCGTTTCACCAGATACTTCCCACTGGAGACTTTCCGGCCAAGCCAGCTTTTTGCACGATAGCTGAGGGGAAGGAGGACGTTTCCGCCTTTCTGTTCCAGGGCGTTTTTGAGCCAGGCAAGGGAGGTTTTTCTCTGAGCCTCGATGGCTGCGTTTACAGGTGCATAATCGACAGGCTTTAAGAAAACATCGTTTTTCAGGATGTCTTCCGGTCGCTCTGCATAGCGGTTCCAGAGGTTAAAGGCTCCCAGGAGGGATTCAAAACGGGAACTTCCTCTTGCCGGATTTCCGATAGCGATAAAGGGCTTGTTAAAAAGGATCGCCATGCAGGTTCCATGGAAGGAATCGGTGATGACAAAATCGCTGTTCTTGAAATAATAAAGCCACTGTTCCACCTGGAGATTTTCGATGGTGTTGGGCAGATCCAGCTTTTTCTTATTGGCCGGGAACTTATTATACCAGCCGTCCAGCATATTGATGAGCTTCCGATCCAGTTTTTTGGATACATGAAGAAGTGCCTCTCGTTTTTCCGGTGTCGGATCCAGAATGTAGGTGGCAATATAGGGTTCTTTTTCATCGAGACCGCAGTTGTCCGCCAGATCGCCGAGAACATGAGGATCGGCCATAAGCACCGGATCCAGCACATGATCGGCTTTCACGCCAAACACACGGCGGCAGATATCCACGCCTTCCTTCTCCCGGACGGAAATGGCATTCATCCGGCGCATGCAGCGGACTGCTTTTTCTGTAAATTCCTCAGGTGCCTGGAAATCTCCGCTTCCGAAAGAGGTCGCATAGGCGATCTTTTTCTTGTCATCCCCGGCAAAATCCAGGAAATAGCTGTGACCGAAGATTTTGGTCACGCCGTAGTTCCAGAGCTGGTCAGAGCCGAGGACAAAGGCATCACAATATTTATTCAGCTCGCCGATCTCAGACACATGGTAGGACGGACTGATATCGTAATGCTCCTCTGCAAACCGGATGGAATGACGGCCTTTCATACGCCCGTCATCGGGCTTCAGCCGGGGATAATGTACCATCAGTGTGCTGTAGCCCAGTTTTTCAATGGTCTGCTGCAGCGCATAGTAAGTGGCGATGCTGCCGTAGTTACATCCGTACCAGACGCCTAAAATTCCCACATCGTAATGATCTTTCATATCTCTAACCTGCACTTTCCTGTTTATCGAATCTTTTTCAGAACCTTCTTTGCCAGCTGTTTCACCGGAGCCGGTGTCATTTTTTTGATAGTTCCCTTGATCTTTGCTTTTTTCCTGGCTTTTTTCACTTCTTCCAGAGAGCAGTTTTCAAGGACAGCATCCACTACCACGGAAAGAGGCGCCTGCCCCCGGAGTTCAAAGAATTTCGCCCGGTCCGGATGGATCCTTGTTTTTGCCCGGTAACGGTTATGCTTCACAGCAAAGTCCACAGGAACCGGCTCGTCGAATTTGAGTTTCGGCTTGATCTCTGCCCAGATCCGGTCGGCTTTCTCATTGTTTAAGAGTACCTCGGAAACGCCCAGAGGATCCTTGTAGTCCGGATTGTATTTTTCCAGTCCCCAGAAATCACCGATGGTAAGATCTCCCTGTCTGGGCGGTGCCGCAAAATGACACTGCGCACAGGATTCTCTTAAAAACAACGATTTATGGAAGCCTTTTTCAAACGCATCCTCGCTGATATCACTAATCTCCCTGCTGCCGTCCTTTCTGGTTGCCAGACAGACCATACAGTTCTGACCGGCATCCTTGGTACGGAAGAGGAATTCTTTCAGATCGCCTTTCGGGAAACGTTCTTTCAGATATTCGTTGAAAACGCTCTGAGAAGGAACACCGTGGCAGACGATATCGACCAGAATCAGATTTTCCGTATCTGTTTTTCCAAGGTACTTTCTCAGTCCTGCATTCTGGCAGGGTGTTCCGGAAAAGAGTACCGTCTTTCCGTCTTTGAGGTCCTGTTTTACCTGACGGTAGGAAAGTCCCACACGGCTCTGAACGTATTTGGACCGCCGAAGAGCTGCCAGTTCTTCCATGGAGGTGATCCGGCGGTGCTCGATCTCAAACGCATCGTTCAACGCCACACCATAGACCACGCCGCCCTTCTGGAAGACAGCTTCTGCAAGCAGGGTAAAGACGGCTCCCGAAGAGCTGACTCTCCGGATCTCGTCTTGTCCATAAGCTGCCCGGCAATCCGGCTCTTTCCGGTTTGGCCGGTCGATCTCCAGTACCGGACAGGTTTTTACACATTTTCCGCACTGGATACAGGTGTTTAAATCCACCTTCGGAAAAACAAAGCCTTCTTTTCCTTCTTCCATGCGGATGGCATCCACCGGGCAGGCATTGGCGCAGGCGGCACAGCCGCAGCACTCTGATTCCGGCACGATGCGGATATCTTTTATTTCTTCTGACATTGGATCTACCTCCCGGGGTGTTTTCGTTTAGTTCAGTTCTTCTTTTACCAGTTCCAGGGCTGCTGCGATCACTTTATCCATATCGTAATATTTGTAGTTGCCCAGACGTCCGCCGAAGATCACGTTCTTCTCCTGGTCAGCCAGTTCCCGGTATTTTTCAAAAAGCTCATTGTTCTTCTCATCATTGATCGGGTAATACGGCTCGATACCCGGTTTCCATTCAGAAGAATACTCTCTGGAAATGATGGTTATCGGCTGTTTGCCAAACTCAAAATGTTTGTGCTCGATGATACGGGTATAAGGAACTTCACGGTCTGTATAGTTTACAACCGCATTTCCCTGATAGTTCTCCATCTCCAGCTCTTCTGTCTCAAAGCGTACGGTACGGTACTGAAGAGTTCCCAGTTTATACTGGTAAAACTCATCGATCATGCCGGTAAACAGTGTTTTTTCCGCAATATCCGGATTCTCTTTGATAAAATCAAAATAGTCGGTGTTCAGCTTCACATCTGCACCATCCAGCATTTTCTCCACGATCTTCGTGTAACCGCCCATGGCAATACCCTGGTAACGGTCATTGAAATAGTTGTTGTCATAGATAAAACGGAACGGAAGGCGTTTGATGATAAAAGCCGGAAGCTCGGTACAGGGACGGCCCCACTGTTTCTCGGTGTAGCCTTTGATCAGCTTCTCATAAACATCACGGCCTGCCAGGGAAAGTGCCTGCTCTTCCAGGTTTTTCGGCTCTGTAATGTGAAGTTCTTTTCTCTGCTCTTCGATTTTTGCCTGTGCCTCAGCCGGTGTGCGGATCCCCCAGAGTTTGCTGAAGGTATTCATGTTAAAAGGCAGGTTGTAAAGCTCATCTTTATAGACAGCCACCGGAGAGTTGATGTAGTTATTGAATTCTGCAAACTGATTCACATAATCCCAGACCTCTTTGTTGCTGGTGTGGAAAATATGGGCGCCATAGCGGTGGACATTGATGCCATGCACGTTTTCCGTATAAACATTTCCCGCGATATGATCTCTCCGGTCGATGACCAGTACACTTTTTCCTCTTTTTTTCGCTTCATAAGTAAAAACTGCGCCGAAAAGTCCGGCACCTACTACAAGATAATCGTATTTCATGCTCTTCTCCTTATTTTCTTCGGGCCATTGCTTTCAGTCTGGCCTTGGTATTGTCACTGATCAATGGCCGTACCGTTTTATAAAGCTTCAGTACCGCCTTCATCGCCAGTGATTTCTCCGGCTCCTGGTAAGCTTCATTCCGTACCGGAGCTTCCAGCTTGTCTTTCAGCCATTTTCTGGAATGTTTCCGCTCCTTTTTCAGGATCTCATGGACTTCCCGGTAATCAATGGATTCCAGAAGATCCGGCCGCTTCTCGATCTCTTCCGCGTCATAGATAAAGCGTTTTTCCAGATGAAAAAGACCAGCCAGGGATTCAAACCTCGGAAGTCCTCTGGCTGCATTTCCGATACAGATGAACGGCTTGCCGAAAAGAATGGCAAAGCTTGCTCCATGACAGGAATCTGTGATCAGGAAATCACAATGATAAATGTAATAAAGCCAGTCCTCTACCTTCAGATCTTCCACGACCCCGTCCAGATGCATGGCCTTTTTATTTGCTGCAAAATTCTCCGTGTAGCCGTCCAGCATATGGACCATGGGCAGATTTTTCTCTCCTGCCACATGGAGGATCGCTTCCCTTTTTTCCTCCGTCGGATCCAGGATATAGGTACAGAGGAAGGGTTCTTTTTTCTTCTCCCGCTCTTTCGCAGCCCGGGAGGTCTTCATCAGATCCTCAAAAATCTTCGGATCCACCGTAAACACCGGATCCAATACCCGTTCCGGCACAATGCCGAACGTATCCCGCATCAGATCCACAGCTCCGCTCTCCCGGACAGAAATCCCGTCAAAGCGTTCCAGGAGATGCTTTGTCTCCTCTATGGCCTCCGGCGGTGCAAAAAATCCCGGATGGCCGAAGGAAGCGGCATAAGAAAGCTTTTTCTTATTATCCGCTGCAAATTTCAGGAAGAAGGCTCCCTGATATTTTTCGCAGATACCGAAATTCCAGACCTGGTCAGATCCCATCACAAAACAGTCTGCGTAATCATTGAGTTTTCCCAGTTCATGGAACTGAAAGACCGGCGTCACCGGAAAATGTTCCCGCTGAAATCGTCTTCCGTCTGTGGTAAACAGAAAATCATCCGGCCCGATCCCCGGACGGTCGATGATCACGGTCCGGTATCCATAAGATTCTATTAAACGGTAAAGAGAATAGTAGGTCATGATACTTCCGTAGTTGCTGCTCCACCAGAGCCCTAAAACCGCCACATCGTATTTGGTTGTCTCTGCCATTCGTCTCCCTCTTGTTTCCTCTTTACAGCTCCAGATATTTTCTCCAGAAATTCATACTTGTAAGCTCGTTATAACGTTTTGCATAAGTTTCTTTTGCTGTATCGTAATTTTTATCAATAAACCGCCACATTTTAAACAGACCGATAAAGCAGGAGATCATTCTTCTGGCACTTCGTTTGGTCAGGATACAGTTTCCGTTTGCATCCGTATAGATCACCTCGGGGATCCTGTACATCTTATACATGTTGTTATACGGCGGCATTACCAGCACTTTATCCTTCTTCGACGGCAGGAAATAGCCGTTCAGCGTCAGGATCTGGAAATATTTCTTTCCTTTTTTCACTGCTGCCAGCTGTGCCGGATCAGAAAGGACTTTCCAGTCAAAATCGGATTCTTTGACTCCCTTGTAGCCGTAAAACTCCTCTTTTTTCTGGCCTTTGTAATTCATGGCTGCGATCTCTTTATGCAGAGGTTCTGCCTCCTGCTGGATGAACCAGTCCATACCCTTGCAGAAGTCCTCCACCGCACGGAAGTTCATATCCACATAGTTATAGCGGTAGCGGACAATGTTGTTGATGACCCAGCGGGTAAAGATCTTTTTAAACTCTCTGGGACCATAATCCGGATGATGGATAGCATTGACAATGGCAAGATTCCGGATATCGTAATATTCCAGAGGTCCCTGCATCTTGTTTTCGAAAGCCTCATGCCATACGCAGAGTCCGTTCATAAAGATGAAATGACCATTTCCGATACGCATGCCATACTCTACATCATCTCTGTGGATGAAAAGAGGCAGCGGCAGGTTGTTTTTATCCAGCGCACTTAACGGATAGCAGGTATACCACCAGCCGGTGTATTCCGCCGGCTCCTGCTCTTCTTCATTCCAGAGCAGATTCTTAAGCTTTCTCATATCCATGTAATGGCGCTGAGCCACGATATTTCCGCGGTTCCAGCGTGCTCCCAGCTCATACTGGACATTCGGTTCGTCGATACGCATGATAGAACCGGCCATGACATAGTCCTTGTACTCTTCTTTGATCAGAGACAGGAAGACATAGTTGACCTCCAGACTGTGCGGCTGGATCACCGCATCATCATCCATCAGAAGCACATGGCTGATATCCTTTGCACTCTGCATCTTCATCGCTTCGATGATCCCGCGGGTGAAACCGCCTACACCGCCCACATTCCGGTTCGGATTGATCTGGATATAGGGACTCTCGCCGATGATCTTCTCCTGATCCAGCGTTTTGGCATTATCGGAGATCAGCACATAAAGATGGCGGTACAGAGGAGAATCCGGATTTTCCAGAATGGTCTTTTTCAGCACATTCATATTCCGTTCCACATACTCTTCCCGTTTGAAGGTACAGATATCCACCGCAATGTTTATGTTCATATTCACCGGTACACGGACTTCTTCAAAATATTTTCCCTCCCAGAAGCGGGAACCGTGTGCATTGGATTTCAGACTGAAGGAATAAATGCCTTTGTCCTGTCCGTCACCGAAATCAAACGTAAAGACCTTCGGCTCTGCACTGAGGATCGTCTGCTCTTCCAGGATCTTGGTTTTCACCTGACCTTTGTTTAATACATGATGTTTCAGATAAACCGTAAAGCTTCCCTGAAGCTTCAGGCTTAATGAAACTGTCTCAAGAACGGTATATTTTCTCCATTTTCCAATGGAAAAACTGTTGAAAAACGTATTAAAATCAGCTGCTCCTCCCTTATGGAAGATCAGGCTGCCGTCCTTTCCGGTCTCTACCAGCTCTTCATCCTTCCGGTAATACAGAAGTTCATCGGTATCAATCTCCTCCGGTAACAGTACCTGCTTAATATCCATACCTTGTTTTTCTCCATTTCTCTTCAATCAATTCTGTTTATTTTTTACTCTTTGTTTCCTTCGCGTCTGCCGCGTCCATTGCTTCCATATATTTATTGCAGACCTCTTCTGCCGGTCCTGCCATCACGGTATCTCCATGATCCAGCCAGAGGGCATGCGTACAGAGGCTCTTTACCTGCTCAATGTTATGTGAAACAAAAAGCAGCGTAGTACCGCCTCCCAGAAGCTCTTCCATTCGTTTCATACATTTCTTACGGAAACGGACATCTCCTACTGCCAGCACCTCATCCACGATCAGGACATCCGGTTTCACTACGGTTGCCACGGCAAAACCGAGGCGCGCTTTCATACCGGAAGAAAAGTTCTTGATGGGGGAATCCAGGAATTTTTCGATTCCTGCAAACTCCACGATCTCGTCAAAATGTTCTGCCATAAATTTTTTGGAATGGCCAAGCACCGCGCCGTTCAGATAAATATTTTCCCGGGCTGTCATATTCGGATCAAAGCCGGCTCCCAGCTCAATGAGAGGAGAAATACTTCCCCTCACGGTTATCGTTCCCTTATACGGCTTCATAATACCACTGATCGCCTTCAAAAGAGTGGATTTTCCAGAACCGTTGATACCGATGAGCCCCCAGGCTTCTCCCGGACGGATCTTCAGGGAGACGTCCTTTACTGCAAGAAATTCCTGGAACATCAGCTGGTGCTTTAAAAGACGGATCACATACTCCTTCAGATTGTCCACTTTTTCGCTGGCCAGATTGAAACGGATCGTCACATGATCCACATCTACGATATATTCTTCACTCATGCTGTTCCTCCGTCAGATATAAAGGATAAACTTATCCTGTACTTTCTTGAAATAGAAAAGACCGATGCCAAGAGCCAGAAACGCAATGATCCAGCCTCCCCAGAAAATCCTGGGTCCCGGAAATCTTCCGTAATAAACCAGATCACGGAAGCCTGCCACATAGTAGTACAGCGGATTGAATGCTTTGATCGCAAGTACCACCGTTGTATTTTTGATACTGTCAAGATCATAGAACAGCGGAGTCGCATACATCCAGGCCGTGATCACAGCCTGATAGATATGCTGCATGTCACGGAAGAAGACATTGATCGCTGACAGGAAAAAGCCTGCTCCCAGACTGAAAATATAGATCTGAACCAGAATGATCGGGGACAGCAGAAGATACCAGCTGATCTTTGCTTTGGTGCAGACGATAACGATGAGCATGGCTCCCAGAGAAAAGAAACAGTCCACCAGAGAACTGGTTACTTTTGCCAGCGGGAAAATGTATTTCGGCACATACGTCTTTTTCAGAAGGGTCCCGTTACCCAGGATCGACCTCATAGCCGCCTTCGTTGAGGTACTGTAAAATTCAAAAAGGGTACGGCCTGTGATCAGGTACACCGGATAATTCGTGATCTTCCGCTGGAACATCGTGGAAAACACCACGGTCATGACCAGCATGATCAGCAGCGGATTTAACACGCTCCAGACATAACCGAGAAAACTCCTGCGGTATTTCAGTTTCACATCTCTTTGTACCAGCTGAAACAGAAGGTCTTTATACTGAAAAAAGACCTGCAGCCGTTCTTTCCAGATACTCATATTTATTTTTTTATCCTTTCTTTCCAGTAAAATGCCAGATGTGCTGCCGGATAGATGAGATAGCCGCTCTTTCTCAAAAGAAGAACCGGCTTATTTATCACAGCCGCATAGACTCTGGGATAACATTTCTTTAAGTTTCTATCGAAAGCTTTCATTTTTCCGGGAATCCTCCTGTCATAAGGAAAGCTTAAAAAGATTTTAAAGCGCGTAGCTGCCATCCGCCCCAGACTGTTTTCCAGATACGTCAGGCAGTAGGCCGGTATTCTTTTTTTCTGCTGCTCTTCATAATAAGCCAGCAGACGGTTTAAGACCCTGTTATAATTGACCTCATTTTTCTGCATGCTCTTCATGTCCATGCTCTGTCCGGCAAGACCGATCCGGTACTGATAGACGATCTCTTCCAGAAAAGTCACCGTCCGCACATACGGAACCGGAAACAGGACATATTCCATGTCCACATAAAAACAATGCTCATCGATCGGAGGGATTTTCCGCAGCAATTCTGTTTTTATGGTCAATGCATGCATTTTCAGAAAGGTCTTACCGCTGACCTCCGAAAAAGCATACTCTCTTCCATAACTGACACCCGGAAAAGGTTCTTCAAATTCCAGCTTTTTCTCTCCGGTCTGATTGTGCACCCAATAATAACGGTTGACGACAAAATCCGACTTTGTCGTATGGAGAAAACGCACCAGCCGGGCAAAGGCTGTGCCATCCACCCAGTCATCTCCGTCTACCACTTTAAAATACGTTCCACGGGCTTCCTGGATCCCACGGTTGATGGTAGACCCATGTCCGCCGTTTTCTTTACTGATCACCCGGAAGATCTCCGGGTATTTCTTCACATAGCCCTCTGCGATCTCGACGGTCCGGTCAGAAGAACCGTCGTTAACGACCAGTACTTCGATCTCCGGAAGTGCTTTGGGCTTTACAAAGGAACTTAAGCACTGTTCCTCATATTTTTCAATATTATAAGCAGGAATGACCACTGTCAGAAGTTTATCCATTGGTACTCCCTTTCATTCTCTATATTAGTATCATCATATTTTAACATATCTGTAAATATACTGTCAAGGAAACGCAGGTTGCGTGTATCTACGAACAAAACAGACCGGGCTGTTATCTTCTCCCGGTCTGTTTTGTTATTTCCGTCTGTTGTGATTCTCTTCTGTATTTACCGCTTTTCTGGCAGCCCGGGCGCAGACACGAAGAGGCGATGTCACCAGATGGCCTGCCTTATAAGAGAAGGACTCATAAACATTTTGAACCTCATACTGAAGTTCTGCCTTTTCTGCTCTTAAATCTTCTTTTTCCCGCTCCAGAGCCGCTTTTTCTGCTTCCAGCTGACGGATCCGGTCCTCATCTCTGTGGATAATGCCCATCTTTTCTATATGGTTCAGATGCAGACAGTTATCCCTCTCATCCTTGAGATCCTGGATACGGAGTCTTAAAAGGCTGTCGTAATCCTGATCCATAATGGTCCGGTAAAAATGATACATCCGCTGATTATAGTCATAATAATAATCTGCCGGCTGATCGGCAATATCCAGTGCCTTGAAAAGGCCGCCTTTCAGCTGATGATAAAGTGTCTCCTGCTGCACACTCTTTTCCTGGGAAAGCAGGTTTGCCACGCAGCCGTCAATGGCGTGATTGATAAAACTTCTCTTTACCTCTTCATAACAGCCTTTTTCCAGAAGATATTCCCGCAGTCTTGAGAACGCCCGATGAAAATCCAGCGGTGTCGCTGTGTTCGTACTCTGGCAGTTCCCCGTGATACCCACACGGTAATTTACCAGAAATTCTTTCACAGTCGTGATCTTCTCCGCATTTACCAGTGCAGAGCAGGTAAAAAAGAGATCGTTGGTCCGGCGGATCTCCTGGAAGCAAAGCTTCTTCTCTTCCACAAAGGAACGGCGGAACATTTTATTCCAGGGCCAGTTGTGGAAGGTATTGAAAATATACTCCGGCATATCGTGATAATCAAATACCTCTTTCTCCGGAAGATACTCTTCCCGCATGGCTGCATGTTCATCCGTAAAAAACTGAAGGTCCTCATGCCAGCAGCGCACCTTACAGACACTGATATCCGCCTGTGTCTCGTCCAGACGCTCTGCCATCCGTTCCAGCAGACAGGGCTCAAAGAAATCATCGGAATCCAGAAACATCAGATATTCTCCTTGTGCCTCTTTCATTCCATGGTTTCTGGCAGCACCGCCGCCGGCATTTTTCTGCTCAAGAAGGTGAAAACGACTGTCTTTTTCCACATATTCACGGATGATCTCCACAGAACCATCACTGGAACCATCATCCACGCAAAATACTTCCATCTCCTTTAATGTCTGATGCTCAATGCTCTCCAGGCACTGGCGAAGATATTTTTCCGTATTATAAACCGGAAGGATCACCGATACCTTTATCATAAAGAAGCCTCCTTTTTTCTCACCTGTATTTCCAGATACCGTTCAGGGCATAGCTGATAAAACAACAGAGGGATCTTCCCATTCCAAAGCCCATATAACGGTAGACCTTAAAGGTCATTCCGGCAGATTTTAGTTTATTTCCCGACTTTCCCTTTGAAGTCAGGCGATAATTCAAAAGTGGTTCATTAATCCCTGATGCCGTCTTATATTCCTGTAAGATCTTCAGCCAGGTAATATAATCCTCATGGCTGTCCTCATGCTCCATGGGATATTTCCGTGCCACATCCCGGCGTAAGAGTACGGAAGAACAGTTGATGCTGTTATGGCGGAGCAGATCCTGATAAGTGATCCTTTTTTTGACGGGAATGTATTTTCCCAGTTCTTCTCCTTCCGGTGAACAGAGCTGTCTTCCGGTACAGGCCAGAACATCCTTCGTTTCCTCCAGAAGCTTCAGCTGTTTTTCAAGCTTCTTCGGTTCCCACCAGTCATCTGCATCAAGAAAAGCCACATAATCACCGGACGCCAGCTGGACTCCCCGGTTTCTGGATGCCGCAGCTCCGAGATTCTTTTCGTTTTTCAGATAACGGAGCCTTGGTTCCTCTCCATATTCCTTTACGATTCCCTCGATATCTTCCCCGGAACAGTCATCCAGCACCAGGATCTCCAGCGGTACCTCCTGGATCAGGGCGGAATCAATTGCCTGACGCAGAGTGGCCGAACAGCGGTATGCCGGAATGATCACGGATACTTTTTTCATTTTTCTTCTTCCTTCCCGGTTTTTTCCTTCGTGGCAGCAGTGACCTGCCACTGTTCCACACCTTCCGTATTCTCCTTCTGGAAAAGGATCTTAAAGGTCAGGAAAAGAAGTTTGATATCCAGCACAAAGGAATACGTTTCAATATATGTCAGATCCAGCTTCAGCTTGTCGTAGGGTGTGGTGTTATATTTGCCGTAAACCTGGGCAAAGCCGGTAAGACCTGCTTTTACTTTTAACCGGTAGTCAAATTCCGGGATTTCCCGTTTATACTGTGCTGCGATCTCCGGCCGTTCCGGTCTCGGTCCCACCAGAGACATATCCCCTTTCAGGATGTTGAAGATCTGAGGCAATTCATCAAAGTGGATATTCCGGATCACTTTTCCAACCGGAGTGACCCTGTCGTCATTCTTCATGGCAAGGCGGGCGCCTTTTTTCTCCGAGTCCACCCGCATGCTCCGGAATTTCAGTACATCAAAAACTTTCCCGTCCTTGGTAAGTCTTGGCTGCCGGTAAAACACGGGACCGCCGTCGTAGGCCTTTACCAGAATGGCGATCACAAGCATAAAGGGGGAAGCCAGCACCAGACCAAGAAGAGAAAACACGATATCCATCAAACGCTTCACAAACTGCTGCTCTGCAGTCAGTCCGCGGTTCCTGAATAAAAGCAGACTGGTATCAAACAGATGAATATGGTCTGCATTCATGATCATGATATCAGAGATCTTCGGTACACTGTAGCAGCGGATGTTGTTTTCAAAACAGAACTTCAAAAACAGATTTCTCTCATGGGCAGGGATATCACCCAGAAGCACCGCATGATACTGTAGGATCTTCGCTTTGATAGCCTCTTCTCCTGCACTCAGATGGATCTCTTCGCAGATATTGTACTTGTCTTCCCGTGTACCGATCTTCTTTTCCAGATCCCTGGGGCTGTATTTGCCGTAGATCATCAGCATCTGTCTGGGCGGATAAAGTCTTGCATAGACCCAGCGCATGAAAAATACCCAGACCACCACTACGATAAGATTGATACCTGTCATCTGGAGCAGATAGTTTATATTACGGCCGAACTTCCAGTGGCCGATCAGTGACAGCTGAAGATAGGTGATAAAGTTTACGCAGAGCACTGACAGGATCTGGGAATACAGCACTTCAAACACCCGGAGATAACCTACCTTGAAGCCTCCGTAAAGCTTATAGAAAAGAAACAAAAGCAGGGCATACTGCGCAATGATCACATAGTTTCCTCTGTGCCAGTAGTGCCTCAGCATATTCTTTTCAAAATGATGATACCACATATATGCAAAAACGCCGATCTGGATCGCCATGATCAGAGCCGAAGCCAGAAACATGAGCAGATGCTTGTATTTTTCTCTTTTTTCCAAGGTCTTCCCCCCTAAAGTGATTTGCTATGAAAGTCCCGGGCGACACGTCCGTTAAGATGAAATGCTCTGAACTTGCTTCGTATATCTTACACTAGAATGACTGAAAAAACAACCTTTCCGCCATTGGAAGTTTATTCTTTCTGCTTCTTTCCATATGAGGTAAGATATACCACTGCTTCCGGAGTCTCCCCTACTGCCTGGCAGCCGGCCTCACGGATCGTCTCATGGACATCATTCTTTTTATAAGCCACAAGGTAATCCGTCCTGGTTTTCGCAAGCGCTTTTTTCAGAACAGAAGGCTCGGTATTCCGCCCTCCGTAGATCACATCCATGATATCCGACTGGTAACGATAGCTTTGATTCTCATCGGTATAAGATCCTGCCGTATCGATTCCAAGCCAGAACATCATTTTGTTTCTTTCAATGGTCAGACGAAGAGACGGATCATACTGTCTCGCCTGAAGATTGTATTCCAGCGGCAGTGCCACCTTCGGCTCTTCTTTCGTACTGTCCCGATGGATCAGTTCTGCCACGCTCAGAAGATCATCTTCCACTTTATAGACATTTTTCGGAATACAGATCGTGGCGATCTGTTTGAGGGAAGACTGATTACAGAAAAGCACCAGCCCTCCGACAGCTGCGATCAGAACCACCCGTTTCCAGCCTTTCTTCAGCCGGCTGCCTGCTTCTACCAGGGCGTACGCCAGCAAAAACGGCAGAGGTATCAGCCAGAAAAAGCGGTAAAACTCCGATTCAAAGTCCAGCTTTACGATCACTTTGTTCATCAAAAGCGGATTAAAAATGGTCAGAAGCAGAACCAGCGGATACCAGAGAAAGAGAAATTCCGCTTCTTTCTTCCTATATAATAGGGTCAGCAGGATGGCAGCAATTCCCAGGATTAGATAGGTCCAGGTTCCCTGATATTTCACAAAGCAGTCAAAGATGAAGCAAAGTCCCTGTTCTGCCACAGATAAACCTCTCATAACGGTCTGTCTCCTTTCCTATTTTGCCACCAGCGTTACAATTCTCAGCTTGACCGCCAGATAAAGCATAAGCACCGCCACATCCGGAAGAATGGTCAGAAAGGCACGAATCATCGGCCGGATTTTCTTTTTTTTCAACACAGTCGGAAGAATCCCGGCAAACACAGCGGCCGGTACCACGGTCATGGAAGAAGTACTGAGGCAGACTGCTCCCAGTGAAACAAAGAAAAGTGTCCACCAGGCCAGATGATCTTCCGGATCCCGGTAAATACGTACAAAAAGCAGAAACAGGAAGGGGATCACCAGCCCCTCCAGCATGGCCTTTCCTTCATATGCCCGGTAAAAAAGAAAGCCGGAAAATTCCTGATTTCCTGCAAGGAAGAAAAAGAATACCGCAGCTGCCAGGAAAGCCACCGCCTTTTTTCTCACCGCCTGGAGATCTTTTCCACGGAAAAGCTCATATCCGAGCTGATAATACACAAGATCTGCCAGAAATGTCCACATGACGGGATTGACCGTTTTGGCAAGGACCATGGGATGCACCTGAAATACCTTTGCAAAAGCCGCCGTATCCAGATACCAGGCAGCTGTCACATAGCGCACATAAAAAACAGAACTTAACAGACCGGTATAAGGATTATATCTTCCCAGCGTATCGGTATAAAGGGAAGTACTGATATTGGCGACATAAAATGCTGCGTCCGCAGCATTGAGATCATAAGCCGCCACATAGATCATCTGTCCCAGTGTGAGAAGCCCTGCCAGAATACAGATGATTTTCTGGCACCGGAACACTTCAAGTAGGTTTCTGGCACTCTTCACCCAGTCTCTGCCGCACAAAAAAACCGCTGCCAGTCCGACAGCTGCCAGGGCTGCGCCCCAGACAACCGTCAAAACGTGCAGCGGTACCAGCAGCAATGTCATGGGCAGAGCCAGGATTTCAAAGAAACCGTAGTAAAGGAAAAGTCCGAGCACCGGTGTAAACGGCGGCGAATACCAGCTGCATCCCTTTTTCCTCCCAAGGATTTTCCGGAAAAGGCTTCCGAAAGCCAGGAAGAAATAAAGATGAACGCCCAGACTGATCCCTCCCAGGAACAATTGCTTCATTCTTATCTCCTTTTTCGTTACAGATTTTCGATCGTTGATAAGATCATACCATTTTTTTGTCTTTTCGGCAAGTACTCCTTAACGCTCTACCACGGTTGTTTTGGTGTAGAGGCCTGACGGAACGTCTTTCCGGCTCTTGGTAATGCCCTTGCCATTGAAATAATAACGCTTTTTATCAATGTAATGCCAGGTGTTGCGGTATATTTTTCCTTTGCTGGAAGCAAAATACCAGTTATTCCAGTAATAAACCCATTTGCTCCGGATCATGGAACCATCCGTGCGGAAGAAATAACGTTCTCCGCTGATCGTTGCCAGTCCTTTCTGGGCATGACCGTCTTCGTGGAAATAATAACGTTTTCCATTGATGCTCACCCAGCCAAAATGAAGCATGGATCCGGTACTCGGACGAAAATAGTACAGCTTTTTCCGGATCGTCTGAAAACCGGTAAGACGTTTTCCGGTTCCTTCCTCCTGATAATACGTCTTTTCACCCACTTTGATAAAGCCTTCTGTGCGATAACCGTTTTCATCCAGATAATAAATCCCGTCTTCCAGTTTCAGCCAGCCGGATGCTGCCCTGCTGCCGTCACTTTTCTGGTAATAATAATGACCGTTTTCTTCCTTCCAGCCCTCCGTTCCGGAAGGTGTCGGATCAGGATCGGGATCCGGGTCCGGGTCCGGCGTATCTGTTTTCAGCTTCAGTCCATAATATTTCGCGATCGCGGTCGCATCTGCCACACCCAGCTTTTTGATGGCTGCATCACTGGAAAAATATTTCTTACAGTCTGAAGGATTGTTTACAAATGCATGCTCTACGATGATCCCCGGGAAGCCGGCCAGCACACTTCTGCGGATGATCCCGTAATAATCTGCCAGGCTCTTGTCCGGATAGAGCGTATTGTTCTCGCTTTTCCGTACCAGAAGTCCCAGATTGTTAAGACCAAGTTTGGAAAGCTCACTCAGGATCGTATTGGAAAGTGCCCAGCTTTTGCTTTTCAGATCCGGCCGGTAATTTCCCGTAGCTACAAAAACCAGCGAACCGCTGACAGAATCCTGATTGTTCTCCGTGGAATTGATATGCTGGCTGACAAGGACCGTTGCTTTTTTACCTGCCGCATAATCCACGCGGTCCTCCAGTGACATTGTCGTATCACCGGTTCTGGTCATATAGACCGTCACACCGGCATACTTTTCCAGTTCTGCCTTGGTATATCTGGAGATCTTCAGATTGATCACCTTCTCTTCATAAAGGACACCGTTCCAGGTCCTGTTTGCTCCGGCTTCGTTTCCGCCATGGCCGGGATCCAGCACCACGACGATATTGCTGCCTGCGCCGGAACGGCTGGAGGAAGTTCCTGCCTGAATGGAGGCCGCTGCCAGTGTGGAAGCGATCTCTCCGGCATTCTGTGCCGTACAGGTCTCTACGGATGCTTCCTGTGACTGGCTGAGGCCGCCGGCTGTCATGCTTCTTCCGGATGCGATCCCTTTGTCTTCGATCTCCTGCTCCGGATCCAGTTTTTTGGTACCGGATGCCTGAAAGAAGGAGCTCAGACGGATCGTCTCTTTTCCGGAAGTCCCGGTAATGGTGACGCTTTTCAGATTTTTCTCACTGATATCTGCTCCGGGTACCAGAAAGACCAGATGATTCCCGTTTATCTTCGAACTCTTCACCTTTCCGCTGCCGTAATCAAGAGAAGCCTCGGTTACCTTCTCTCCATCCAGGGCAATGACCACACCCGTCTGATTTCCGTTTTCGCTGGGTGTCAGATATACATATTGCAGTTCCGTTGCCGCAGATACGCCGACTGCCGGTACCATCAACAGCAGCAAAGCCCAGATCAGACACAGCAGTGCTTTTTTTCTGCTCATTTTCGATTCTCCTTTGTAATGTTTTATTCATAATTCAGTAATAATTCCATTATAGTTATCTCGCTTTCGCCTGTCAACTGCGGATTTAATTCTTACATTTTTCTTAAGGGTTATAGAAAAAGATTGCATCCCTTCCTCATTTATAGTAAATTAGGAGTGAACAAACATTTCATTTTTAAACAGCCGGCAGACGCCGGTACCGGATTTTTTAAGAGATCCGGAAAGAGAGGGGTATGATATGAGAATCAGAAAAATGCTGCCTGTTCTTTGCATGGCGCTGGGACTGACCATGGCTGCACCCTTAGCAGCCGGAGCTACTGCAGAAGACGTATCAGGCACCACCACAAACACACAGACAGCCAATGAGACTGGCTGGCACTATAATGCTGACGGCTCCCGTTCCTACACCATTGACGGAAAGACCGTTACCGGTTTCCAGTGGATCGCAAACAGCCAGGGAACCAAGCTTCTTTACTACTTCAATCCGGAGAACGGTCTTCTGCTTCAGACCAAAAGCGCCGGCCGCATCAAGATCGGAAATGATTACTATTACACCTTCGGTCCGAATGGCAACTATGCCATCGCTTCCGCACAGGGCTGGATCCGTACAGAGGGCAATTCCAGAGCTTATTATGTATCCGGTCCATCCAACAACGGAAAGCTTCTTGCCAACCGCGTCGCAAAGATCGGTAAATTCTACTATGGCTTTAACAGCTACGGACAGCGCTGGGCCAAAGAAGGACGCCGCCGTCTGGGAACCAAGGTCTACTATGTGACCTCCTCCGGTTTTCTCCGCACCAACAAATGGCAGAACATCAAGATCGGCGGTGTGACCCGTTCCTATTACTTCAACGCCCAGGGTGAAATGACCGGTCTCTGTAAGAGAGTTGTCAATAACAAGACGCTTTACTACCAGGTAGACACCACAAAGGGAAATTACCCGCTGCAGAGTGTCGGCTGGCATAAGGATTATCTGAACAGACAGTACTATGTCACCAGTCTCCGCCGCCTGGCCACCGGTTTCAAAAAGATTGACGGAAAGATTTATTATTTCAACAAAAACAACGGTATCCTGGTAACAAACCGCTGGATCATTTCCGACAAAAAAGCTTATCGTTCCAACAAAAACGGCGTGATCCAGACCGGCTGGTACACCGTAAGCTCCAAGAAATACTACGGTGATTCCAACGGAGCAAGAGTAACCGGTCTTCAGACCATCGACAACAAGACCTACTACTTCAATGCCGCCGGTGTGATCCAGACCGGCTGGAAGACGCTGAATGGCAAACGGTATTACTTCTCACCTGCATACAGCGGTACTTCCTTCGGTATGGCAAGAACCGGCTGGTTCAATCAGGACAACAACATTTATTATGCAAATGCAGACGGTACTCTCGTTACCGGCTGGGTTCTCTACAATAACAACCGTTATTACCTCGATCCCGGAAACGGCGGTGCAGCTGTTCGCGGCAAGACCGTAAGCATCGGAGGCATTACTTACACCTTTGATTCAGAGGGTCGTCAGACCAACTGGATCCCGGATGGTTCCTACAGTATCAAGGTTGACCGTCAGAGAAACATGGTTGCTGTTTACAAGGGAAGCTACCCCATCAAGGTATTCCTCTGTTCCACCGGTCTGAACAATGCAACACCAACCGGTACCTTCCGTCTTCTGGACAAGCTGAGTATCCACGAGCTGAACGGACCGACCTGGGGCTATTACTGTTCCCACATTACTTCCGACATCCTCTTCCATTCTCTTCCGGGCAGTGCTCCCAGCCATTACGCATTCCCGGCACATAAATACAACCTTCTCGGCCAGCAGGCTTCCCAGGGCTGTATCCGTCTGAGAATGGGTGATGCATACTGGATCTACAAAAATGTTCCCACCGGAACTACCGTAACCGTCGGTGACTACATCATTCCGAATTCGATTTCCAAGCCGACTTATCAGGCTGTTCCGGAAAGCCTGACCGTAGATCCCACCGATCCTACGGATGCAACAAACAGAAGATACGCACCGGATTACATGGGCTGATAAAAAAATCCTGCTTTTCCAAAAGAAAGGCAGGATTTTTTTCGTTCAAAAAACCGACTGAAGAAAAGCATCTCTGCTTTTTTCAGCCGGTTCTGTTTTCTATTCTATCATTCTCCAAGACCGGATTCTACTGCCGCTACGATCGCCTGAAGGGCCTCTTTCTCATCTTCTCCATCACAGGTGAATTCGATCACATCACCGCACTGTGCACAGGCACTCAGCACGCTTAAAACGCTTTTTGCATTTGCTGTAAGTTCCCGAAAAGAAAAGGTGATCGTACATTTAAAGCGCATGGCCTCTTTACAGAGGTTTCCTGCAGGCCGTAAATGCAGGCCTGTAGGGTTCTTTATCGTTACCTTCTGACTTACCATCTGTCATTCCTCCGCTGTTTCTGTCTCTGTCTCCGTCACCGGCTCTATCTTTTCCAGATTTACCTTGATGCTGGGCACAGATTCCAGTGCATACCCTTCCGGCAGTTCCGCCTGAAGTTCTACAGTATAATTTCCTTCGTTCTGATATTTACTGAGATCCATCGTCACCAAAATGTCTTTTGCCGTGATATCCGGTGCATCTTCGCTTTCTTTGCGGACCTCCACCGGTAATTTATCTGCCGGTGTCAGAACGATCTTCATTCCTTCCGGCTGACCAACGATATTGAAATCAGATACCGGAACACTGACTGTTGTTGTTCCCACTTTTTCTATCTGGATCTTTACGGATACTGCTGTTGCAGAGCCGCTCTCCAGCTTCAATGCTTTCTTGTAATGATCCTGCAGATAGTCAGAAAGATCAATGTTCTGCTCAATGGTCGCGGTTGCTCCCGCATAATTGGTGATCCCTTCGATCACCAGCTCGCCGTTCAAGGCATTCAGCGTGGCATCCGAACCTGCCAGGTTGATGGTAGACGGTGTCAGATCTGTAGATGTGAGGATATACCCATCTGCCACCTGGATCTGGCTTGTATCCACCTTCAGCCGGATATTCTGCTGTACCTTCCACAAAGTCACCACTGCATTGACTTCATTATCCTTGATCAGTGCACCTCTCGAGGTTTTGATCTCCAGACTGTCCATCTGCGTCTTGGACAGGCTGTTTCCGTTCCGGTCTGTAATGACTACGTTTCCGGTCACAGTTTTGTTTTCACTCAGATTGTTCACATCCACCTGGACACCGACCTTATCGATGGTCTTCGTAATAGAGGTCGGACCGGCGATGATGATGTTTTCCCCTTCCCGGATCTTCACATCTCCCAGTTCATACCCGCTGGCCGGCTGACCGCTTGTGCTTAAAGAGATCGCATAGGTTTTCTCACTCTTATCCTCCAGCACAAACCGCATGGCCACAGGAAAGCACTGTACATTTTCTCTTTTTACTCCAGGGACTGTCACCTCATAAGGGACCGTATTCTGAAGAGTCATATTCTGCATATTGGCACTTACGGTGATATCTGCGGAAGTGATCTTATCCAGCACGGATCTCCGTGCCGTCACATAAACCGTGACATTTCCGCTTTCATCGTCATCACGCACCACACTATAAACCTTTTTCCCATCCTGATTCTGCTCCGCACTGGCCTGGGCTTCTTCCACATTGGTCATCTGGATCCGCTGCTCCGGAATGACAAAAGCCTTGGTCTTCTCCGGATCATCCACATTGACCACCATAAGCCAGATCAGAATTGCCACAAACACGGAAAGGAGCTTCAGGCCGAGATTATTTCCCAAATGCTTTTTCATCCTTTTCCCTTTCCTTTCCATAATTTGAATTTCTGAGACTCCACGGATTTGTCCTGTGTGACCATCAGATATTTCCGAAGCTCATCCTCCGTGACCGATCGGATCAGTCTTCCGTTTTCAGCAATTGAAACCTTACCTGTCTCTTCGGATACAATGATCGTCATGGAATCGGTAACCTCACTGATCCCCACACCTGCCCGGTGTCTGGTTCCAAGCTCCTTGCTCAGCTCCATATTATCGGAAAGAGGCAGATAGCAGGTGGCAGATGTCACACGGTTACCCCGGATAATGACGGCACCGTCGTGAAGCGGTGTGTTATGTTCAAAAATATTGATCAGCAGCTGACTGGTCACGATCGCATCCACCTGGATACCGGTACGCTCATATTCCGTCAGCGGCGTATTTTTCTCGATAACGATCAGGGCGCCTGTCTTCACCTTGGCCATGGCCATGGTTCCCTTGATCAGTTCCTCTACCGTCTTGTCGCTGAAACGTTCCTGAATATCCTTCAGTCCGTCAAAAGACACAATACTGGAAAGCAGCTTCTGCTCGCCCAGCTGTTCGAGTGCTCTTCGCAGCTCCGGCTGAAAAACGATCACCGCAGCAACCATTGCCACGTCCATTCCTTTGGTGATCAGAAATTTGATCGTATCCATTTCAAAGATATATGCCAGCGAAATAAAGAACACCAGCACCAGAAGCCCCTTCAGAAGAACCCAGGTTCTTGTCCTGCGGATCCAGATCAGAAAATGATAGATAAAGAAGGACAGGATGATGATCTCAAGGATGTCTGTCCAACGGATACTTAAAGTCGGAAGCTGAAGCCATGAAAAATGCATCGTCCAGAAATTTCTTATTGCGTCCATTCATCTTCACTCCTTTCCTGTTTTCGTTTCGGTACTGCCGTCACATAGTAATAATATTCGTCATCCTGAAACCGCAGCTTCTCCGTACTCCGGTAATCCAGATCAAACAGAAAGAGCTGCAGAACCGTTCCCACGACGGCTGCAGTTATGACTCCAAGCACCAGATCCGGCACCGAGACCGGGATCTCCAGTGTAAATACTCCAAAAATCTCCAGCAGAAGATAGATAAAAAGCCCGGTTCCCACTGCCATCTGCCAGGCATAGCGGATCTCCGTACGTCTTACCGCAAATACCGCGATCAGTACTGCTGTCAGAGCGATCAGCGTCAGGATCATCGTTCCGTTTCCCAGAAAAGCAGAAAGCATCGTCTGCATTTCTTCCAGAAACAATTCCTGTGTACTGAGTGAAGCATCCGAAGGAACAAAGCTGCACTGAAGCACGCTCTGAAGTCCATAATAGCTCACCGTTCCTGCCACGATACCGATCGCTGCCAGCGGCGTTCCAAGAAGACCAAAGCCCACCGGAACCACCAGTGGAATATGAAGGGCCAGCGCCAGCGGTGTCAAAAGAAACGCCAGTGCTCCGCCGGGGGCCAGTCCGAAATACAGAAGCACCACCAGCAGAAGGATTCCTCCTCCGACCGCCAGGGCCGGGAGTGACAAGCCATAAAGCTGACCTAAGATCACAACGAAACAGATCAGCACGGTTCCATTCAACGGAAGAAAAGAGGCGATCAGCGCCAGGATCAAAAGCACCAGGATATTTTCAAATACCGGCAGACAGCCTATAAAATTCCGAATGACAAGAAGGCTGCCAAATGCCAGGGAAAATTTCCCCAGCGCCCGCAGCCATACATCATATTTTCCATAAACGTTCCGCACGATCTCACGGATTTTCTGTACCATGTCCCCGGCTCCTGTTCCGTCCTTTCCTACGGTTCTCCGTGGAAAAGACTTCCTTTTCTTCTTTCTGATACTCTGCTTCCAGGCGGTCGATCAGCCTGTCATAGGCACGTCTTCTCTTCTCTGCCTGATAATAACGGATACTGAAGATCACATAAGTGAGCAGCAGATAGCTTCCGAGACTGATCCCGTAAGCGATCAGGGCTCCCTCTGCCAAACCAAGCACATCCATGGAATTAAGACGGTCCAACATTTCATCAAAATGAAGCACCGCATAAAAAGCAAAGCCGATCAGGAATGCCAATGTCAGCCTGCAGCCGTTTTTCAGCATCCGGACACCGATATAATCTCCCCGGAACCACTGATCCGTATCGGAAAGTTCTTCTCTATGACGCTTTTCATAAACCGCTATAGCGGTCATTATACGGATCCGGTTTTCTCTTGCCATGCCTTTCTCCTATCGCTTCTGTTTCCTGCATTCCGCCTTCTCTCTCTGTACCGATACAGGCAGTCAGAAAAAATACTGCTTCTGCTCCGGCTTCCTTTAAAACAGCCGCTGCCGCATCCACAGTGCTGCCTGTTGTAAAGATATCATCTACCAACAGAACTCTACTTAATTTTACATCATATGGGCCGATTTTAAAAGCCCTTTTTAAATTCTTTTGCCGGCTTTTTCGGTCCAGTTCCTTCTGTTCAGAAGTTTCTTCCCTTTTGCAGAGAAGATCCGGGATCACAGGAATTCCCAGTGCTTCGCCTATCGGAAAAGCCAGGAGTTCCGCCTGGTTGAAACCACGGTAACGCCGTTTTTTCGGATGCAGCGGGACCGGTGCGATCACATCGATCTCCCATTGAGCCACTTCTTCCTGCAAAACCGCCGTCATGGCTTCCGCAAAAAAAGCCCCATAGCTTCTTTTGTTATGAAGCTTCAGATCCCGTATGCTTTTTCTGAATTTTCCAAGATAAGGAAAAGCAGCCCGGCCCGCATCAAAATGACGCCTGTTTCTCAGGCAGTCCTGACAGTATTCCTGCTCCGGCCGTGCCAGTGGCTTTCCGCATTTCAGGCAGAACGGCTCCTCTATGAGCCGCACAAAGGGCCGGCAGCTGTCGCAGACCCGTTTTTCCTTTCGTGAAAGAAGCTCTCCACACAAGGGACAGCGTCGTGGATAAAGGATCCCTGTAAACCACCGGAAGATCCGTTTTGTTTTTTTCATCAATCTGCAGAAAGGCTCTCCCCTGCAAGTTCGCGTATCCGCTCTTTCAGAGTCGTATAGCGTTTCTGTTCAAATGTATTATCGATCATCTGATTAAATACCGCCTCACTTCCCACCACCGTTACGCAGGATTTTGCCCTGGTCACTGCCGTGTAGAGAAGATTCCGGTTCATCAGCATCTGCGGACCGGAAAGCAGCGGGATGATCACCGCCGGATACTCGCTTCCCTGTGACTTATGTACGGTAACCGCATAGGCCAGCTCCAGCTCTTCCAGCTGGGCAAAGGGATATTCCACAAATTTGCCGTCGTCAAACTCGATCGTCATCTGCTCGGCAAAGGTATTGATCTCGCGGATGATCCCCATATCCCCGTTAAAAATACCCTGCCCCTTATCGATCGGGATCCCGTAAGCACCTCGCGTCTCCCAGTCGATCTGGTAGTTGTTTTTTACCTGCATGACTTTATCGCCCTCACGGAACTTAGAGGAACCGTATTCTCTTTCCCGTTTTTTCGGGTCCGGTGGGTTCAGATAATGCTGCAGGATCTCATTTAAGCGTTCTACTCCCAGAAGCCCTTTTCTCATCGGTGTGAGCACCTGAATGTCCGTCTGTGCCGCATGGACATATTTGGGCAGTTTTTTCTGGATCAGAGTCAGAACCACGCTGATGATCACATTGGCATCTTCTCTTTTCAGGAAAAAGAAATCCCGGCTCTTGTTATCCAGTGTCACATGCTCTCCCCGGTTGATCTTATGGGCATTCATGACAATATCACTCTCCGTTGCCTGACGGAAGATCCGGTTCAGCCGTACCACCGGAAAACATTTGGACTCTATGATGTCCTTCAAGACACTTCCCGGTCCTACCGAAGGCAGCTGGTTCCGGTCTCCCACCATGATGAGTCTGGTTCCCGGCACAAGTGCCAGAAGAAGGGAATGCATCAGATAAATATCCACCATAGACATCTCATCAATGATGACCACATCCGCTTCCAGAGGATTTTCCTGGTTTCTCGCAAAGCTTCCCCTGTCTGCACTGTTTTCCGTAACAGATGCGATTTCCAGCAGCCGGTGAAGGGTTTTCGCCTCACAGCCGGTGGCCTCTGTCATCCGTTTGGCCGCCCGTCCGGTTGGTGCTCCCAGCATAACAGAAAGCCCTTCGGATTCAAAATAAGAGATCATGGTATTGATCGTGGTCGTTTTTCCGGTACCCGGTCCTCCGGTCAGCACCAGAAGTCCATGACCGGCAGCCTGAACCACCGCTTCCTTCTGCATTTCATCCAGAACCGTTCCCGTCCGTTTCTCGATAGCTGCCACCTTCGTGAGCACGGCACTCTCTGAAATCTCACAGGAAATGTCCAGATCATGAAGCATTTTTGCTGTGTTCAGCTCCACATAATAAGCCTGCGCTCCATAAACGCAGACTCTGCCTCCGGTCTCCTTTGCCACCAGCTTCCGGTCCACTGCCAGGTCCATGATGTGCTTTTCTACCGCTTCCAGGCTGACACCGAGAAGATCCACCGTCCGTTTTTCCAGAAGTTCTTTCGGCAGAAAGACATGCCCCTCGCCCATAGCCTGCTGCAGAATATACAGAAGGCCGCAGCGGATCCGGTAATCCGAATCTGTATGGATGCCTACCTTTGATGCGATCTCGTCTGCAATGCGAAAACCCACACCATTGATATCATCTGCCATCTGGTAGGGGTTTTCTTTGATCACCTGATAAATATTGTTTCCATACTGATTATAGATTTTTACGCCTAAGGTTGTGGAAATACCGTACTGCTGCAGAAAGATCATCGCTTTTCGCATGTCTTTCTTTTCTTCCATCTGAGCTGCGATCTCCCGGGCCTTCTTCTCACTGATGCCTTTGACTTCCGCAAGCCTCTCCGGTTCTTCCTCCATGATCCGGAAGGTGTCTTCATGGAATTTCCGGACGATCCGGGCCGCCAGGGAAACACCGATCCCCTTTACCGCTCCGGATCCCAGATACCGTTCAATAGAGAGTTCATCTTCCGGAGCCTTGATCTTCAGAGTCTCGATATGAAGCTGGTGTCCATAAGTGGCGTGTTCTTTGTAATGACCGCTGATCTCAACCAGTTCTCCGTCCCCGATATAATGAAGCATTCCCACACAGGTGATTTCTTCTCCGTCTGCCACTACATTCATGACGGTGTAGCCATTGTCCTGATTCCGGTAAATGATATGATCCACATATCCTTCAATGTGCTCCATCAGGCATCCAGCTTTCTGCCGCCGGATACCAGCTCCACATAACGTCCTGTGCCGATGGCTACCGCTGTCATGGGTTCTTCGGCTGTCATTGTATTGATCCCTGTTTTAGCCTCAATCAGCTCTTCCAGTCCATTCAGAAGGGAGCCTCCTCCGGTAAGGACGATCCCACGATCCACCACATCCGAAGCCAACTCGGGCGGGGTTCTCTCCAGGATACTCTGCACGGTCTCCACGATCTGGGAGAGTGCATCCTTCAGCGCATCCCGTACCTCCTCCGAATTGACTCGAATAACTTTCGGAAGACCGCTGATGAGATCTCTGCCCCGTACTTCCATGCTTTGCGGCTCCGGCCGTTCCACCGCGGTTCCGATTCGGATCTTGATATCTTCTGCCGTCTGTTCACCGATGAGAAGATTATATTTCTTTCTTACATATCTGACGATCGCCTCGTCAAAATCATCACCTGCCACTTTAATCGAAGAACTGACTACAATACCGTTCAAAGAGATCACTGCCACATCCGTGGTGCCCCCTCCGATATCCACGATCATATTTCCGCATGGTCTGGAAATATCCACGCCTGCTCCGATTGCTGCCGCAATAGGTTCTTCGATGATCGCCACCTCTCTGGCACCTGCCAGATATGCAGCGTCTTCTACTGCTTTTTTCTCCACCTCTGTAATCCCGCTGGGAACGCAGATGCTGATCCTGGGTTTCCTGAAAGACATCCTTCCCAGTGATTTCTGGATAAAATATTTTAACATATGCTCTGTAATGGTATAATCCGAGATCACACCTTTTCTCAATGGCCGGATGGCCACAATATTTCCCGGTGTTCTTCCAAGCATCAGCCTGGCTTCTTCTCCGATCGCTTTGATCCTGTTTGTGTCTTTATCGAAGGCCACCACAGAAGGCTCCTTCAAAACAACACCCTTGCCTCTCACGTAGACAAGGATGCTGGATGTTCCCAAATCAATTCCGAGATCTGCTGCATTCATCTATCTAAAAACGCTCCTTCCTGTATTCCGGTGTGCGGCGGCAGCTTTTCTGCTCCAATACGAAAAATCCGGGATCCTGTCTTCCACCGCGTTGCTTTGCAATCATTATACCCAACTTCCTTTTAATTGAAAAGGGCTTTTTCCCCCTTTCCCCTGAATTCATATATTCTTTATCTGATGAACATATTTTGGACACATTTTCGGGGTATAGTAACGTTGTAGCAGCAAAGAGCTGATACATTTCATAACTCACACATCGCAGTGTCCACACGCTGCGGTGTACTCCCTCAAAATATTTTAATTTTTTCTCTTTCCTTTTAGACAGAACGCTCCGGTATCCCCCGGAGCGTTCTGTTTTTCTTCATTGTTATCAGAAAATTTCATTTTTTCCTTTGACTTATTATACTCTTTATGGTTTTTATATTTTTTTTAGGTTTCATACATATTTCTAACACATATGTGAGATATAGTATAGATGTATCAGCGAGGAGCTGATATATTTCATAACTCACACATCGTAGCGCCCACACGCTGCGATGTACTCCCTCAAAATATTTTAATTTTTTCTCTTTCCTTTTTAAGCAGGAACGTCCCGGTATCCCCGGGGCGTTTTTGTTTTGCCTGTTCAGAAAAACAGAACATTTTTCTTCAGAAAATTCATTTTTTCTTTTGATGTTGAACACATTTTATACACAAATATCGGTTATACTACAATTGTATCAACGAAGAGTTGATATATTTCATAACTCACACATCACAGTGTCCACACGCTGTGATGTACTCCCTCAAATTTTTTAATTTTTTCTCTTTCCTTTTAAAGCAAGAAGCGCTCCGGCAATCCCCCGGAGCGTTTTCGTTTTATTTTGAAGGCAGAACAGTCGAAGCGATTGCCTACAGATATTTCTTCACATAACGACCTGTGTAAGACTGTGGGCATTCTGCCACTTCTTCCGGCGTCCCTGTGGCAATGACCGTACCTCCACGATCACCGCCTTCCGGTCCCATATCAATGATATAATCCGCCGTCTTGATCACATCCAGATTATGTTCGATCACAACAACTGTATTACCGCCTTCTGCCAGCCGTTTCAAGATCTCGATCAGCTTGTCCACATCTGCAAAATGAAGACCTGTCGTCGGCTCATCCAGAATATAGATCGTCTTGCCGGTACTCCTTCTGGAAAGCTCTGTGGCAAGCTTGATCCTCTGTGCCTCTCCTCCGGAAAGCTCCGTCGATGGCTGGCCCAGGCGGATATAAGACAGTCCCACATCATAAAGCGTCTGGATCTTTCTTCGGATACTTGGCACATGTTCAAAGAAGGGCAGTGCCTCTTCCACCGTCATATTCAGCACATCGTAGATGCTTTTCCCTTTGTATTTGACCTCCAGTGTTTCCCGGTTGTAGCGTTTGCCTCCGCAGACCTCACAGGGCACATAGACATCCGGCAGAAAATGCATTTCGATCTTCAGGATACCGTCTCCGCCGCAGGCCTCACAGCGTCCGCCTTTTACATTGAAGCTGAAGCGCCCTTTTTTATAACCTCTGGCTTTGGCATCTGCGGTAGAAGCAAAAAGATCACGGATCAGGTCAAAAACTCCTGTATACGT
Source organism: uncultured Lachnospiraceae bacterium (assembly GCA_934393555.1). Classification (GTDB taxonomy): domain Bacteria; phylum Bacillota; class Clostridia; order Lachnospirales; family Lachnospiraceae; genus Limivivens. The sequence goes on from CAKRQP010000001.1 coordinate 66,540, forward strand.
TGCCGGGTTGGAACGCGGCGTTCTTCCAATCGGGGACTGATCGATATCAATGACCTTATCCAGCTGTTCCATTCCGAGGATCTCTTTATGCTTTCCCGGGATGATCCGTGCACGGTTCAGATCTCTTGCCAGCCGTTTATAGAGGATTTCATTCGTCAGCGAGCTTTTTCCGGATCCGGAAACGCCGGTGATACAGGTAAAAACTCCCAACGGAATGTCCACATTGATATTTTTCAGATTGTTCTGGGCAGCACCCAGGATTTTCAGCCATCCCGTCGGCTTTTTCCGCTCTTTCGGTACCGGGATCTTCCGCTTTCCGGAAAGATACTGGCCCGTAATGGATGCCGGATTCGCCATGATCTCCCCGGCATTTCCCACAGCCACCACTTCTCCGCCGTGTTCTCCTGCTCCGGGACCGATATCCACGATATAATCCGCTGCCAGCATGGTATCCTCATCATGCTCCACAACGATCAGGGAGTTTCCCAGATCCCGCAGATTTTTCAGGGTCGCCAGAAGCTTGTCATTGTCTCTCTGATGAAGACCGATGCTGGGCTCATCCAGGATATAAGCCACACCGACAAGCCCGGAACCAATCTGCGTCGCCAGACGGATACGCTGTGCCTCACCACCGGAAAGCGTTCCGGTCGCCCGGGCCAGTGTCAGATATTCCAGCCCCACATCGATCAGAAAACCGATCCTGGCTTTGATTTCCTTAAGGATCTGATGTCCGATCATCTGCTGATGCGGTGTCAGAGTCAGTTCATCCAGAAAAACCTTCAGCTTCTCAATGGAAAGCTCCGTCACCTCCGCGATATTTTTTCCTCCTACCGTAACTGCCAGAGCTTCTTTTTTCAGACGCTGGCCGCCGCAGGTCTTACAGGGGGTGATCCTCATAAACTGCTCGTACTCCTGCTTCATGGCATCTGATCCGGTCTCCCGGTACCGTTTTTCCATGCTGCGGATCAGACCTTCAAAGGCCACATCATAGATGCCTTCTCCCCTCTGTCCCTTGTAGCGGACCTTCACCACCCGGCCGTCCGTACCATGGATCAGCATATGACGGATCTCTGCCGGCAGTTCCTGATACGGGGTTTTCAGATCAAACCCATACTCTTTTGCCAAAGCATCCAGGATCGCACCGGCAAAACTGTGCCTGTCCGTACAGGACTGCCAGCCCATGGCAGTGATGGCACCTTCTGCAATGCTTAAGGTCTTATCCGGGATCATGAGATCCTCGTCAAACTCCATTTTGTACCCAAGCCCATAGCAGTCCGGGCAGGCTCCGAAGGGATTATTAAAAGAAAAGCTTCTCGGCTCGATCTCATCGATGCTGATCCCGCAGTCCGGACAGGAAAAGCTCTGGCTAAACTGCAGCGTCTCACCCTCCTGCACATCCACCATCGCCAGTCCGTCTCCCAGATGCAGTACGCTTTCCAGAGAATCCGTCAGTCGTTTTTCGATGCCCGGCTTCACAATGAGACGATCCACCAGGATCTCAATGTTATGCTTTTTGTTCTTTTCCAGTTTGATCTCCTCAGAAAGTTCATAGAGATTTCCGTCTACCCGGACACGGACATAACCGCTCCTTCTGGCCTGTTCGAAAACCTTGACATGTTCTCCCTTTCTTCCACGGACCACCGGCGCCAGAAGCTGGATCTTCGTCCGCTCCGGCAGAGCCATGATCTGATCCACCATCTGGTCCACATCCTGCTTTTTGATCTCCTTGCCGCATTTTGGACAATGCGGGATACCGACTCTGGCATAAAGAAGGCGAAAATAATCATAGATCTCTGTCACGGTTCCCACAGTGGAACGCGGGTTACGGTTCGTCGATTTCTGGTCTATGGAAATGGCCGGCGGAAGTCCTTCGATACTCTCTACGTCCGGTTTCTCCATCTGTCCCAGGAACTGTCTGGCATAAGAGGAGAGAGATTCCATATACCGTCTCTGCCCTTCCGCATAGATCGTGTCAAACGCCAGAGAAGACTTTCCGGAACCACTCAGGCCGGTCAGGACCACAAACTCATTTCTCGGAATATCCACATCGATCTTTTTCAGGTTATTGACATTTGCTCCCCGGATGCGGATCATCTGTTTTTTATCTTTTTCTGCACTCATTCTCCAATCTCCTGTAACTGTTTCTTCAAAACGATCATCCGGTCACGCAGCACGACAGCTTCCTCGAAATTCAGCTCGGCTGCCGCCTGCTTCATCCGTTTCTGCACATCCTTCAGTGCTGCTTCCAGTTCTTTTCTGCTCATGGATTCCGGATCTTTTTCCTGCTTCTTCGGCACTTCCACAACTTCCTTTGAAATGCTGATGGCATCCCGCACGGCTTTTTTGATCGTCTTCGGCGTGATGCCGTGTTCCTTATTATAAGCTTCCTGGATTGCCCGGCGGCGCTTCGTCTCATCGATCGCCAGGCGCATGGAATCCGTCATATTATCGGCATACATGATGACATGACCTTCCGCATTCCGGGCCGCACGTCCGATGGTCTGCACCAGAGAGGTCTCGGAACGGAGAAAGCCTTCCTTATCCGCATCCAGGATCGCTACCAGCGAGATCTCCGGAATATCCAGTCCCTCTCTCAGAAGATTGATACCTACCAGCACATCAAACACATTCAGACGCATATCCCGGATGATCTCCGTACGCTCCAGGGTATCGATGTCAGAATGAAGGTATTTCACACGGATACCGATCTCTCTCATATAATCCGTAAGGTCCTCTGCCATCCGTTTGGTCAGAGTCGTGATCAGAACCTTGTTTCCTTTTGCCGTTTCCTTATTTACTTCACCGACCAGATCATCGATCTGCCCTTCTACCGGACGCACCTCCACCTCCGGATCCAGAAGTCCCGTCGGACGGATGATCTGCTCTGCCCGCAGAAGCTCATGTTCCGCCTCATACTCTCCCGGTGTTGCGGAAACAAAGAGGATCTGATCGATCCTGCTCTCAAATTCATCAAAATTCAGCGGCCGGTTATCCTTGGCAGACGGAAGCCGGAAACCATACTCCACCAAAGTGGATTTTCTGGACTGATCTCCTGCATACATACCTCTGATCTGAGGGATGGTCTTATGGGACTCATCGATGATGATAAGAAAATCGTCCGGGAAGAAATCCATCAGCGTATTGGGCGGCATCCCCGGAGCCAGCCCCGTCAAATGTCTGGAATAGTTCTCAATACCGGAGCAAAAGCCTGTTTCCTTCATCATTTCAATATCAAAATTCGTCCGTTCTGCGATTCGCTGCGCCTCCAGAAGCTTATCCTCGCTCTTAAAATAACGGACCTGCTCTTTCAGCTCTTCCTCGATATGGATCGCTGCCTCCTTGATCTTTTCCATGGGAGTTACATAATGGGAAGCCGGGAAGATTGCTGTATGCTCCAGTGTCCGCTTTACTGTTCCCATAAGAGGATCGATCTCCGTGATCCGGTCGATCTCATCCCCGAAAAATTCCACCCGGACTGCTGTATCTGAGGATTCTGCCGGAAAGATCTCCAGCACATCTCCCCGCACCCGGAAGGTACCGCGGTGGAAATCCATATCATTCCGGTCATAATGAATATCAACGAGCTGATGGATCACTTCATCCCGGTCTTTTTCCATTCCCGGTCGCAGGGAGATCACCATCTCCTGGTAGTCTACCGGGCTGCCCAGACCGTAAATGCAGGACACACTGGATACAATGATCACATCTCTCCGCTCCACCAGAGCCATTGTGGCAGACAGACGGAGCTTATCGATCTCGTCGTTTGTAGAAGCGTCTTTGGCAATATAAGTATCAGAAGAAGGCACATAAGCCTCCGGCTGGTAATAGTCATAATAGGAGACAAAATATTCCACTGCGTTCTCAGGGAAGAATTCCTTAAACTCACCGTACAGCTGTGCTGCCAGTGTTTTATTGTGCGCTATGATCAGCGTTGGCTTGTTCAGCTGCTGGATCACATTCGCCATGGTAAATGTCTTACCGGAGCCTGTCACTCCCAGAAGCGTCTCTGCCTGATTTCCCTCCCGGAAGCCCTTTACAAGCTCTGCGATCGCCTGGGGCTGATCTCCGGTGGGCTCATATTCAGAATGTAATACAAAATGATCCATAGAAACATCTCCTTGGTATAATCTGTCTCAGGGCAGGCTTTACCGTCTGCTCTGTACTCTGTCTTCCGATTATAGCAGAAATTTTTTTAAAAGTATAGTGGTGTTTTCGAATATTTGTTCTGTGCTTTTATGTGCTTTTATACACCCAAAATCACGGTAAAAAGTATCGTAAAATTGGTAAACTGTAATTTTTCTAGTTCTCTATTTTCTCAACGATATGATATAATACGCATCAGGTACTTATCCAAAAGAAGGAGTGACATACATGGAATTAGTGAATGGACGGCCGGAAAATCCGGTCGGGAGACTGGAAAAGGAGATCCGGACTTATGATTTTCTGGATCAGCTGGAGATTGATTATCAGAGGATCGACCACGAAGCAGCCATGACGATGGAGGACTGCGAGGCGGTCGACAAGGTTCTTGATGCTACGATCTGTAAAAATCTCTTCCTGTGCAACCGGCAGGAGACCAGGTTTTATCTCCTGATGATGCCAGGCGATAAGAAATTTAAGACAAAAGAGCTTTCTTCCCAGATTGGCTCGGCAAGACTCTCTTTCGCCAAAGACCAGTATATGGAAGAATTTCTGGATATCACACCGGGCTCCATGAGTGTGCTGGGACTGATGAATGACAAAGAAAACCGGGTACAGCTTCTGATCGATGAAGATGTACTGAAAGGAGAATTGATCGGCTGCCATCCCTGCATCAATACTTCGAGCCTGCGCTTCCGTACCGAAGATCTGATGAAAAAGATTCTTCCGGCCATGGGACATGAGGCGGTGTTTGTAAAACTGGAATGATCTCTGAATAAAGCAGAGAAATCTACAAAGATCTATCGTTCACATAAAAAATCCACCGCACACGCAGCACTGTGTACGATGGATCTTTTCTTTTTTATACGTATGGTCACACGGATTTTTCCGTGATCCTGCCATCCAGATCCCAGAGATCCTCCCATCCACGGGCACCTTCCCAGAGGAAAACCTGTCCTTTGATAAGACGGCAGTTTTTGTCATCTTTTGTGATGGCTTCCATCTCTTCTGCGGTCAGCGGATCCTCTGTCACGCAGGTAAGATTGGACTGATACTGGGTCTCTTTAACAGAGAAGGGAATGGGTACCTGCCCCCTCTGAGCCGCCCATTTGAGGCAGATGTTTGCCGGATGAACACCGTGGGCTTTGGCTGCCGCTGCTACGGATGGAAGCTCGGAATCAGCTACATCCTCTGCCGTGCGGTCTCGCTCAGGCCGTGACGGAGACCCCAACGGACAGTAGCCGATGGGTAAAATATCATGCGCTGCTGCATAATCAAACAATTCCGGCTGCTGGAAGGAGGGATGAAGTTCCATCTCCAGAGCCGCCGGTTTGATCCGGCAGAGCGGAAGAACGGCCTCCAGTTTCGGAACCGTCATATTACTCATGCCAATGTAACGCACCAGTCCCTGATCCACCAGTTCTTCGCACTGACGCCAGGTTTTCATAAACTCCTCCACAGAAAAGGGCTTTGAATCCGGGTTTCGGGAATCGCCGCTGCAGCCCGGTGCGTGATAGTTCGGAAACGGCCAGTGGACAAAAAACAGGTCGATCGTCTCAAGCCCCAGATCCTGAAGGCTCTGACGGCAGGACACTCCTACTTTCTCATGCATATCATTCCATACCTTGGAAGTGATAAAAAGATCCTTTCGCTCTACAACGCCCTCATCAAACAGACGTTTCAGAACCTGACCGATCTGGGCCTCATTCTGATAGACAGCGGCACAGTCGATGAGGCGGTAGCCAAATTTTACCGCTCCGTATACAGCCTCGGAAATGGCTTCCGGACCATATTTGTCAGAACCGAAGGTACCAAGGCCAACGGCAGGGATTTCCTCCCCTGTATAAAGCTTCCTTTTGGGAATCTTGTTCTGATCTATTTTTTTCATGGTTCTCTCCTTATCCTCAGTCGTTGAATACAACGGCTACTTTACCGCATTTTCCACCGGCCATGAGACTGTATGCCTCACCTGCTTTTTCCAGCGGAAATTCATGGGTGATAAGGTCTTCCGGATGGATGTTCCAACGGACGAGACGCTCCACCAGCTCTTCCATTCTCCACAGAGACGTTACCCAGGAACCGTAAATGGTCTTCTGGCCATGGATGATATCCGGACTCGGATTGAAGGTACAGGTACCACCCTCACCGACGAAAGCGATCTTGCCCCATTCTCTGGTGGCACGGATGGCCAGCTGCCTTCCCGGATCGCTGGCAGAAGCATCGATAGCTCTCTCCACGCCTTTTCCTCCGGTTGCCTTGAGGATCTCATCCAGTGCGTCCGGTCCCGGTTTTACTACCAGATCAACAAGGCCCAGTTTTTTCGCCAGATCGATCCGGTAATCGTTCATCTCCACACCGATGAGCTTGTTTGCTCCCAATGCTTTTGCCAGCATCAGTGCAGCCAGACCTACCGGGCCAAGACCCGTTACCAGAACCGCATCATTTCCACTGACACCGATTTTTTCAATTGCTTCATATACCGTTCCGAAACCGCAGGCTACCTGTGCACCGTCCTTGTAGGTAAGCTCATCCGGAAGCTCGATCAGATCCTTTTCGTCTGCCAGGATGTAAGGAGCCATGCCACCGTTTCTCTGCCAGCCATAAGCCTGACGGAATTTGCTTTTACAGGAAATGTAATAACCTCTCCGGCAGTCATTGCAGACGCCGCAGCCTGAAATGTGATAAACGATCACACGGTCGCCTTTTTTGAAACGCTTCAGTCCTTCTCCTTCTTCCACGATCTGTCCGCAGGGTTCATGACCTGCCACCATCCCCGGAATATAGCCCTCCGGTCCTTTTCCGGTATGCTCCCGGTAAATGCAGCGGATATCGCTTCCGCAGATGGTTGTCGCTTTTGTCTTGATCAACACCTGACCGTAACCCGGCTTCGGAATTTCAAAATCTTTTATCTCCACCGTGGAATTTCCCGGGAGGATCGCACCCTTCATCAACATTTTAACCGCCATACTTCCATACCTCTCTTTCTGTATTTTTCACAGTTTACAAGCTCTTTTGATACTTTCAGTATAGCGTTTTTACCAAAAATTACCAGATGGAAACCTGTCCTTTTTGTATCAGAAATGTCGTGTTTTTGAAGGTATTTTGTGGTAGAATCTAAGGTAAGCGTACAATAAAAACCAAGGAACTGACACTTTCCTTTGTCTGATTTTCATCTGCTGCCTTGTCATTGATCAGCAGATCGGAAAGGAGAAAGATTTTATGCGCACACTTTACAATGATATGGACATCCATTTTTCCCTAGAAGGCGTTTCTTTTCATGCTCTGAACATTGTCTTCGAACACTTTGAACGAACGATTCCTTCTCATATCCATGGAAACGGCTGTTACGAGATCCACTACATTTCCACCGGACATGGAAAACTGAAAGCCAACGACACCTATTTTGATCTCACGCCAAACACGCTTTTTGTCACCGGTCCCCATGTAGAGCACGCCCAGACTCCGGTACCGGATGACCCGATGGAGGAATACTGCGTCTATTTCAAGCTGGACAGCAGTTCTCATATGAAGAAAAATGCTTCTGTTCTTCCCTCCTTTATCCGTACTTCCTTCTGGCTGGGTCAGGACCGGCAGGGCATCCATGCACTCATGCTCCGGCTTTTTGACGAGCTGGCCAAACGTTATACCGGTTTCCAGGAACAGGTTCCGCTTCTTCTGACTCAGCTCGTTATTCTCATGGTCCGTAATTATGAGCAGCTGCAGATTTCCCGTTCCGCTTTCACCCCCAATAATCTGGCAGATTCCAAATCTGTTATCATTGAGGAATATTTTCTGTATGAATACCAGGATCTTTCCCTGCCGGATCTCTCCGACCGGCTGAAGCTCAGTCCCAGACAGACGCAACGCCTTCTGATGGAATATTATGGAAAAACCTTCCAGCAAAAAAAGGCAGAAGCCCGTATGTCGGCTGCTGCCATTCTGCTTTCCGATCCGCAAAAAAAGATTGCAGACATTGCAGAAGCGCTTGGATATTCTTCTGCGGAACATTTTTCTTCGGCTTTTCGCCGTTATCACCATGTCAGTCCCCGGGAATACCGGAAAGAGCAGTTTTCTTAAGCCTTTTTCACACAGCTTTCCCGCTCGATCAGCTCCACCGGCGTAAAAAAGGTCAGCGGATAATCTCTGCCTCTGATCTGAGAATCCAGTGCCATAGCTGCTGTTTTTCCGAGAAGAGCCATGTTCAGCGCCACGGTTGTGAGAGGCGGGGTCAGATAGCTTGCATAGGGAAGGTTATCGATGCTGACAATGGAAATATCTTTTCCCACCTGGATCCCACTCTCACTGAAGGCACGATAACCGCCGAGAGCCAGCTCGTCTGACGCATAGAGAAAAGCATCCGGAAGATTACCTGCCTCAATGGCTTTTTTCGTGAGCTGGTAGCCTTCTTCTGGTTCGAACCACTCCGTAATCCAGACGTTCTCTGACGAATCCATTGCTTTTTCTCTACAGTAATCTTCATAACTCGTCAGGCGGATATCCTTGCAAAGAAGCTTTTTTCCATCCACAAGTCTGGTCAGATGATCTTCTCCTCCAATAAAACCGATTTTTTTTCTGCCGTTTTGCCGTAGATAATCCATGGCCTGATAGACCACTTCTTTAAAATTCACCTGAATGGAATCAAAACGGTTTTCCGGAGCCGGATAGTCCACAATCACCTTATAACGAATGGCTTTCACCAGCTCATGATCCGGATCCAGTGCAAACTTTCCTATAATAAACAAAGCATCCAGATCATTCAGCTGTTCATAGACCGTCTGATGAACATATCGAAATTCCAACTGCATGGATGGATTCAACCGCTTTATTTCTGCCATCACGCTGTTTATGATCGTATCATAATAGCCGTGATCCACATTATCTCCCGGAAAACTATAAGCCAGAATTCCGATTTTCATTATTCTGGATAATCCCGGTGTCAGTTTTCCGTTATTTTCCCTCTCCAACTTCTGCCTGACACTGGCATAGCGGCGCTTTTTCCCCATTTCATAATTCATTTGTGCTGCCGTGTTTAAAATTTTTTCCCTTGTCTCTTCTCCCACAGAAAAACCCGGATCCTGATTCAGTACCCGGGAAACCGTAGCTTTTGATACACCGCAAGCCTCTGCAATATCATTCAGCGTTGCCATTTTGTCGCCTTTCCCTTGTCATTTTCTTTACTTGTTTTTACTATATCATACTTCTTTATTTACCCGCAAGATTTAACCGGGCGAAAACCCTCGTAATTCTTCCGTATTCCATCAGGTATCCGCATAAAAATCTGCTTTTTAGGGCTAACCGTATCCTGAAACAGTAAAAACTGCCCTACAGATGAATGTCCAGGCGCTCTTCCAAATCTCTGTCCACTCTTCTGTACAGCAGTTCCGTACTGAATTTTATCAATTTTTCATTCCGGTAATGGCAATTCCCTGGATGATCTGTTTCTGGAAGAAAATGTATACTACCAGAACCGGCACAATGGAGATCATGGTTCCTGCCATCAGAAGCGGATAATCCGACGCATAAGTACCTTTAAAGAAGTTCAAAAGCAACGGAACCGTAAAGGTTTCCGTTTTGTTCAGGAAAATCAGAGGATACATGAAGTTGTTCCACTGGCCCAGAAAAACAAAGATTCCGAAAGCAGCCATGGAAGGTTTGATCAGCGGCATGATGATCTTAAAGAAAATCTGTGGAACGCTGGCTCCGTCAATAATCGCAGCCTCCTCCAGTTCATCTGGCAGGGAAGCGGTAAACTGACGCATCAGGAAAACACCAAATGCATTGAACAGGCTTGCCGGAAGGATCAATGACCAGTGGGTTCCGAGGAGTTTCAGATTTTTCATGATAATAAACAGAGGGATCATGGTTACCTGTGACGGAATCATCATTGTCGCAAGAAACAGGACAAAAATCACATTATGCCCTTTAAATTTCAGCTTGGCAAAAGCATAGCCTGCCATGGAAGCAGTCAGTAGCTGCACCACTACCACGATAGCCGCAATATAAAAACTGTTAAAATAAGCTCTTCCAAAAGGCAGGGCAGCCAGCGATTCCGGATAGTTTTTCCACACAAAGGGGCGTGGAATGATGGTCGGCGGAACAGTAAAAATCTGTCCCATACTTTTCACGGAGCTTAAGGCTGTCCATAAGAACGGAAGCACCATGATGACTGCCCCAAGACTGAGAGCAAGATAGAGAAGAACCGTTGACGGTTTGATTTTTTTACTGTTCATAGTTCACCCACCTTTTTGATCCATACATCTGAACCATCGTAATTGCCAGGATAATGACAAAGAGAATCATGGATGCCGCACAGGCACGACCCATCTTAAATTCCACAAAAGCACTCTGGTAAATATGATATACCAGCGTATAGCTTGCCTTTACCGGACCGCCCTTGGTCATAACGAAGGCCTGGTCGAAAACCTGGAAAGAACTGATAATTGTGTTGATCAATACGAAAAACAAAGTCGGAGAAAGCATGGGAATCGTGATATTCCGGAAACGTGCCCATTTATTTGCTCCGTCAATCTCTGCCGCCTCATAATAAACTTCGGGAATATTCTGAAGACCGGCCAGAAGTAATACCATGTTATAACCAACATTCCACCACACAGAAACGATCACGATGGAGATCAAGACCATATGCGTATCCGTCAGCCATTTCGGTCCGTTGATTCCAAAAACTGCCAGAACAGAATTCAGAAGGCCGAAATCTCCGTTCAGAATCCAGGTCCAGATAACACCTACGGACACAGAACCGGTTACCACCGGCATAAAATAAAACAGCCGGTACAGAGTTTTCCCTTTGATCTTCTGCACTGCAAGAGCCAGGATCAGGGCCAGTACGATGTTCAGCGGAATATACATGATAGAATAGATAACCGTATTGACCAGTGCTTTCTGGAAATCAGAATCCATAGCCTGATGCACATAGTTTTTGACACCCACAAATTTCATGGTATCGGCGATTCCGTCCCAGTCATGAAAACTGATCACAAAGCTCATAACCAGTGGAATCAGTGCAAAAATCAAAAGTCCAATGAACTGCGGGGCTACAAATACCCATCCCCACATTCTACGTCTTTTCTGCATGATTTCTCTCCTTGTAATGAAAGGAGCAGTCCATTTAAGACTGCTTCCTTTCTTTTTTCAGCTTTTACTCGTTCTCTGCAATTACTTCTGCTGCTTTTTCTTCTGCTTTTGCCAGAGTTTCTTCTGCATCTGCTCCATTTACATAAGCTTCCTCGAATACAGCTTTGGTTGCATCCAGAAGTCCCGGATACAGGCCATCCTTTGCACAGTCATCACCAAGAGCCCATCCGGTGGAACGAACCTCAAGGATATGTTTCACATCTGCCGGAACATTGGAATCCAGCATCATATCATCAAGACCGGTAACAGACGGAACAGAAGTTCCAACTCCGGTGATTCTTGCTTCCTGGCCCTGGGTTCCGCAGTAGAAGCTTGCGAATTCCATTGCCTCTTTCACATGTTCGGATTTTGCATTGACAGAAAGATAACCACAGCAAACCTGTGCGGGTTTGTACTGAGAGCCGTCCTTTGTCGGATACGGGATATAATCGAAGTCGATTCCTTCTTCATAGAAGGTTTTCGTCAGCCAGCGGCCTGCTGCAATGAAGCCGGTCTGACCAGACATAAACATGGCATCCTCACCCTGACCATTCGGAAGGGTTCCGCCGTATACGAATCTGCCATCATTGATACGATCGCATACATACTGGAAAGCTTCTTTTGCTTTGTCATCAAATTTGTACTCATCACCCTGCCATACGGTTCCGTCATTTGCAAATACCCAGTTGTAAAGGCGGATGGTATCACCGGACTGGATCATTCCACTCTTTCCGTTCTCTTTCAGGGTATCGCAGATCTTATCAAAATTATCCCAGGTCCACTCACCTTTTTCAAACAGGGACTGCGGATCTTCAAGTCCAAGATCTTCCATCATTTTCGGAGAATAATAAAGAACTACCGGATTACAGTCTACAGACAGACCATAAACACCTTCATCATTTCTTGCTGCGCCCCATACGCCTTCACCAAAATCTTCTTCTTTTACATAAGAATCATCGGTTGCCAGGAAATCCTTCATATTAGCGATGGTTCCGTTTTTCACCAGCTGGCTCATAACCGTATCCTCTACAAAAATGACATCTGCTGCGGTTCCGCCTGCCAGCTGTGTGATCAGCTGCTGGCTGTAACCATCACTGGGAGATGCCTCAAAGGTTACATGGATTTTATCCTGAGCTTCGTTGAAAGCATCGACTGCCTGCTGATAAACCTTGATCTCATCAGCATTTCCTCTGGAGGTGTATGTGATCTCCACTTTATCCTCGTCTGCTTTTCCGGTTACTGCGTTTGTTCCCAGCAGTGTAGTAAATGCCATTACACCCGCCATTCCAAGAACCAGTTTCTTTTTCATGTTTCTGTTTCTCCTTTCATTTACTAAACAGTATTTTCGTTTCAGAAAACATTTCTTTTGTTTTTTAGTAAAATGTTTTCTTTGCTGATGAACTCAATATAGCACTTATATCTAGTGATGTCAACTCTTTTTTTTGTTTTTCCGTTGTTTTTACTATACTTCTTTTTCTGTTTCAATTTTTTACATTGTTTTTTTAGTAAAATGCTTGTTTTTTTTTATTTCATGTGCTATGGTAAAAACATAACAAATCAGGAGGTTTTACTAATGAACATTCCAAAAGTAAACATATCTTTTCGTAAACTTAAAGTTGATGTTATTTCCTCCAGCGAAGAGGACGGCCTGTTCACTTTCCACTATATGATTTGCCCGGATGCATCGGCAGAGGATTCTTTTCCAGAACGCTTCCAGCTTTCTTCCTCTTCTCTCCCCTATATCCGCCTCCGTATGACATTCCCGGCTCTCGGGATCATCGGCACCTGGATGGCAGATTCCGGTTTTTCAAAAAATCTCCGGGCAGACTGGGCGCCCGGGCAACAAATCAATCTGAGTCATTCTGCTCCTGTGGTCTGCTTCTTCAATGGAAATGACCAGAACTGCCTGACTCTGGCGCTTAGTGAGGCAGCCCGTGATGTTCTTCTTTTTCCTGGTATCCACGAAGAAAATGGGGAAATGCTTCTGGAAGCCGCCGTTCTTCTCTCTGAGCCGCTTTCAGAGGAATACCATCTTTCGATCCGACTGGATACCCGCACACTTCCTTTCTATGAATCACTGAAAGAAGTTTCCAACTGGTGGGACAGTGTATCTTCTGACGCTCCCATGAAGGTTCCTGCAGAAGCCCGGATTCCCATGTACTCCACCTGGTACTCCTATCATCAGGATATCTCCGATGAAGCTCTTTCCAGAGAATACGGTCCGGCAGAAACTCTTGGTATGAAAGCTGTGATCATCGACGACGGTTGGCAGACTTCTGACAATAACAGAGGCTACGGCTACTGTGGTGACTGGGAAAACACACCGGATAAATTTCCGGATTTTGCCGCCCATGTGAAAAAGATCCATTCCCACCATATGAAATGCCTGCTCTGGTACAGTGTTCCTTTTATCGGCCGTTATTCCCGTATCTGGAATCGTTTTTCTGAAAAGCTGCTTCATTATGACGAAGAGCTGCACTGTGGCACTCTGGATCCTCGTTATCCGGAGGTTCGTGAATATCTGGTTTCTGTTTTTGAAAAAGGTATGAAGGAGTGGAATCTGGATGGTTTTAAGCTGGATTTCATCGACTCCTTCCGCTCTTATCCGGATACCCCCGCTTATTCCGACACCATGGATTATTCAGAGATCCAGGACGCTGTCTATGCTCTGATGTTGGAGATTTCAAGAAGACTGCAGAAGCAGAACCCTTCTCTTCTCATTGAGTTCCGCCAGAATTATATCGGTCCCAGGATGCGCCGGTTCGGTAATATTTTCCGTGTGGGAGACTGCCCCTTATCCGGTATCAGCAACCGGGTAGGAATCACTGACTTGAAGCTCATCAGCGGAAACACTGCCATTCATTCTGATATGCTCATGTGGCACAGGGACGAGAAGCCGGAAGATGTAGCAATTCAGCTTATTAATAACATATTTGCGACTCTGCAGATCTCCGTACATTTAAATGAACAGACCCCGGAGCAAAAAAAAGTTCTGGCTCATTATCTGAATTTCTCCACCAAATACCGTGAAGTTCTTCAGTGTGGAGATTTCCGTGCGCATGCTCCACTGGCTCTTTATCCACTCCTGGAATCATGCAAAGACCAGATATGGATCTCGGCCTCTTATAAGGAAAATCAAATCATCCCCTGTCCGGATCCTGCTTCCTATCGAGAAACCATTTTTCTCAATGGAACAAAAACCCCGGAACTTACGCTCCGTCTCTCCGCTCCAGGTGTCTTTCTCATCAGAAAACTGGATTGTTTCGGAGAAATTGTGCATGAGGAGACCAAAGCACTTACAGACAGTATCCATACCTTTCAGGTAAGTCAGGGAGGTGCTCTTTTCCTGTATCCTTCCGAAGCATCGAAATCCGATGTCGCTATTTACTCATAAATACGATTACTTAACGCTCTGTACACTTGAAGCAGTGAAACGTTTCTTCTGCATGCAAGCTACAAAAAAGGCTGTCGCCCGACAACTATTTTGTCGGTACGACAGCCTTGATTTTTGTTTTTTGATTTGATCAGTTCCCACTCAGATATTTCTCAATTTCCTTCATGGCTTCTTCTTCGTCCGTTCCATTGGCGGAAACTACAATACTGTCGCCATAATTCAGCCCCAGAGTCATCATTCCCATAATACTCTTCGCATTTACATGACGCTCTTCACTTTCCACATAAATCTCACTGTCATACTGGCTGGCCACCTGTACAAGCAGTGCCACCGGACGTGCCTCAAGACCGTTTCTGATTTGGATCATCACTGGTTTCTTAATCATAATATTGCTCCTCCTTACTTCCTCTCAGCGTTTCCGCCAAATTACTTAGTTTTCTTAATCTATGGTTGACTCCTGATTTTCCAATGGGTGGGTTATGCATAAGCCCAAGCTCCTTTAAAGATGCGTCGGGATTTTCCAGCCGAATCCCCGCTGTCTCCAAAAGTTCATCAGACAGTTCTGAAAAACTGCCCGCTGCCTTCAGAAACTCAATATCCTCGATCTGCTTGACCGCTGCACTGACTGTTTTATGAATATTGGCAGTCTCGCAGTTGACTTTTCGATTTACGGAATTTCTCATTTCTTTAAAGATACGTACATTTTCCAGATCCATCAGTGCGACATGTGCTTCCATAACATTCAACAAATCTACGATCTGCGCACCTTCTTTTAAGTATACCACAAAATATCTCTTTCGGCACACTATTTTTGCATCCATATCAAAGCTGTCTATGAGCTCCTGGATCTGTCTTGCCTTGCCTTCTGTGGAACAGACGATCTCGAAGTGATAAGCTTTCTTCGGATCACTCATGGAACCGGTGCTTAAAAAAGCGCCCCGGATAAATGCCCGTTTACAGCATGTCCGCTGAAGAAGGATATTATCCGCCGCTGTCAGGTTTTCCCGGATCTCCATATGTCCGTCGATCAGCTTCAGTGCCTGGAGCACACGCAGAGCATCCTCATGTCCTGGTACCAGGATCGTATAGATCCTTGTCTTCTGAGGCTTCTGGTGCTGCCTGATAGAGATCTCCGGTTCTATATTAAATATTTTCTGCAATAATGTAAAGCATTTTCTCACCACAGGCAGACTGTCAGTCTGGATCTTTACCCGATAACGGTCGCCGCTGGTGATCACCACTCCGCCGCACATCCCCATGATCGCCGCCAGTTCCGCGATCTGGCAGTGTCTGGCCGTACTGACCTTCTGTGAAAGTTCCTCTTTTATTTCTCCGGAAAATGACATTTCCTTCACCTCGACACATCCCGGTGTTCCAGCCGGACTCCATACTCCGGGCAGTTGCTCAGAGCTTCAAAAAGCTTGTTTGCCAGAGTCACCGAACGGTGTTTGCCGCCCGTACAGCCGATACCGATGACCAGCTGGTTCTTTCCCTCCAGTATATAATTGGGAATGAGAAACTCCAGCATATCTACCAGCTTGTCCAGAAACGTATGGGAAAGCTCGTATCCCATAACAAAATCCTGTACCTCTTTATCATTCCCTGTCTTGTATTTCAGTCCTTCTACATAGTAGGGATTGGGAAGGAAACGGACATCAAATACCAGATCACAGTCACTTGGGATCCCGTATTTGAAGCCAAAGGACAGGACCGTGATCATCAGGTTCTTAAAGCTCTTCTCGCCTGCAAGGATCTGTTCCAGGGCTTTCTTCAGTTCTCTGGTGAGAAGCTGACTGGTATCCAGAATATACGTCGCATTTTCTTTCAGATAAAGAAGCTTTTCTCTTTCCTGACGGATCCCGTCTTCCACACGCCCCTGTTTCGCCAGAGGGTGCGTTCTCCTTGTCTCTTTATAGCGTTTGACCAGAACCTCATCACTGGCTTCCAGATAAAGGATCTGATAGGCAACACCGGAGGCCTTCAGATGCTCCAGGACGGAAGACATCTCATCCAGGGAACGGCCATTCCGGATATCTACACCAACAGCCACCTGGCTGATATCGCTTCCGGGTGCATGGGCAAGCTCCGCAAATTTCGGAAGCAGAGCAATGGGAAGATTATCCACACAAAAGTATCCCATATCCTCCAGCATTTTCAGGGCTGTAGATTTTCCAGCACCTGACATTCCGGTTACAATGACAAATTTCATTTAAACTCTCCCAACATCTTCACTTCCGGCTCCAGACGGACACCGAACTTTTCTTCCACACGGTCTGCCACTTCCTTCATCAGAAGCTGTACCTCTTCGGCAGTGGCGCCGCCTTTGTTGATAACAAAACCGCAATGCTTCTCGGAAACCTGGGCTCCACCGACAGAGAATCCCCGAAGGCCTGCATCCATAATCAGTTTTCCTGCAAAATAGCCTTCCGGCCGTTTAAAGGTGCTTCCCGCACTCGGATATTCCACCGGCTGCTTGCTCACACGCTTTTCCTTCAGCTCTTCCATCACGGAACGGATCTCGGTCTGATCGCCCTTTTTCAGGCGAAGAGCAGCTCCCAGAACAAAATACGGTTCCTTCTGGATCACACTGGTCCGGTATCCCAGCTCCAGTTCTTCTCCGGAAAGCCTTAAAAACTCTCCGTCCTCTGTCAGAACATCGCTCCAGAGGATGACATCCTTCATCTCTCCGCCATAAGCGCCTGCATTCATAACGACCGCGCCCCCCAGAGTTCCCGGTATGCCAGAGGCAAATTCAAGCCCGGTCAGTCCCTGTTCTGCCGCCTGATTGGCCAGACGTACCAGAAGTGCTCCCGACTGGGCATAAATGGTTTCCTCTTCTATGGTGATATCGGAAAAATTCTTAAACAACTGAATGATAACGCCCCGGAACCCCTTGTCTCCCACCAGGAGATTGCTTCCGTTTCCGAGAACAGCAAAGGGAATCTCTTCCTCTTTGCAAAGCCGGATCACCTGACGGATTTCCTCTTTCGTATGAGGTGTCACAAAATAATCTGCCGGACCGCCGATCCGAAAGGTGGTATGACGGCTCATGGGCTCCTCTGTGACTACTTCCCCGCTGCCGGCTGCCAGGCGCAGGCGCTCCAATAAATTCTGATCACTTTTCATGTTTATTCTCCTGCCGCAAACGGGCAGACCTCTGCCCTGTGCGTTTTCATGACTTTCATCATACAACAACAAACGGATTTCTTCAAGTATAAAATTAAGAAAGGCACTCCGAAGTCTCCCGGAGTGCCATATCAGTTCTTTTCTGTTATCTATTCATACGATTCATCTTCGGAAAGGAGCTCTTCCGTTTCCTCTTCTTCCCTTTTTTTCACCGGGATCGTTGCTTCCATTCCTTCTTCTGCAGGGATCGGTACAAGACGCCGCTGATTTTCCAGGATCTGTGTCAGGAAAAACAGTGCCAGGCAGAGCACGCTTAAGATGGTGCCCTCCCAGAGTCCGGGAGCCGTATAATCCAGAGAGATCTCATGACTTCCCTCAGTAAGATCGATTCCGAGAAGTGCACGGCCCACAGCATAGGTTTCTACTGTTTTTCCGTCTACTTTTACCTTCCAGCCTGTATCATAGGGGATGGAAAAGAGAAGCGTTCCGTCCTGATCCGCCTGGATCGTGCCGCGGATTTTTCCGTCGGTCACATAATAACGGCCGTCTTCGCTGTCTGTCACCAGCTGAGAGGAAGCCAGTTTTTCATGAACCAGCTCATACTCCTCGTTGGAACAGATATAAACATTAGCTGTCACGCTGCCTTCCTGACCGTCACTGAACTCGCAGGTCACAGTGGCCAGCTCATCCTCATCAAAACAGCCAAGATCATACAGATGATCGTTGTATTTATCATAGGATTTCGTATAATCCGGCGTGGAAACCGTGATCTTTTCTGTCTTTCTGGTCACCTCCAGATAAGCCTGCATGCCAGCCGGGATCACAATGTCATAGCTTCCTCCGTCCGTCATCTCGATGCTCTGGTTCAGCGTATAAAGCGGTCCCTCATTGACTGCAAGGGCTACAAACTGATTCTGGACATCTGCTGCACTTCCGCTGTCAATATCCCAGTCTTTGATATCGGAATCCACCAGAAAACCGATGGAAAGGGCATTGTCATTGCGATAAAGGGCCAGTGGTTCTTCATAATCCACCTGTTCCATCTGATAAAGCCGGTCCGTAATGGTCTTGGATTCCACATATTTGACACCGAAAATATCATTAAAGAGTTTGGTCAGCCCCACGTAACCACTCTTATTTGTCCTGGCCTCCATGCCAAGAGCCTTGCAAAGATCTACGGTAGCTGCCGGCATCGTGGAAGAAAAGAGCATGACGCCGTCTCCGCCCATGAACATGTCCGCATTTCTCATACGGGTGCTGTCGATATCACTCCGGTAGAAGCTGCTGCCGTCTTCATTTCTCGCCATCAGTTTTTCATAGGCGATCTGATCATCCAGATACGTCTGACGGCTGACTGTCCCGTTCATGCAGACCCCGTAGACAGCGGTAGCCGTCATCTCCGCCACTCCAAGGAAGATCAGAACTTTTTTAAACAGCTGTTCTTCCCTTGCTTTTCTCACCAGCCCGTAAAAAAGAAGAAGGACTCCATAGACGGTAAGCAAAAGCTCCGTTGACAGATAAACGTAAAATTCCCGTTCTCCAAGCCCCGTCCACCAGGAATATCCGGTGAAGGCCAGCGGAACCGCAGCCGCAAGAAGCACTCTCGTACCGGAAAGATATCGGACATGCCAGAGTGCCTGATGTGCCATGATAAGAAGCATGGCAATATAAAGGAAAGCAAAACGGTTCGGCAGACCGTTCTGGGTATGAAAACCGTGCCAGATGAAATTCAGCACATTCGTATCAAAACTCAGAAACAGGAGGACGCAAAGTGCCGTCTTGGCAATCCGCTCCCGGAGGCTCACATATTTATCCAGAAGAAAGAGCACTGCCAGTACCAGAGTCAGTACGCCGCAGAAAGCATTGAGCTCATACTGATGATCTGCAATGTTGATCGGATCCACAAAAGCAAACTGACTGGTCAGCTGAGACGCATCGTGAAGATAAAACTTCGGCGGCCACGGAAATTTGTTTTCCGCCGATTCAGTGGTCCCCAGTCCCAGAAAAGCGGGCACCAGCATGATGGCCGCCATCCCGCCGGAAAGCAGTGCATACCAGCCAAATGTGAAAGCGCTGGTGAAAAAGCTTTTTACCGTCAGTCCTTTCGCACTGATCCACTGTACCAGCAGATAAAAACAGGAAAACAGACAGAGCATGAAACCGATGTAATAATTGCAGTACAGGACATAAAAGAGGGAGACGCAGAACAGTTTCCCGTTTCCTCCTTTTACAATCCGTTCAATACCGAGCATGATCAGCGGCAGCATGGCAATGCTGTCAAACCACATGAGGTTGAAATAATAACCGATCATAAAGCTGCTGAGTGCATACATCGTACCAAAGAGCACCGGAAAATAGCTTTTTCCTTTTTCTTTATAAGCCAGATACCAGCTGAAGGTGCCGCCGCAGAGCCCAAGCTTCAGGACGATAAAAAGTGCCATGACATCCATCATATTCCGCTTCGGGAAAAGGACCAGCAAGAAGTTCATCGGACTTGCCAGATAATAAGCAATCGTAGCCCAGAAATTAAAGCCCAGACCGCCTCCCATGGAATAGAGGAAGTTCTCATTATTCACCAGCTTCTCATGAAATTCTGTGAAAAAAGGCAGATACTGGTGAAGAGAATCGATGATCAGAACACCGTGGTCCCCAAAAGGATAGACCAGATTGACTGCAAAACTCACTGCCACCACAACAGCCGGAATCGCAAAACCAAATGCCGCACACCGGCGGATCCGTTTTTCCTGAAGAAGCTCTTCCTGCGTCAACTCCGTTTTTGTTCCTTTTTCTTTAAATACAAAGCATTTGCTGAACACATAGTTCAGTACCAGTACCACCACCTGGATCAGGAGTTTGCCGATCATATCCGGTATGCCAAATACACAGCAGAGGATCACCACACCGAAAATCTCGATAAACATGGTACTTAACCGCATGCCGATGAATTGTCCGGCTTCCACCAGAAGCTCCCGTATTCCCCTGGTCCGGCTCTCAAAGACAAAGAGCTTGTTCACCACATAGGCAAACAAAATGGACAGAGAAATGGAGAGAAAGTTGGCAACGGTAATATCGATTCCCAGAAAATGCCGGAAAACAGCATAGGAAACCAGATTTACAAGGGTCGTACATCCGCCGAAAAAGATATAGCGGATGGCCTGGTTCTGAAACAGTTTTTTTATCCAGTTTGTCATCTTGATACCTCTCTTACATGCTGCTGCCGTCCATAAACATCACACAAATGTCTCCGGACAGCAGCAAAAACTGTTCTTAGTATACCTTCCTTCCTATTAGAATGCAATTAGTTTTCCCTTAACTCTTTCTGAAGATGAAGAGAATAGAGGATCTTTTCCTTTACTTTCCGGCCGGTGAGCTGTTCCAGTGCTTCCGTATAATAATTCAGCTGCGGGGCATATTTCTGCAAAAGTTCCTCTTCCGCACCTTTTTCCACGCGATCGGTCTTATAATCCACAAGGATCAGCCCGTCTGCTTCTTCAAAATAAGCATCCACCACACCCTGGATCAGAAGTGTGCGCTCCTTTTCCGCCTCCGGATAGACCCGGTCAGCCGGGATCGCATAAATAAAATGCTGCTCCCGGAAAAGGCAGCCTTCCCGCTGCGCCTTCGCCATTCGTTTTCCAAGTGTTCCCCCCGCCAGCTTCCGGATCCTCCGGCAGTCAATGCAGGCGGCTTCCTCTTCGGTCAGTCTTCCTTTGGCTTTCAGTTCCCTCAGCTGCTCTCTGACCTCCGCCAGACTCTCCGCCCGGTTGAAGTCCAGATACTGCAGGAAAATATGATAGGCCGTTCCTCTTGCTGCTCCCCGGACGGGCGCTTTTTCTTTCAAAAACTCCGGAATGATCTCATCCACCTCCGGAAGAACCTCTTCCACGATCTCTGTACTTTCCGGACTTTTGTTCATTTTTCTGGCATTTTCTGCCGGAACCAGCCAGTCGGAGCTCCAGTCCTTTTCCTCATCTGCTGCTGCTTCTTTCAAAAGCGGTTCTTCGAAAACAGTCTCCCAGGCTTCCCAGTCCTTTTCTTCTTCCGGTCCGTTTTCGTAAAGAACTTCGCTTTCCTCCTGAAGTTCTGCTTCGCTCTGCCGTTTCAGCTGGGAAACAGTCAGCTTGACCGGGATCCTCGGACCGTTCTTTTCTTCTTTCATGCGTTTTTCCAGGATCGCATGGAACTCCGGCTCATAGATTTCATCCGGCCGAAGCAGCTTCAGCCATTGAAGTCCCAGTGCTTTCCCTGCTTCCTGTGTGACACCGCCGGCCAGAAGCTCCTGTACCGTCACTCTCCGAAGAGAAAATGGTGTACTCCAGACCGGATTTTCTTCTTTCCGGAAGACCCGTTCATATCCCAGCTTTGTCAGAAAGGCTTCCGCGCTTTCATATTTGAAAAGCACAGGCATCAGAAAATCGAGATAACCGCCGGCTCCGGAAAGATTCTGATAGGAAAGGCCGTATTTCTGCGGAAATGCACTCTGACACCAGCGTTCCACTTTTTTCTCCAGACCGGAAACGGCACCCGTCAGGATCAGTTTTTCCCTTGCACGGGTCAGTGCCACATAGAGCACGCGGATTTCTTCTCCCAGATTGTCATCGTTGAGTTTTGCCTGGATACAACGCTTGAAAAGAGTCGTCCGGCGGATCCGCAGCACAGGATCCACCATATCAAAACCAATGCCAAGATCTGCATCCAGCACCATCCGGCTTCTGGTGTCCATCCGGTTAAACTGCTTTTCCAGTCCGCCAAGAAAGACGACCGGAAATTCCAGTCCTTTGCTTCTGTGGATGCTCATGATCTGGACAACGTTCCGGTTTTCTCCCAGACTCCTGGCTTCTCCGTAATCCACATCGTATTTCTGAAGGTTTTCAATATAACGGATGAAGTTGAAAAGCCCCCGGTAGCTTGTCTTCTCATAATCCCAGGCCTTCTGCACCAGCATGTTCAGGTTCTGGGCACGCTGTTCTCCCGCCGGCATCGCTGCCGCTTCTTCTGCATAGCCTGTCACATCAAAAAGATACCAGAGCAGTTCATGGATCGGTGTAAACGCCGCCTGCTGCCGGAAATCCTCCAGCATTGCATAAAAATCCTGCAGCTTTTTGCAAAGCTTCTCATCCTCTCCGTTTTCCATGTACCAGCGGCAGCTCTCATGAAAGGTCTTTTCTTCTCCCGCGCTGCTCTTGATCAGAGCCGTTTCTTTTTTGGAGAAACCACCGATGGAGGAGAGCAGCACCGCCGCCAGCGGAATATCCTGGCTGGAATTATCGATGATCTTGAGCAGAGATAAGACTACCTGTACCTCTCTGGCGGAAAAATAGCCGCTTCTGGTACCTACGTAGACCGGGATGCCCATTGATTCCAGCACTTTTCCGTAACTCTCCGCAAAAGCGGCCGGAGAACGGAAAAGGATCACGATATCCTTAAATTCCACTTTCCGCATACCACCTGTGGTCTTATCAAAGATTTCTTCTTTGCCGACCATCCGTAAGATCCGCTGACCGGTCATCTCTGCTTCCAGTTCTCCCGGTGTCATCCGAAGCTGCTCCACCAGACTTTCTTCTTCATCGAGATCCAGCAGAAGGAGCTCCGGCCGTTGAGCGAGCGGTTCCGTTTCCGGATAAACAGCTCCCGGATAAAGGGCGGTTTCTGCCGTATAAAGAATTTTTCCCGGATTTTCCCGCATGATTTCCCGGAAGATCTCATTGGTAAAGGCCAGGATCTCCCTGCGGCTCCGGAAATTCTGCTTCAGATCAATACGCTGACAGTCTGAATCGTCCAGCGTATAGGCCTCATATTTTTCCAGGAAAAGCTCCGGTCTTGCCAGGCGGAAACGGTAAATGCTCTGTTTTACATCTCCTACCATAAAGATATTCCGTATTCCTTCGTGGACTCTGGATACTGCTGTCAGAATGGCCTCCTGCACCAGGTTGCTGTCCTGATATTCATCGATCATGATCCCCCGGAAACGGCCGGAAAGCTCTTTTGCCGTATCCGTAGGCTTTCCTTCATCATCCACCAGAATGGAAAGCGCCAGATGCTCCATATCGTGGAAATCACAGAGATTCCGCACCCTCTTTTCTTCCGTAAAGGCTTTGATAAAAGCAAGCGTCAGCTCCACAAGAACCTTCATCGGACGGCCTGCCGCCTGCATATCTTTAAATTCGGTTTCCGGAGTTTCTGCAAAATACTCTTCCTGAAGTGCTTTGATCTCCGTTTTTACTTCTTCACGGATGGCTTTGACCTGATTCTTCTTGTTTTCCCGGATTGTTTCATCCTTTTTGGACGAGAGTCTGGCCCATTTTTCCATGGAATGGATCGCCGTATAAAGCTCCCGGTAGGACGCTGCTCCCTTGAGCTTTTGAAAATTCTCCAGATCAGAAACGATCGCCGGCTCATAGATGTAAGGACCGCCCGGTTCTCCACAGATGGCCAGTGCGGTCTCCAGCAGGGCTTCCAGATCTTCGATCCGTTCTCTTGCGGAAAGAAGCCAGCTTTCCAGCCAGGAAGACTGTTCAAATTCTTCCATGGTGGCAGCCGAATAGACTGCCAGGCATTCCTGCAGCCACTTTTCCGGATAGGGGTGGCTCATGGAAAACTCGTAGAGCCGGAGGATCGAATCCTCCAGGATCTGATCCGTCTTTCCTGTTGCCACACATTCTACAAAATGCCGGAATTCCGGATTTTCCTCCTCAAAACGGCTCTCCAGCAGTTCCTGTACCACCTGTGTCCTGAGAAGCTTTCCCTCTCCCTCATCCATGACCCGGTAATTCGGATCCAGACCGATGACATGAAAATAGTTTTTCAGGATGTAGCTGCAGAAGCTGTCGATGGTGGTGATCTGTGCACTCTGGATCAGCGTAAGCTGCCGTGTCAGGTGCTCATCCTCTTCTCCTTCGGAAAGCTTCTTCTCAATGGCTGCATTCAGACGCTCCCGCATCTCTCCTGCCGCTGCTCTGGTAAACGTTACGACCAGGAGCTCATCAATATCCACAGGACGGACCGGATCGGAGATCAGGCTTAAGATCCTCTCAATGAGAACTGCCGTTTTTCCGGATCCTGCTGCCGCAGAGACCAGAAGATTCCTGTTTCGAAGGTCAATGACCTTCTTTTGGTCAGGGGTCCAGTTCGTACTCATTTCATCTCCTCCTCGATCTTTTTCAGTGCTTCATCCGCGCTCAGCTCCTCTAACCGGCGGAATTTCATGTTTTTATCCTTTTGATCAAAGCCGCAGACGCTGCGGAAGATGCAGTAGTCACAGGCCGTCTGGTTCTTTCTCTCATAGGGAAGCCGTTCCGCCTTTCCTTCCAGGATCTCGCTTCCGAGCTCCTGCATTTTCTTTTCCGCATAGGCAGACATGGCTGCAAACTGTTTTGTAGTGGCCGTGCGTGAGGCCTTTCCAAGGGAACCGTCCTTATTGACCGAAACAGGGATCACACTGGAACTTCCGCTTAAAAAGCGGTCCATGGAACGGACGATCTCTTCCCTGCTGTTTACCAGGCCGTTGACCTTCAGTTCCTTCAGAAGCTGCTTCCGGATCTCTTCCGGATCCTCATCCCCGGAAAGCTCCAGCAGCGGATCTTCCACATGATAGTAAAAGATCCCCGCCGGGATCACCGGCTTCTCTTTTTTGGTCCGGCGTTCCAGTTCCAGTGCCGCATTTAAGTAAACCATGAGCTGAAGCTGCAGGCCGTAATAAAAGGCCGCCAGGTCAAATTTTGTGTTCCCGGACTTGTAATCCACCACTTTTACGAAAACTTCTTCCTCGTTTTCACAGTAATCGATGCGGTCGATCCGGCCTTTGAGCTTCATTTTTGTATCGCCCG
Source organism: uncultured Lachnospiraceae bacterium (assembly GCA_934393555.1). Taxonomy (GTDB): domain Bacteria; phylum Bacillota; class Clostridia; order Lachnospirales; family Lachnospiraceae; genus Limivivens. The sequence goes on from CAKRQP010000001.1 coordinate 92,157, forward strand.
GCAGATCCAGATTGACGGCTTTCAGATTTTCAATGGCAGAAAAAGGCACCTCAAAGTTTCCCGGCTCAAACAGACCGCTCCGGATCTGGAGCAGCAAGGCCCAGATCGTCCGTCCCATGATCCGGCGGATCCGTTTTATGGCATAGGCACTCCGGCTGTCTTTCTTAAGTCCGGGACTCCGGATAAAGGCCGCCGCCTCTTCCACCGCTTCCCCGGTAAGCTTCTCCGCCTCTTCATCCGGCAGGTCAAACCAGGTCCAGTCGCTTTTTTCCACCTTTTCCGAAAAAAGCTCCAGTGCCTTGTGGAAAAGATTTCCCATATCCACGGGAGCAAATTCCAGTGTCTCCCGTTCACTGAGCCGGAGTCCGTAACGCAGAAAATGTTCACAGGCGCAGGAAGCAAATGTTTCCAGACGGCTCACACTGTTGGTCAGTATCGTGCCGTAAAGAGCTTTTGCCGCCTCTCTTCCGATACCGGAGTCCTGCTCTCCTGCAAAAGCCGCCTGAAGAAGACGATCCACTTTTTCTTTCCATTCGGGATTCTTCCAGTACCAGAGATAAAGCTCCTGAAATTCCGGTGAAAACTCTCCATCCTTCAGGTTTAAAAGTCCTTCGGTCAGGCAGGAAAGTCCATTTTGTGGTGTCCATACTCTCTTTTTAAAGGACCGGTCCTCATCTTCATCTGTCACCGTCAGCTTCGGAAAAAGCTTCTGCAGCCGCCCCACCACATAGGAGGGCCGCATGGCTTTTCCTTCCTGATCTGCCTTTGCCATGGTCAGATACAGTCTCCTGGAAGGCTTGGTGAGATGAAGGTAGAGATAAAAACGCTCCACAAAGCTGTTTTCCCGTGTGCCCGGAGCCAGTGTCACGCCCTGGTCTGACAGAAAACTTCGTTCTTCTTCCGAAAGAATACCGCTTCCTTTACCGGAAGAAGGCACGATCCCTTCATTGAGTCCCAGAAAGATCAGTACCTGGATATTTTTCAGACGGGTACGTTCCATATCTCCCACCAGAACTTCATCCAGGGACGGCGGGATCAGCCCCACCCGGCTGTCTTCAAAACCGGCTTCCAGAAGTTCCTTATAATCCTTCAGACTGATGATCTCGTCGCCTAAAAATTCCACCATTTTGTCAAACAGGCTGATGACCGTACCGTAGATCTGATGGTAAACCTTTGCCTCGTCCATTTTGCCCTGTTTTTCAAAATCTTCCTCCATTACGGCAAGCTTCTGCTGAAGCTTTTCGCCGGCAATGAAGCGATACAGGCTTTCCGTCCGCTGACGCACGGTGAGTTTTTTTCCTTTCATGGTCTCGCAATAGACTTCTGTTTTTTCCAGAAAAGCCTCACGGAAAGCATTCAGCCGCGGCAGATCCTCTCCGGAAAAGCTTCTGGTCTCCTGGGTCCATTCTTTTTTCCACATGGAATATCCCCGGATCCCGGCTGCCAGGACATAGTTTTCCACATCGTCCAGACTCTCCTTGTGAACGTCCAGAAGACCGCAGCGGAGGAACCGAAAGACGGTCTCATAGCTGAAATCCCGGATCAGCATTTCCATAGCCGCTTTTATAAACTCCAGAAACGGATTCAGAAGAACCCGCTTCGTCTCATCGATAAAACAGGGGATCCCGTATTTCGGAAAGATCCTGCGGATCTCCCTTGCATACGTCTCCATATCACCGCTGATCAGGGCGATCTCCCGGAATGCAAGCCCTTTTTCCTGTCTGAGTGAAAGAATGGTGCGGGCTGCAAACTCCGCCTCTTCCCGTGGATCCGCACAGGCATGGATCGAGATTTCTCCCGACGGATCTTCCGGATAAGAGGTTCCGCCTGAGAAAAAGCTTTTTCCCGTACGGAACAGATGGCTTTCCAGAAAAGCAAGCGCCGGCCGTCCCTCAAACCGCCGGACACCTCTTCTTCCGAGGATCACCGGCTCCAGAAGCTCTGTCCCCGTTTCTTTACAAAGGTTCGTAAGGCTCTGGATGGTCTTCTGGCTGAGATAAAAAAGCTCATGCATCTTTCCCTGCCTTCCCCAGTCCGTGCGGGGATCGACGGTCACAGTCACCTGGATCTTTTTTGCCAGCGGAAGGAGTTTTTTCAGCAAGGCAAGCTGGATCGGGGTAAAACCCGTATAACCGTCCAGTGCAATGGTACAGCCGGAAAGAAGGCGGGATTCTCCGGCATGCTCTGCCAGCACCTCCAGCAGTTCTTCTGCCGTCACATACTCTTTTGCCATCTGTTCCTGAAAAGCATGGTAAAGGATCCCGATGTCTTTCCATTTGTAATAAAGCCTTGGCTGGTCTTTCAGGCTTTCCAGGATCCCGTCCATAGTTTCCGGTTCGATCCGGTACTGGGCCAGCTCTGAGATCATGGATTTGACCTGACTGATATAGCCGTTTTTTTCCATACTTCCGCCTAAAAGCGTGAGCTCTTTTCTGTGTTCCATGGCAGCCCGGCGGATCACCAGATTTTTTCCGGTCTCTTCCAGGATCCTTCTCCGGTCAGCTCCCAGATCCTCCAGAACACGGAGTGCCAGACGCTGAAAGCTCAGCACGTCAATATTTAAGATTCCTTTTCGCGGATGCAGCTCGGTCAGATTTCTCTGGATCTCCATGGTAAACTGCTCCGGTACCAGGATCAGAAAATTTTCTTTCGGGGCAGCCAGGGATTCCTTGATCACCGTCTCATAAAGATAACGGGATTTTCCGCTTCCTGAACTTCCCAGGATAAACTGAAGGGGCATAAATCTCTCCTTGTGAAAGAAGAGCCTTACCGGCAGACCTGCCGATAAAGCTCTTTTCTTCCTTGCTGTTATTTCGTGAGCTGTGCCAGGCGCTCTTTCACCTGAGCCATCATCTCCGTATATTTGGTCAGTTTCGCTTTTTCTTCATCGATCTTGGCCTGCGGTGCCTTGCTGATGAACCGTTCGTTGTTCAGCATACCGTTGGAACGTGCGAGTTCTTTGGTGAGACGCTCTGCCTCTTTTTCCAGACGCTCGATCTCTTTCTCGATATCCACCAGTTCTGCAAACGGCATATAGATCGTTGCTTTATGGATCACTGCAGAAACCGCATCTTCATCGATGCCTGTCTTGTCTTTCTGTACCGTTACATCGCTGGCATATCCCAGGGTTGCGAAGAATACTTTACCATTCTCGAAAATCTCCCGGACTGCCTCATCCTCAGATACAACGAAAACTTTCGCTTTCTTGCTGGGCGGTACATTCATTCCGGTGCGGACATTACGGATGGCACGAACGGCTTCCTTAATGGTCTCAATGGCTGTTTCATCCGCTGCAAAGTTCCAGGCCTCCTGATACTCCGGCCAGGATGCGATCATAATAGACTCTTCCTCCGGACGAAGGGTGCAGTAGATCTCCTCGGTAAGGAAAGGCATATAAGGATGAAGAAGCTTCAGGGCATTGGAAAGAACGGTTTTCAGTGTCCAGAGTGCTGCAGCCTTGGTGGTATCCTCATCGTTGTAAAGACGGGGTTTCACCATCTCGATGTACCAGTCACAGAACTCTTCCCAGATGAAATCGTAAACCTTCTGAACTGCAATACCAAGCTCGTATTTATCCAGATTCTCCGTTACCTCTTTTGCCAGATGGTTGACCTTGGAAAGGATCCATTTATCTGCACTGGTCAGATGATCCAGATCCATTTCTGCCGGCACATCGGCTTTTTCCAGATTCATCATAATGAAACGGGAGGCATTCCATACTTTGTTGGCAAAGTTACGGCTTGCTTCTACTCTGTCCCAGTAGAAACGCATATCGTTACCCGGTGCGTTTCCTGTCATCAGTGTCAGACGAAGGGCATCTGCGCCGTATTTATCGATGACTTCCAGAGGATCGATACCGTTTCCGAGAGATTTACTCATCTTTCTTCCCTGGCTGTCACGTACCAGTCCATGGATCAGTACATGGTGGAACGGAACCTCTCCGGTCTGTTCCAGAGAGGAGAATACCATACGGATAACCCAGAAAAGAATGATGTCGTAACCGGTTACCAGTACATCTGTGGGGAAGAAGTAGTCCAGATCCTCTGTTTTGTCCGGCCATCCCAGCGTGGAGAAGGGCCACAGGGCAGAGGAGAACCAGGTATCCAGCGTATCCTCATCCTGTTTGAAATGTGTGCAGCCGCATTTCGGACATTTATCCGGCGCGCCGCCGCGTCTTACAACAACCTCGCCGCACTCATCACAGTAATAAGCCGGGATCCGGTGGCCCCACCAGAGCTGACGGGAAATGCACCAGTCATGGATATTCTCCAGCCAGTGGAAATACGTCTTGTCGAAACGCTCCGGAACGAACTTCAGTTTACCGGATTTTACTGCTTCGATAGCCGGTTTTGCCATCTCTTCCATTTTTACGAACCACTGCTGTTTGATCATAGGTTCTACTGTCGTATGGCAGCGGTCATGGGTTCCTACCGCATGGGTGTGGGGAACGACTTTTACCAGGAGACCCAGAGCTTTCAGGTCTTCTACCATGGCTTTTCTGGCATCGTAACGATCCATGCCGGCATATTTTCCGCCTTTTTCATTGATGGTTCCGTCATCATTGAGGATGTTGATTTCCTCCAGATCATGACGTTTTCCTACCTCAAAGTCATTGGGGTCATGAGCCGGTGTGATCTTTACGCAGCCGGTTCCGAATTCTTTGTCTACATAGAAGTCGCCAACCACCGGGATTTCACGGTCTGTCAGCGGCAGCTTCAGCATTTTTCCGATGAGATGCTGGTAACGCTCATCATCCGGGTTGACAGCTACTGCCGTATCACCAAGTAAGGTCTCGGGACGGGTGGTCGCGATCTCTACGAATTTGCCTTCCTCACCTACGATGGGATAATTGATGTGCCAGAAGAAACCATCCTGATCCTCATGCTCTACCTCAGCATCGGAAATGGAGGTCTGGCAGACCGGACACCAGTTGATGATACGGGAACCTTTGTAAATATAGCCTTTCTCATAAAGGCGTACAAAAACTTCCTCTACGGCTTTGGAACAGCCCTCATCCATGGTGAAACGCTCTCTGTCCCAGTCAGCGGAGGAACCCAGCTTATGCAGCTGATTGATGATCTTTCCGCCGTACTCTTCTTTCCAGGCCCAGGCATGTTTGAGGAATTCCTCACGGCCGATCGCTTCTTTGTCAATGCCCTGCTCACGCAGTTTCTCGGTAACCTTTACCTCTGTAGCGATGGCTGCATGGTCTGTTCCCGGCTGCCACAGTGCATTGTAGCCCTGCATTCTCTTATAACGGATCAGGATATCCTGCATAGTGTTGTCCAGTGCGTGACCCATATGCAGCTGACCGGTTACGTTTGGCGGCGGCATTACAATGGTAAATGGTTTCTTGCTTCTGTCTACTTCTGCATGGAAATATTTTTTGTCCAGCCATTTCTGGTAAAGACGGTCTTCTATGCCCTTCGGATCATAGGTTTTTGCCAGTTCTTTGTTCATGGGATTCTTTCCTTTCGTTTTGGTGGGTGGTGAGGAAGTGTGGTGGGAGGAATGCCGGCATGCTGTACACTTCGGTTTTGCTTTGCAAAACCTCAGTCGCGGGCGTCGCCCTATCAAAAGCCATTCAAACGTGCAAAAATCTGCAAGCAGCTTTTGCACGCTCGCATGGCTTTCGGCATGGCTCATGCCTAACGCGCAAAAATAAAAGCCCTCTGCACACAGTTTGTGTGCAAAGGGCGAATGTCTCGCGGTACCACCTTTTCTTATGCTTGTCTATCTCGCATATCTCAGGGATCTTTTAACGTGGATCAGACGGGAAGGCTTACTGCAAAGTTCAGCCTGCCGGTTCAAAAGCTACCTTCCATACCTGCTTTCCTTCAGATTCCTCTCAGCCTGTCGGGAATCTCTCTCTGGCGGTGCCCTGGTATGTACTCCTCTTTCTCACAACCTTTTTCTTTTTTCGCTATAGTCTGTATCATAGCCGAGGATTTTTCATTTGTCAAGAGGGAGTTTTTCCTCACTCTTCTGTACTGGCTTCCTCGGGTTCTTTCATCAGTCCTTCGATATATGCCCAGATCTCATCTCTTCCCTGCTTGGTCTCGGCAGAGAAAGGAATGATCACGGTACCCGGTTTGACGCCGAGACCGATCCGGACCAGCTTCAGCTGTTTCTGGGTCTGGCTCCGTTTGATCTTGTCCAGTTTGGTGGCGATGATCACAGGGTCAAAACCGTTGCTTACGATCCAGTCATACATCAGCTTATCGTTGGCAGACGGCTCATGACGGATATCGATCAGCAGAAAAACAGCTTTCAGCACGGAAGATTTGTGAAGATAATTCTCGATGAGCTTTCCCCACTTTTCCTTTTCTGTCTGAGAAACCTTTGCATAGCCGTAACCCGGAAGATCCACCAGATAGACTTCATCGTTGACATTGTAAAAATTGATGGTCTGGGTCTTTCCCGGCTGGGAGCTGGTCCGCGCCAGAGCTTTCCGGTTCATAAGGGCATTGATCATGGAAGATTTTCCAACATTGGATTTTCCGGCAAAGGCCACCTCCATACGCTCGTTTTTCGGAAGGGGGCTCGTGATCCCGCAGACCGTTTCCAGTGTCACATTTTTTATAATCATAATCAGTTCTCCGAATTTTTCACAAGGGCAGCCTTCAGTACCTGATCCATCTGGGATACAAAGCGGATCTCCAGTCCTCTCTTGATCTCTGCAGATATCTCCGCCACATCCGGCCGGTTTTTCTCAGGCACCAGAACCAGGCGGATGCCTGCATTTTTCGCTGCCAGCAGTTTTTCTTTCAGACCGCCGATGGGAAGTACTCTTCCCCGAAGGGTGATCTCTCCGGTCATCGCGATATCGGCACGTACCGGAAGCTTCGTAATGGCAGAGGTCATGGCTGTGGCCATTGTAATTCCGGCGGAAGGTCCGTCCTTGGGAACGGCTCCTTCCGGAATGTGGATATGGATATCATTTTCCCTGAAAAAGTTATCCTCAATGCCGTACTCCCGGCTGACTGAACGGATGTAGCTGATCCCTGCCATAGCAGATTCCTTCATCACATCTCCCAGCTGACCGGTGAGCAGAAGTTCACCTTTTCCGGGCATGATATTGACCTCGATCTCCAGGGTATCACCGCCTACGCTGGTCCAGGCCAGACCACGGACGATACCGATATCATCTTCCTCATTCAGACGGTTGACCGTATAACGCTCCTTGCCGAGATAGCTTTTCAGACCGGTTTCTGTCACACGGATGCTCTCTTTGCCATCCTCCAGAAATTCCCTGGCTGCTTTCCGGCAGATCTCACCGATCTTCCGCTCCAAATTCCGGACACCAGCCTCTCTGGTATAAGAAGAAATGAGTTTTTTCATTGCTTTGTCCGAAATGGAAAAATCATAGTCGGTAAGACCGTTTTTCTCAATCTGTTTCTCCAAAAGATGCTCTTTTGCAATGTGCAGTTTTTCATTTTCCGTATAGCTGGAGACTTCAATGAGTTCCATACGATCCAGAAGCGGCCGCGGAATGGTCTGTACATCATTGGCCGTGGCAAGGAAAAGAACCTCGGAAAGATCAATGGGAAGCTCCACATAATGATCCCGGAACTTGTTATTCTGTTCGGAATCCAGCACCTCCAGAAGGGCAGATGAGGTATCTCCCTTGTAATCACTGCTCACCTTGTCGATCTCATCAAGAAGCATCAGCGGATTTTTCACTCCTGCCTGCTTCATGCCATTGACGATACGGCCCGGCATCGCTCCTATGTAGGTTCTCCTGTGACCGCGGATCTCTGCCTCGTCACGGACACCGCCCAGACAGATCCGGACATATTTTTTATTCAGTGCTCTGGCGATCGAACGGGCGATGGACGTTTTACCGGTTCCCGGAGGTCCCACCAGACAGATGATCGGGCTGTCACCTTTTTTGGTCAGGGCACGGACAGCCAGAAATTCCAGGACGCGTTCCTTGACCTTCTCCAGACCGTAATGATCCTCCTCGAGGATCTCTCTGGCATTGGAAAGATCCATATTGTCCCTGGATTCTTTGTCCCAGGGAAGCTCCAGAAGTGTCTCGATATAACCACGGATCACAGAACTTTCGGCAGAATTGTTTCCGGCATTTTTAAAGCGTTCGATTTCTTTTTCGATGCGCTCTTTTACCTCGGCTGAGGCTTCCAGCTTTTCTGTTTCCGCTTTGAAATGCTCTGCTTCGGCTCCTGTGGTATCTTCTCCCAGTTCCTCCCGGATCACTTTCAGCTGCTCCCGGAGAATGTATTCTCTCTGATTTTTGTCAATGCGGGCTTTGACCTTCTCCTGGATCTCCGTTTTAATGTTCATGACCTGGATCTCGTTTTCCAGAAGAACAGAAAGCTGCTCAAAACGCTCGGTCAGGTCCACCGCTTCCAGAAGCTTCTGTTTTTCCTCATAAAACACAGGAATATTCACAGCGATCTGATCCACCATTTTCTGAAGATCGGTCTGTTCCATAATCTGAAGCGCCGTCTCCCGGCTGATCTTGCTGTTCGCCTGACAGTAATCCTGGAAAATGGTCCGCAGAGTCTGAACCATAGCCTCCTGATTTTTCTCATCGGGAAGTGCCAGTTCTTCTTCCGAAAAAGTGGCGGCATCTGCCACAAGGCAGCCGTCCGCCACATCCAGATCCATCACTTCCACCCGTTCCAGACCTTCCGCAAGCACACGGAAAATATTCTGGGGCAGCTTCATGATCTGCTTTACGGTCACCAGGGTACCGATCTTATAAAGATCTTTCATTCCCGGATCCTGTGTTTCCGGAGATTTCTGGGTCACAACTACCAGCCTCTGGTCACGGAGCATGGCAGCTTCCACCGCTTTGACTGATTTCTCCCGGCTGATGTCAAAATGCGTGATCATGGAAGGCAGGATCGTCATTCCACGAAGAGCTACAACCGGTATGTTTTTGATCAGTTCACTCATGCAGTTTCCTCAATCTCTTTATCTTTTTTGCTTTTTTTCGTTTTTGTGGAAGGCAGCTTGCTGTCATCGCTGTACATCAGCACCGGTTCGCCGCTTCCGTCAATAACATCCTTCGTGATCAGACAGCTCTCTACATTCTCATCGGAAGGCAGCGTGTACATGATATCCAGCATGGCCTTCTCCATAATGGCACGGAGGCCTCTGGCTCCTGTCTTTCTCTCAAGCGTCTTGTCTGCCACTTCCTCAACCGCATCATCTGCAAAAGAAAGCTCCACGCCATCCATCTCAAAAAGCTTCTGATACTGCTTGATGATGGAGTTTTTCGGCTCCTTCAGGATGCGGATCAGGGCATCCCGATCCAGCTGATCCAGAGAAACCACCATCGGCACACGGCCGATGATCTCAGGGATCATTCCGAATTTTACGAAATCCTGCGGAAGGACCTGGCGCAGGATTTCACCTACGTTATGACCTCTCTTATCGTTGATCGCAGAATTAAAACCGATCTCCTTCTGATCCAGACGTGCCTCGATGACCTTTTCCATGCCCTCAAAAGCTCCGCCGCAGATGAAAAGGATATTGGTGGTATCGATCTGAAGAAGCTCCTGATGCGGATGCTTTCTTCCACCCTGGGGCGGCACGGAGGCCACTGTACCTTCCAGGATCTTCAGCAATGCCTGCTGTACGCCCTCACCGGACACATCACGCGTGATAGATGCGTTTTCCGATTTTCTCGTGATCTTGTCGAACTCATCGATATAAACGATTCCGTACTCGGCCCGCTTGATATCATAGTCTGCAGCCTGGATCAGCTTCAGGAGGATATTCTCCACATCCTCACCCACATATCCGGCCTCTGTCAGAGTGGTCGCATCTGCAATGGCAAAGGGTACATTCAGCATTTTTGCCAGGGTCTGTGCCAGCAGAGTCTTACCGGAACCGGTAGGTCCCAGCATCAGGATATTACTCTTCTGCAGCTCCACCCCGTCCACACGTTTGCCAACGGTGATTCTTTTATAATGATTATAAACCGCCACGGCCAGTGCTTTTTTTGCTTCCTCCTGACCGATGACATAATCATCCAGAAAAGCAGTGATCTCCTTGGGCTTCATCAGATTGATGCCGCTCTGGTTCTCATCCTGCTCATAATATTCATCCAGTTCCTCATCCATGATCTCTGCGCAGATCTCAATGCACTCGTCGCAGATATAGACGCCTTCCGGACCGGCGATGAGTTTTCTCACCTGATCCTCTGATTTATTACAAAAAGAACATCTTACTTTGTTATGTTCTCCATATTTTCCTGCCATAGAATTTCCACCTCATACCTACTGTTAAGCAGTTTTCTTCAAAACTTATCAACGAACATGAGGGGATGTTGCTGAACGTAACATCCCCTCACGCTTATCTTTTAGTGATTTGTGATAACACTGTCGATGAGACCGTATGCTTTGGCCTCTTCTGCGCTCATGTAGTTATCACGCTCGGTATCCACCTCGATGACGCTAAGCGGCTGGCCGGTATTGGCTGCCAGATGCTCATTCAGCCTTTTCCTTGTGGCGATGATGTGATCAGATACGATCTTGATATCTGTCGCCTGCCCCTGCGCTCCGCCTGAGGGCTGGTGAATCATGATCTCTGCATTGGGCAGAGCAAACCGTTTGCCCTTGGTGCCGCCTGCCAGGAGGAATGCTCCCATGCTGGCTGCCATACCAAGGCAGATGGTTGACACGTCGCATTTGATATAACGCATCGTGTCATAAATTGCCAGTCCTGCTGAAACAGAGCCGCCAGGACTGTTGATATACAAATGAATATCCTTTCCAGGATCCTCCGCTTCCAGAAACAGAAGCTGAGCAACAATCAGGTTGGCACTGACGTCCGTAACCTCCTCGCCCAGGAAAATGATTCTGTCCTTCAGAAGTCTGGAATAAATGTCGTAGCTTCTCTCGCCGCGGCTGGTCTGTTCAATGACATAAGGTACTAAGCTCATTTCGAAGAATCTCCTTTCCGGGAACTTCCGCAGGCAGATGTCTCTTACGCCTCTTTTGCAGCGTCTGCGATCAGATCTGCAGCAGCCTGTACAGCCAGGTCTTTCTTCATCTGATCTTTCTCGGACTCGCCGATCAGGTCTTTCAGCTTCTCAACTTCCATCTTGTAAGCCTCAGCCATCTTTGCGATCTCCTCATCTACCTTCTCATCGGAAATTTCGATGTTTTCTGCTTTTGCTACAGCCTCAAGAACCAGGCTGTTCTGAATACGTTTCAGAGCTTCCGGTTTCATCTGGTCATGCATTTTCTTTACATCCATGCCGGTGAACTGGAAGTACTGCTCCAGGGAAAGACCCTGAGACTGCATTCTTCTTGCGAAATCCTCCATCATGCTCTGAACCTGGGTGTCGATCATGGCATCCGGGATCTCCATGGTGGCATTCTCTACTGCTTTCTCGATTGCCTGAGCCTCTTTCTTTGCTCTTGCTGCTTTCTCTTTCTTCTCGGTCAGTTTCTTCTTGATATCCTCTTTGTACTCAGCAAGGGTCTCAAACTCGGAAACTTCGCTTGCGAACTCATCGTCAGCTTCCGGAAGCTCTTTTACAGAGATTGCATTTACTTTGCATTTGAATACGGCTTCTTTTCCTGCAAGGCTCTTCTCATGATAATCCTCCGGGAAAGTAACGGTAACATCTTTCTCCTCACCGATCTTGGTGCCGATCAGCTGATCCTCAAAGCCCGGGATGAAGCTTCCGGAACCGATGGTCAGAGTGTAGTTCTCAGCTTTTCCGCCCTCGAAAGGAACACCGTCTACGGAACCGTCAAAGTCAAGCTTGATGATGTCTCCGTTCTCAACTGCTCTGTCATCTACATCGATGGTTCTGGAGTTGTTCTCTCTCTCCTTGTCAACCTCTTTGTTGATGTCCTCCTCAGTTACCTCAACATCGCTCTTCTCAACCTCTACGCCTTTGTACTCGCCAAGGGTAACTTCCGGTTTTACAGCAACTTCTGCGGTAAAGATGAAGGGTTTTCCAGCTTCGATCTGAGTCACATTGATCTCCGGACGGGAAACGATCTCAAGATCGCACTCCTTCAGAGCCTCTGCATATGCAGTCGGGATCAGATCATTGGCAGCATCTTCATAGAAAACGCCTGTGCCATACATTTTCTCGATCAGTTTACGCGGTGCTTTACCTTTACGGAAGCCCGGGATATTGATTTTTCCTCTGGCTTTCAGATATACTTTCTGAATTGCTTTTTCAAAGTCCTCGGCAGAAGCCTCGATGGTCAGCTTCGCCATGTTTTTTTCCAGTTTTTCAACCTGTAAACTCATGGTGTGTTTTTCCTCCTAAGTTTCTATGTTTTTCGCAGTCCCGGGCAATCCGCCCAAGCCATACGGCCAGGTCTGCATGATTATGGGGTTCCGCACCTGCGGTCATCCCCCTGCTCTGTGCCATGGTGCTGATTTGACAGACTTCTCCATACTTACAGTCATTTTAATACTATAGCACAAGTGAAAAGAAAAAGCCACTCTTTTTTTCAAAAAATGGGCTGCTCCGCTCCAAAGCCGGGCAGTTCGTATCTGTCGGAAAATCCGGAATCCTGTACCTTCTGCCGGAGAACGGCATAAAGTTCCGCCTCCGTCGCAGACATATAAGGATTTACCCAGAAGATCCCTGCCAAACCACAGGTGCAGGCGGAGAGGATGCTCCAGGGGATAAAGGAAAGATTCAGAACAAACATATCCATCTTTTCATTCATGGTCATCTCCCGGCTCAGTTCAAAGACCCGTGACATGGAAAGTCCCGGATTTTCAGCCAGAATATAGGGGATCATCTTATATTCATAGGATTTTACAATGCCTGGGATCACAAAGAGAAGTCCCCAGAGAAAGATCTTCACATTCATCACGAACATGATCAGCACGACATTCCAGAACTCCTTCTGACGGAAAGCATAAAACACTTCCCCGATGCCGGTACTCGTTTCCCTGGCCTGCATGAAGAAACGGCTGGAGCCCACCTGGATGGGATTGCCCACTAAAACACCGAAAGCGAAACCAAAAAGCACCATGGTCACGCCGATGCCAAGGATCACCACGCCAAAGCCCATACCTGCGATCCGTGCCAGGATATTCTGCGGCTGTCTTGCATTTTCAAAGATCAGATCCGTCGCAGATCCTACCATATTTCCCCCGTCATCCTGGATGCTGTTATACGTAGTCTCCTGAACCTGCCCTCTGCCGGAACTGCCGCTGGAAAAGCTTCCTGTAAGGACACCTGTGATCAGAGCTACCACAACTGCCGACCAGAAGCAGCCCCGAAGAACATTTTTGGCCCGTTCTTTTAAATCGATCCGGTTCCACATTGCCTTCATCGTCTTCCCTCCTTATGCCTGATAAACAATACTTTTTGCGATCCTCTCTGCCGTTTCTTTTCCGCTCAGTTCTTCTATGAGACGGAGTGCAAACGGAATGGCAGTTCCAAGTCCTCTGGAAGTCGTGATGTTTCCGTCCGTCACAACAGGCTCTGCTGTCACTTCCGCACCGGTCAGACCTTCCTCCATTCCCGGATAGCAGATGGCCTTTCTTCCATTTAATAAGCCAAGTTTTCCAAAAACGGTGGGTGCCGCACAGATGGCTGCGATACGGCCGTTTTCTTCTGCCGCCTTCAGAAGAAGTTCCTTAAGTTTTTCACAGTCTCCCAGATGCAGGGTTCCCGGCATGCCGCCCGGAAGTACCAGCAGGTCTTCACCGGTCGGATGCACATCACTGATCAGCGTATCTGCCACCACAGGGATCCTGTGAGAACCGACGATCTCTTCCCTGCCCATAACAGAAACGGTGATCGTCTCGATCTCTGCTCTTCTTAAAAGATCTACTACGGTAAGCCCTTCGATCTCTTCGAATCCGTCCGCCAGAAATACATATACCTTACTCATATTTTTCCTCCTTGTCCGGGATGCCTGAAGTTTTTTCCGTCTTTTTATCTGAAAAGCCGTAAACCTTTCCCGGTGTCCCTGTCAATCGTTTTCACCGCTTATCTTAGCAAATCTCTGCCTGCGATACAAGTGATTTACAAGATTTTTCATTTATGGTAAACTTCCTCGTAAAAGGAGGTTTGTCTATGGAAATCGAACGCAAATACCTGATCCGCGAACTCCCGGAACATCTGGAGCGCTATGCTTACCATGAGATCGAGCAGGCGTATCTTTGTACCGCTCCGGTGGTGCGCATTCGCCGTCAGGACGACCGCTATATCCTGACTTATAAATCCAGCGGCATGATGGCACATGAGGAATACAATCTGCCCCTTACACAGGAGGCTTACGAGCACCTGAAGACCAAAGCTGACGGCAATGTCATCACCAAACGGCGCTATCTCATTCCTCTGGATGACATTCTTACCATTGAACTGGATCTTTTCTCCGGAGCCTTTGAAGGCATGATCCTGGCAGAAGTGGAATTTCCCACAGAAGAAGCTGCCAATACCTTCATTCCGCCCGACTGGTTCACGGAAGATGTCACCTTTAAAAAAGAATACCACAACAGTTACTTAAGTTCTGTTGACCTGTCAAAAAAAGGATGAGCCCCGGGCTCATCCTTTTTTTGACTCCAGTATATTTTTTAAGATCATTTCAGAATCCTGTCCGGACATTCCACTGGCTTTTTCCTTCCGGAATTCTCTCTCAATACAATCCGCCTTCCACTGCTCCCACTTTCTGCAGCAGCCTGCCAGAAAACGCACCGCTCTTCTGGGACTGTCCCCGTATTTCATTCCAAAATTAAAAACAGATGCTTTCATTCTCTTCCCTCCTGAAACAGACAGGCAGATGCCTGCTTTCAAACCACAGTTAATATACCACGTTTATTATACCATTTTCAGCTAGTATTTTGCAACATTTTGTTGCATCGTTCTTATTTTTGTTTCATTTTGTTGCATGTCGTTTTTTAACGTGGCAGACATTGTTATAATGAAAAATACGATTTCAGAAGAAAAATATTACGCCTTTTCTTCTGTTTTTTCCTATTTCCAAAGATAAATGACTGTGACCGGGAGGCTTTCATGAACAATCAGATCCTGTTTGAAAGACTGCGTGATCTTCGTGAGCGAAATCATTACACGCAGGCCTTTGTCAGCTCAAAACTGAATATCGGCCGTGCAACATATTCCAACTATGAGCGCGGCAAACGTACGCCTTCCCTGGATGTGATCATGGATCTTGCACATTTCTATAATGTCCCTTTCACCTATTTTCTCAATACGGAGAATCTGGAAGAGATCGCGGCCTCAAAAGAACCGCTCATTCTTCCGCTCACTTCACCGGAGCAGAAACTGATGGATACCTACCGTTCTCTGCCCCAGGATCGCCGGGAACAGCTCCTTGCATTCGCTGTTTTTCTCCAAAATCAGCCCTGATTTTCTCTCTTTTTTTCTATTATAACTCTTTTTCCTTATTTTGCAAATCATTTTTATGCTATTATATAATTGATATTTGTTCCATTTTTATTTTCCAGATACTACACTTATGATAGTATGATTTTGGGGTCAAAAGGTCTTTTGCCCCCAACGGATGCCTACGAATTGCTCCGCTGCAAAGCAGCTCCCGCAATTCTACAAACATTCGAAATCCGCTGATTT
>CAKRQP010000002.1:0-75658 GCA_934393555.1 uncultured Lachnospiraceae bacterium
TGAAGATCCGGTTCCTTGATCATCATACGGGTATGGAAAAGGCTCGCCGCATAGACATTGATATCCACCGCATCATAGCGCCTTAAAATCTCCGGATTGATATAATCCTGAATGGATGTGACCGGATGATCCAGGAAGAGTTTTTTTCCATTGACATCCCTGGTAAAGCCTCTCACCCGGTAATCCATCGTAATGATATCCGAGTCAAAGGAGCCGATCAGATAATCCAACGTGGAAAGCGGCGTGATCTCTCCGCAGGTTGCCACATCGATATCCACCCGGAACGTGGCAATGCAGGTTTCCGGATGATACTCCGGATAGGTATGCACCGTCACATGGCTTTTATCCAGATGGGCCAGCTGCGTCTGGCTCCTCGGAAGCATGGAATCCTCTGCGATCAGAAGCGTAACGGAAGCCCCCTGCGGCTCATAATCCTGACGTGCGATATTCAGGACCGTCGCTCCGATCATGTCTGTCAGAGTCGTAAGAATATTGGTCAGACGTTCTGCATTGTACTGTTCATCTATATAAGCAATATAGTCTTTCTGTTCTCTTGCCGTCTTGGCATAACAGACGTCATAAATGTTAAAGCTCAGGGCTTTGGTCAGGTTGTTAAACCCGTACAGTTTCAGTTTCTCCCCCATGGTTTCCTCCAGTTTGTAAAAATATGTAATGATCCAGAGCCAGGCAGAGTTTCAGTTAAAAGTGTGAAGCCTGCATGAGCGAACACTTTCAACTGGAAATCGATTTGGCGAGAAGCCGCAACGGGATGAAGCGCAACGGAATCGAGGTGTGGACCTGAATCATTACAAAAATACAGGCAGCATGCCGTTGATGACATACTGCCTGTAAATATACTCACTTTATCTGTTTTCTCCCGGATTTTCCACGCGCGCAAAAAATCCCCAATAAAAAATGAGTTCTTCGTCAGAGTCTATATAGCAAATACTTACTTTTACTACTCTTATTGACTGATTTACAAGTTGATGCGCATCCGACGCACGAAAATAAAGCAACTCATAAAATTGAGTTTTTCACCCAACAACAGAAAGCTGTGCTTTCCATTATCAAACATCAATAATGGCGATAAAATCGCCCTTCGGCAGTTGACCCGGCTGTCCGTATGGCCTTAACCCAGATGGGTGGTCAGAGAAAATATTTGCATGGATACTCTGTCAGAAACTCATATCGCATACGTCTAAACTATACAACAGTGAATGGATTCTGTCAAGATGTTTTTATTTTTCAACTAAAACTTCCCGCACCGAACAAAAAAAGCATAAACCTGTTTCCTTTGGCATAATGGAGTTGAGTTGATTTGTCCTGCAGATTTGAGTGTGCAGCAGAGAAAACACAGGCGCAGCGAATGCGCTGAGGCTTTTTCAACTTGTGCAATCGGATTTGCAGACAAGTCAATGGTCTGGCTATTTCTGACTTGTCTGATTTTTCATCTGTTGCGTTGTCGTCAATCAACGTAGCCACCGCTACGCATCATTCCTCCGCCTTGCATATAAAAAATCATCCATCGTCAATGTAGCAGAAACTTAATTTTCATTGTACTAGTTTTTAAAGAAAGAATAAGTGTGGGCAATGCTTGAAAGGAGCATCGTTGACTTAAAATCAGGAAACAGCGATTTCGGTCATCGTTTTCGGTGGAGATGTTTGACCTAAAATCAGAAAACAGCAATTTCGGTCATCGCTTTTGGTGGAGATGTATGACTTAAAATCAGAAAACAGCGATTTCGGTCATCGTTTTCGGAAGGAATGTTTGACCTAAAATCAGAAAACAGCGATTTCGGTCATCGTTTTCAGAGGGGATATATGACCTAAAATCAGAAAACAGCGATTTCAGTCATAGTTTTTGGAAGTCATAGATGACTTAAAATGCGGAAAATGCAATTGAAGTCAACGCTCAGGGGAATATAAATTGACCTAAAATAGATAAAAGGCTGATTGCGGTCAATTTTGCTGCCAGACGACCGCATGAAATGAAGGAACCGGCAGACAAAATTTTGCCCCGGATCCATCCACTGGACCCGGGGCGTTTTCATATCTTATTTTTTACCAAACTCTGTAGCTGCTTTTGCCACTACACCGCTCAATGCCAGCAGGGCGATAAGGTTCGGGATGACCATCAGGCCATTGAAGAGGTCGGAAAGATTCCATACCAGATCCACCTTCAGGAGGGATCCCAGGAAAACAAAGACTACCACAATCAGTGAGAAAGGAAGCACAGCCTTGGAACCCCAGAGGTATTTCACGTTCTGGCGGGCGAAGAAATACCAGCCGATAATCGTGGAAAAAGCAAAAAACAGGAGGCAGACAGCCACAAATTTCGGACCGAAGCTGTGAAGACCGGTCGCAAAAGCTGCCTGAGCCACAGGTGTACCGGTGGTCTTGGAAAGGATCATCTCATCCAGGACACCGGAAGAAAGAATCACAAGAGCGGTCATGGTAAGTACCACGAAGGTATCGATGAAAACACCGATCATTGCCACTTCCCCCTGTTCCTCGGGGTCTTTTACATCAGCAATGGCATGGGCATGCGGAGTGGAACCCATTCCTGCCTCATTAGAAAAGAGACCACGTGCCACACCATAACGCATAGCCATACGGACCGTCATGCCGGCTGCGGAACCTGCCAGTGCTCTGGGACAGAACGCTCCCACAAAAATGGAGGCAACTGCGGAAGGAAGATTGCCGATATTCATGATCAGTACGATCAGTGCTCCGCAAAGATACAAAGCTGCCATGACCGGAACCACTTTTTCTGTAAAGGAAGCGATACGGGAAATACCGCCAAGGAAAATGAAGGCTGCCAGCAAAGCCACTACCAGTCCCATCGCCCATCTGGGGATCGCAAAAGCCGTATAAAAGGCATCACTGATCGAGTTGGACTGCACCATATTTCCCATGAAGCCAAGAGCAAGAATGACTGCCACTGCAAAGAAAACAGCCAGGAAACGGCCAAAGCCGCCTTTAAACACATGTGTGATATAATAGACAGGTCCACCCACTACTTCCCCATTCTCATCTCTCTTTTTGGATTTCTGGGCGAGAACAGCTTCTCCGTAGATCGTCGCCATTCCGAAGAATGCTGCGATCCACATCCAGAAGATCGCTCCGGGACCTCCGGATACCAGTGCGGTCGCACAGCCTGCGATATTTCCGGTTCCCACCTGGGCTGCGATCGCCGTCGCCAGAGCCTGGAAAGAGCTCATGCCATTTTTT
Source organism: uncultured Lachnospiraceae bacterium (assembly GCA_934393555.1). Taxonomy (GTDB): domain Bacteria; phylum Bacillota; class Clostridia; order Lachnospirales; family Lachnospiraceae; genus Limivivens. The sequence goes on from CAKRQP010000002.1 coordinate 3,232, forward strand.
CCTGCTTTCTTTCCTCTCAGAGAGAAACCGCCGAAAACGCGAAGCCAGGCCTTCTTAAAACGCCGGACCTGAACGAAACGTGTACGGATCGTAAAAAAGATCCCCGTACCCACCAGTAAAAAAAGTAACAGGTAGTTCCAGACCACATCACTGATCTGGACAATGACATTGTTGACTGCATCCATCATGATTTTATGTCTCCTTTTCTGCCAGACGTTCCCCGTTCTTCCCATGAAAAAAACCATCCTCCCGTCCGGGGAGCATGGTCCTGAAAAAATAGAAGCCGTACGAACCTGTCTTTCGTACTTCTCCTGACTCTGTCCTTTTGCCTGAGAGATTCTGCACAGCAGCTGTGCATTGCACCTTCGGCACTCATTTTCTGAGATTCTCCAGAGACCACTCCGCTTTTAGTCTCTGTTCTCCTGAAAGAACGCCTGAGAGTGTTACTCCTTCGGCTGTGCAGCTCTTGCACATTTCCTAAAAGCTTCTTCGTCTGTATTCTTATTTCGTGCCCGTGTAGAGAAAACATTCGTCCACACCAGCAACACTTACTGAATCATACCACGTTCTTATCTTCCAGTCAACAGGAAAATATAGAAAATACAATCTCTGTTTTTTTGAAAATATGCTTGACAAATCCGATTTACAGGTATAGAATTTGGACAAATCAAATCAGTTGGTTAGCAATTTAAACCGTTGAAGCGGAGATAAAAACTGTTATGCGCGCCCAGAGAGTCCGGGGAGGTGAGAGCCGGATCGAGATGCAGACTGTTAAATGGACCGCCGAGGGCATGGGGAACGGCAGATGCCAAGTATTCCATGACGTGAAGGTATACGTCAGTTACCGGAGATATGCTGGTATCTCACAAAGGGTATGGTCGAAGGCGATCATAAATCAAGGTGGCACCGCGAGTGGAGAAAACAAACACCCGTCCTTGACAGAATCGGATTTTCTGTCAGGGGCGTTTTTTTATGCTCAGATCCCGACAGTCTCCGATACAGCACAAATTTTCAGACAGAAAAAGGAGGAAAAAGTCATGTTTCCCACACTGGAAGAAATGAAAAAAATAACAGAGACAACGGACTGCCGACGGATTCCCGTCTGCAGGGAGATCTACAGCGATGCCTTTACTCCCATTGAAGTCATGCGGACTCTCAAGGCGGCCAGCCGCCATTGCTATCTCCTGGAAAGTGCGGAGAATGACCAGAAATGGGGCCGCTACTCTTTCCTGGGCTATGCTCCCACGATGGAGCTGACCTGTATGGACGGACAGATGACGATCCGAAGAGGCGCCGAGGAGGAGGAACAGACGGCTGAGACCTTCACGACCGATCATCCCGGTGACACGATCCGAAAGATCCTTGCCGAATATAAAAGTCCCAAGATCAAGGGGCTCCCGCCCTTTACCGGCGGCCTGGTGGGATATTTCTCCTATGATTATCTCAAATACGCCGAGCCGACACTCCGTTTTCCGGAGGAGGAAAATTCTGATTTCCGGGATGTGGATCTGATGCTTTTTGATAAAGTCATCGCCTTTGACCATTACCGCCAGAAGCTCTGCCTCATTACAGGCGTCAGCACCGCTGAGCTGGAGGATTCCTATAAAAAGGCAGAAAAAGAACTGGATGAGATGGAAGCCCTCTTAAAGAGCGGCGCGAAGGCTGTGATCCGGCCTTTGAAAATGAAGAGTCCCCTCTCCTTCCGCTATTCCAAAGAAACCTACTGCCAGATGGTGGAAAAGGCAAAGCATTACATCCACGAGGGCGATATTTTCCAGGTGGTACTCTCCGATCCGATGAGTGCTCCTGCGGAAGGAAGCCTCTTCGATACCTACCGGGTGCTCCGGACCACCAATCCATCCCCCTATATGTTCTATTTTTCCAGTGACGATATCGAGGTGGCAGGTGCTTCCCCGGAGACGCTGGCAAACCTGAACGACGGTACGCTTCACACCTTCCCCCTGGCGGGTACCCGTCCCAGAGGAAAAAGCGAGGAGGAAGACCAGAACCTCGAAACCGAGCTTTTAAAGGATGAAAAAGAGCTGGCCGAGCACAACATGCTGGTGGATCTCGGAAGAAATGACCTTGGCAGGATCAGCCGGATCGGCTCCGTGGTGGTGGAGGATTATATGTCCGTTCTCCGGTACTCTCACGTCATGCACATCGGTTCAACCGTCCGCGGCACGATCCGCCCGGACAAGGACGCTGTGGACGCCGTGGACGCCATTCTTCCTGCCGGAACCCTCTCCGGTGCGCCGAAGATCCGTGCCTGTGAGATCATCCGGGAACTGGAGGGACAGAAACGGGGCATTTACGGCGGAGCCATCGGATATCTGGATTTCGGCGGAAACCTCGATACCTGTATCGCCATCCGTCTCGCCTATAAGAAGAACGGCCGCGTGGTCGTCCAGTCCGGTGCCGGTATCGTGGCCGACAGCATTCCTGAAAACGAATTTACCGAGTGCTCCAACAAAGCCCGGGCTGTGGTAGCTGCACTTCAGACAGCAGAAGGAGGCCTTCGATGATCTTACTGATTGATAATTACGACAGTTTTTCCTATAACCTTTACCAGCTCATCGGAAGCATCGATCCTGAGATCCGGGTGGTGCGGAACGACAAGATCACCATCGATGAGATCCGTACCCTGAAACCAAAGGCGCTGATCCTCTCTCCCGGTCCCGGAAGACCGAAAGATGCAGGCATCTGTGAGGAAGCCATCCGGGAGCTGAAGGGTGAAATCCCGATCTTCGGTGTCTGCCTGGGTCATCAGGCCATCTGTGAGGTCTTCGGCGGCACCGTAGGCTATGCAAAAGAGCTCATGCACGGAAAAAGCTCCCTGGTCAGAAAATCCCCGGACAGCCTCCTGTTCAAAGGACTTCCGGAACGGTTTCAGGCAGCCCGATACCACTCTCTTTCTGCCAACGCCGATACACTTCCGGCGGAGCTGAAAGTCACCGCTATCACCGATGACGGGGAGGTCATGGCCGTGGAGCACAGCCTTTATCCCGTTTACGGCGTCCAGTTCCATCCGGAATCGGTCATGACACCGGACGGGAAGCTCATTCTGGAAAACTTCCTTGAGGCTGCAGATACATTTACACAGCAATAGTACAGCGTTTTCGAAATAACCAGGCCATTGACTTGTCTGCAAATCCGATTGCACAAGTTGAAAAAGCCTCAGCGTAGATAGAATACATAACCGCCCAGGACAGGAATTGTGTAGCTGCTTCGCAGGGGAGCAATTCGCAGACATCAAGACATCCGTTGGGAGAAAAAGACCTTTTGACCCCAACATCATCTGATACCTTAGAAAGGATGGATCAAAATGATCAAAGAAGCAATCATCAAACTTTCCAAAAGACAGGATCTGACTTATGAAGAGGCAGAACAGGTCATGAATGAGATCATGGAAAATACAGCCAGCGACGTGCAGAAAGCCGCTTATCTCACTGCTCTTTCCATGAAGGGTGAAACCATAGACGAGATCACCGCTTCCGCAGCAGCCATGAGAGCTCACGGAGAAAAGCTTCTCCACAATATGGATGTGCTGGAGATCGTAGGTACGGGCGGTGACGGTTCCAATTCCTTCAATATCTCCACCACCTCCGCCCTTGTCATTGCCTCCGGCGGCGTTCCCGTCGCCAAACACGGTAACCGGGCGGCTTCCTCCAAATCAGGAGCCGCTGACGTTCTGGAAGCTCTGGGCGTCAAGATCGACATTTCCCCGGAACAGAGCAAGCAGCTTCTTACCGATATCAATATCTGCTTCCTTTTCGCCCAGAAATATCATTTTGCCATGAAATATGTAGGTCCGGTCAGAAAGGAGCTCGGCATCCGTACGATCTTCAATATCCTTGGCCCTCTCTCCAACCCGGCCGGTGCCAACATGGAGCTTATGGGTGTCTATGATGAGGAACTGGTGGAGCCTCTGGCTCAGGTAATGGCAAAGCTCGGTGTCAAACGCGGCATGGTCGTCTTCGGCCAGGACAGGCTGGATGAGATCTCCATGAGCGCTCCCACCTCTGTCTGCGAGATCCGGGACGGCTGGTTCCAGTCCTATGAGATCACTCCGGAACAGTTTGGCTACAAGCGCTGCACGAAGGATGACCTCACCGGCGGCACACCGGAAGAAAATGCAGCCATTACCCGTTCCATTTTAACCGGCGAGGAAAAAGGCCCCAAACGCCAGGCTGTCTGCCTCAATGCCGGAGCTGCCTTCTATATCACAGGCAAGACCGAAACCATGGAAGACGGTGTCCGTCTGGCAGAAAAGCTCATCGATGAGGGCGCTGCCCTGAAGAAACTGGAAGAATTTGTAAAGGAGAGCAACCGATGAATATCCTGGAGGAGATCGCTGCGAAAACCGCGGAACGGATCCGGAAGGAAAAGGAAACGATCTCTCTTTCCACCGTCCGTTCCGCTGCTGAAAAAAGACGCTTGGGAGCTCCGGATTTTCTCTTTGAAAAAGCGTTGAAGAAGCCTGGTGTTTCTTTTATCTGCGAGGTAAAAAAGGCTTCTCCCTCCAAAGGGATCATCGCCGAGGACTTTCCTTATCTGGATATCGCCAGAAGCTATGAAGCCGCCGGGGCCGATGCCATCTCCTGCCTTACGGAGCCCTTCTATTTTCTCGGAAGAGACGCCTACCTGCAGGAGATCTCAGCCAGTGTTTCCATTCCTGTCTTACGAAAGGATTTCACCATAGATGAGTATATGATCTACCAGGCCGCAGCCTATGGCGCCTCCGCCGTACTTCTCATCTGTTCCATCCTGGATGATGAAAAGCTTCTTGCCTACCGTCAGCTGGCTGACGAACTGAAGCTTTCCGCTCTGGTGGAAACACATTCGGAAGAGGAAATATCCCGGGCCGTCAAGGCAGGTGCCCGGATCATCGGCGTCAACAACCGGAACCTCAAAAATTTCCAGGTGGACGTGGACAACAGCCTGAAGCTTCGTTCACTGGCTCCGAAGGACTGTCTTTTCGTATCAGAAAGCGGGATCAAAACCCGTGACGATATCGAAAAGCTGGAAAGAAACGGAACGGATGCGGTTCTCATCGGTGAAACGCTCATGCGCGCAGCGGATAAAAAAGCCATGCTGGACAGCCTGAAAGGAGTGTACCGCGTTTCATGACCAGGACAAAGATCAAGATCTGCGGCCTTCGAAGACCGGAAGACATTCTTTTCGTCAATGAGGCCAGACCGGATTTTGCCGGTTTCATCATCAACGTGCCAAAGAGCAGGCGGAACGTTTCCCCCGAAAAGGTCCGGGAGCTTACCGCTTCCCTTTCCCCGGAAATCCTTCCCGTGGGCGTCTTCGTAAACGCTCCCATGGAAACTATTCTTTCTCTGGTGAAGGATGGCACGCTGAAAGCCGTACAGCTTCATGGGCAGGAATCCCAAAGCTACCTTACAGAGCTGAAAAAACAGGTTTCTGTTCCTGTGATCCGGGCGTTCTCCATCCATTCCTCTGCGGATCTGGAAAAAGCCCAAAAAAGCCCCGCCGACTTCGTCCTTCTGGACAACGGAGCCGGGGGCACGGGAGCAGCCTTTGACTGGTCACTTTTTACCTCTTTTGACAGACCTTTTTTTCTGGCAGGAGGCTTAAGACCGGATAACATAGCAGAAGCCATCAGCCGTTTTCACCCCTATGCCCTCGATCTGAGCAGCGGTGTGGAAACGGATGGATATAAAGACAAAGAAAAAATAATCGCAGCAGTCGCTGCAGTCAGGAGATAAACATATGAGTAATGGACGTTTCGGCATTCATGGCGGGCAGTACATCCCGGAAACCCTCATGAATGCAGTCATTGAACTGGAAGAAGCCTACAACCACTACAAAGATGACCCGGATTTTAACCGGGAACTCACCACGCTCTTAAATGAGTACGCCGGAAGACCCTCCCGTCTTTATTATGCAAAGCGTATGACCGAGGATCTGGGCGGAGCCAAAATTTACCTCAAGCGTGAGGATCTGAACCACACCGGAGCCCACAAGATCAACAACGTACTGGGACAGGTCCTTCTTGCCAAAAAGATGGGAAAGACCCGTGTCATCGCTGAAACAGGAGCCGGTCAGCACGGTGTGGCCACTGCCACGGCTGCTGCCCTGATGGATATGGAATGTGAGGTCTTTATGGGGGAAGAGGACACCAAAAGACAGGCACTGAACGTTTACCGGATGCGCCTTCTGGGAGCCAAGGTCCACGCCGTCTCCTCCGGAACCGGTACACTGAAGGATGCGGTCTCCGAAACCATGAGAGAATGGACCAGCCGGATCGCCGATACCCATTATGTCCTGGGTTCCTGCATGGGTCCCCATCCCTTCCCCACGATCGTCCGTGATTTCCAGTCTGTCATTTCCAAGGAGATCAAAGAACAGATCCTGGAAAAAGAAGGCAAGCTTCCGGATGCCGTTCTGGCCTGTGTCGGCGGCGGTTCCAATGCGATCGGTGCTTTCTATCACTTCATCCCCCATCCGGAAGTCCGTCTGATCGGTCTCGAGGCTGCCGGAAGAGGCATTGACACCAAAGAGACGGCCGCCACGATCGGCACCGGCTCTCTCGGCATTTTCCATGGCATGAAGTCTTATTTCTGTCAGGACGAGTATGGACAGATCGCTCCTGTTTATTCTATTTCCGCCGGTCTTGACTATCCCGGCATCGGACCGGAGCACGCACACCTTCATGACATCGGCAGAGCAGAATACTATGCCATCACCGATGACCAGGCGGTAGATGCTTTTGAGTATCTTTCCAGACTGGAAGGCATCATTCCTGCTATTGAAAGCGCCCATGCCGTGGCATACGCCCGGGAGCTGGCACCTTCGATGAGCAAAGACCAGATCATTGTCATCAACATCTCCGGCCGTGGAGACAAAGACTGTGCAGCCATCGCACGCTACAGAGGGGAGGATCTTCATGAGTAACATCAGAAAAGCATTTGAGGGCGGCAAAGCCTTTATTCCATTTATCACCTGCGGTGACCCGTCACTGGAGATCACAGAACAGCTCGTTTACGCCATGGAGGAAGCAGGGGCGGATCTGATCGAGCTGGGCATTCCTTTTTCCGATCCCACAGCTGAGGGTCCTGTCATCCAGGAAGCCAATATCCGGGCGCTCTCCGGCGGTGTCACCACGGATAAGATCTTCGATATGGTCCGGAAAATCCGCCGGAAATCCAACATTCCTCTGATTTTCATGACTTACGCCAATGTGGTTTTCTCGTATGGTACGGAACGTTTTATGAAGACCGCCAGCGAGATCGGCATGGACGGTCTGATCCTTCCGGATGTGCCTTATGAGGAAAAGGAGGAATTTGATTCCGCGGCAAAAGCCTATGGTCTGGATCTCATCTCTCTCATTGCTCCCACCTCCGAGGACCGCATCTCCATGATCGCAAAAGACGCCTCCGGCTTTGTGTACTGTGTCTCCTCTCTTGGTGTGACCGGAGTCAGAAGCAGCATCAACACCGATATCGGCGCTATGGTAAAGCTTGTGAAAGCTGCCAAAGAGATCCCCTGTGCCGTAGGTTTCGGAATCTCCACTCCGGAGCAGGCAAAAAAAATGGCAGACCTCTCCGACGGCGCCATCGTCGGAAGCGCCATTGTCAAGCTCTGCGCAAAATACGGAACAGACTGTGTCCCCTATGTAAAAGAATATGTCGCATCTATGAAAAAAGCTCTCCGCTCATAAGCGGAGGGCTTTCCTCTTTTTGATCTTATCGTTCCTCACGGAAATACGACTGTCCCAGAGAGCTGGGCGGCTGATTTTCCCGCTTGTTTCTCATACTGGTGAGTACCAGGACCACCAGCGTCACCACATAAGGGATCATCTTATACAACTCCTGAAATTCCATATGATCCATTCCTGTCGGGATGTACAGATAGAGAATGTACAGACCACCGAAGAAGATGGAAGAAAAAATGGAAACCACCGGACGCCAGATGGTAAAAATAACCAGCGCAATGGCAAGCCAGCCTCTGTCACCGAAGGCATCGTTGGACCAGACACCGCAGGCATAGTCCATGACATAGTAAAGGCCACCCAGACCTGCGATCATACAGCCCACACAGGTAGCCACATATTTATACTTTGTCACACTGATACCGGCTGCATCTGCCGTTCCGGGATTCTCTCCCACGGCTCTTAAATGAAGTCCCACACGGGTATGCTTCAGCACATATGCACAGATCAGAGCAATGATAATGGCGGCATAGGCCAGAAAACCATAAGAAAAGAAAATCTTTCCAAACCAGCCAAGCTTTCCTGCAAAAGGAAGGGACTTGCTGAAATAGCTGCTGGTCGCTGAAAGCGCAATGGAGGGCACATCACTGCCGGAAAGCTTGATGAGAGAACCTCCAAAGAAGTTTCCGAATCCCACACCAAAGGTCGTCATGGCCAGACCGGTCACGTTCTGGTTTGCCCGCAGGGTGACAGTAAGGAAGCAATAGAGAAGCCCCATGCAAAGGGAAGCCAGAAGGCAGCAGACCAGGGGGATCAGGATCGCCAGAAAACCATTGATCTCAGACGCATCGCTTAAGGACTGCTCATAAAAGAAGGATCCTATAACGCCGCTGATGGCTCCAACGTACATGACACCGGGGATTCCAAGGTTTAAGTTACCGGATTTCTCCGTCATGATCTCGCCGGTACTTCCGAACAGAAGCGGAATTCCCTGCACAACGGCTCTCGGGATAAATGCCACAAGATTGATCATCAGTTCTCAGCTCCTTTCTCTGATTTTTTTCGGAAGTGGATCTTATAGGAAATAAAGAACTCACAGCCGATGATAAAGAACAGGATGATACCTGTCAGAATATCCGCAAAGGACTGGTTCAGTCCGAAGGTTGTGGAAATCTCACTGGCTCCTCTGTTCAAAAATACGATGAGAAAACTGGTAAACGCCATGGTGAAGGGATTGAATTTTGCCATCCAGGAAACCATAACAGCCGTAAAGCCCTGACCGTTTGCAATGGTGGTCGTAACCGTATGGTTGATCCCGCCTACCAGAAGAAGTCCTACCATACCGCAGACCGCACCGGAAAGCACCATGGTACGCATAATGACTTTTTCTACTTTGATTCCCACATAACGGGCAGTGTTCTCACTCTCTCCCACGACAGCGATCTCATAACCATGTTTGCTGTATACAAAATAGATATAAAGAAGGATCATCATAACCACTGCGATAAGGATCGTCAGCAGATATTTGGAGCCGAACAGGTTCGGCAGCCAGCCGATATTCGTCTTCTGGTTGATGATGCCGATCTTACCGGAGCCTTTAGGCATTTCCCAGACAATCGTAAAAAAGGCAACCAGCTGAGTCGCAATGTAGTTCATCATCAGTGTGGACAGCGTCTCATTGGTGTTCCATTTCGCCTTGAAGAACGCAGGGATCAGTCCCCAGACAGCTCCTGCTGCCAGGCTGGTGACAAACATCAGAAGGATGATCAGAGCATTGGGAAGCTTTCCGGCCAGGCAGATCATGCAGGCGGCAGCCGCAAGACCACCGATCAGCACCTGTCCTTCACCGCCGATGTTCCAGAAACGCATCCGGAAAGCCGGTGTCAGTGCCAGTGAGATCAGAAGCAGGATCGCCACATTCTGGAACGTGATCCAGCTCTTTCTGGCTGTTCCGAAGGCTCCCATGAAAATGGTCGCATACACCTGTACCGGATTGATACCGGTAAGAACCGTTGTCAGGATACCACAGACCACAAGAGCTGCGAGAATTGCCAGAAGGCGGATCCTTAAGCCGCGCTGCCAGGGAAGGGCATCTCTTTTTACGATATGAAACAGAGGTTCCTTGACTTTACTGTTCATTTTCTGCACCTCCTATGCGGGTCATCATCATGCCCACGGTATTTTTATCCGTTGTCCTTCCTTCTACAATGCCGCTGACCTCTCCTCCGCAGAGCACCAGGATCCGGTCGGAAAGCTCCAGAAGCACATCCAGGTCTTCGCCGACGAAAATAACGGCGGTTCCTTTTTTCTTCTGCTCATTGATGAGATTGTAGATCGTATGGGAAGAGTTGATATCCAGTCCACGGACTGCATAGGCAGTCATCAGCACGGTCGGGCTGGAAGCGATCTCACGTCCGACCAGGACCTTCTGCACATTTCCGCCGGAAAGACGTCTGACCGGAGTGGAAAGACCGGGCGTTACAACCTCCAGCTCATCCACTACCGCCTGTGCAAGCTCTTTCGGAGCCTTACGGTCTGTAAATACGGAATGACCTTTCTGGAAGGAACGGAGCATCATGTTGTCGGTAAGATCCATGTCCCCTACCAGACCCATACCAAGACGGTCCTCCGGAACAAAAGAAAGAGACACACCCATATCCATGATCTCTCTGGGATCCCTGCCGATGAGTTCTTCTCTGGTTCCGTTTTCTTCTATATAAGTAATGCTTCCTGACTCCGTAGACTGAAGACCGGCAATGGCTTCCAGAAGCTCTTTCTGTCCGCAGCCGGAAATACCGGCGATACCAAGGATCTCACCGCTTCTGGCCGTGAAGGAAACATCCTTCAGTTTTACGATCCCGTCTTCTGTTTTTACAGTCAGTCCTTTGACTTCCAGTCTCGGCTGCGGGTTCACCGGTTCCGGACGTTCAATGTTCAGTGTGACCTTGTGGCCCACCATCCGGTTGGTCATGTCCTCCGCATTGGTGTCCTTCGTTGCAACATCACCTTCAAAGCAGCCATGCCGCAGCACTGCCACACGGTCAGAAAGGCTTTCCACCTCATGCATCTTATGGGTGATGATGATGATCGCTTTTCCGTCATCTCTCATGTTCCGGAGTACTTTGAAAAGCTTCTCTGTCTCCTGTGGCGTCAGTACTGCCGTAGGCTCATCCAGGATCAGGATGTCTGCTCCGCGGTAAAGGACCTTGATGATTTCCACGGTCTGTTTCTGGGAAACAGACATATTGTAGATCTTCTGATCCGGATCCACTTCAAATCCGTATTTGTCACAGATCTCTTTTATCTTTGCGGAAGCCTCTTTCAGATTCAGACGCCCCTTCATACCCAAAACGATATTCTCTGCCGCTGTCAGTACATCGATCAGTTTAAAATGCTGATGTACCATACCGATCCCGCAGGCATAGGCATCCTTCGGCGAACGGATCACCGTCTCTTTTCCATTGATAAAAATCTGTCCTTCATCCGGAAAATAAATTCCGGAAAGCATATTCATCAGGGTCGTTTTTCCGCTGCCGTTCTCGCCCAGCAGAGCCAGGATCTCTCCTTTGTAAATCTCAAGGTTTACTTTGTCGCTGGCAAGTACAGACCCAAATCTCTTGGTGATATTTTTCATCGTCACCGCAGCTGTTTTTCCCTTCAAGCTCATATCCTCCTTATCTATTATAACGCACAAAGGGGCGGTGCTGCGAAAGCGCTGCACCACCCCGTTCCGTCTTTGCAGAATCAGAACTGTGTATCCAGAAGGGTAATACCATCGATCTGAACATCGAAATAAGGAGCTGAACGGAAGCCCTCTGCGGACTCATGGAAGTATCCGTCAGAAACTGCCTCATGGTCTCCCTCATAATCAGCATCGGTATCCACGTCTGCCATGTAGGAATCCAGTGTCTTTCCATCTACGGTAAAGGTAGAGATGTCAAACACATGCAGAGAACCGTCTTCCAGTTTTGCAGCTGCCTCATCGATCGCTTCCTGGGTTCCCTCTGCAACAGATTTTCCAAGGCTTGTCAGCTCAACAGAGCCTGTCTTGAGGTCTCCTGTCCAGTCTGCGTCAATGGCATCGCCGCTCTCTACGCAACCCATTGCATACTCGAAATACGGTGCCCAGTTGATCCTGGAAGAAACAAGGAAGGTATTCGGGCAGGCACTCTCGGTGCTTCCGTTGTAGGAAACGTTGGGAACACCGGCAGTCTCGCAGGCAGTCGGAGCACCCATGGAATCAGCATGCTGGCTGATCAGCACACAGCCGTCATCGATCAGTTTGTTTGCTCCCTCTTTCTCAGCTGTCTCGTCATACCAGGAACCGGTAAAGGTAACCTCCATGGTAACGCTGGGGCATACAGAACGGGCACCCAGGAAGAAGGAAGTATATCCGGAAATAACCTCTGCATAGGTATAGGCGCCGACATAACCCATCTTTGCCTGATCCTCGGTGATCTCACCGTCAGCGATCATCTCATTGAGTTTCATACCTGCGGTGATACCAGCCAGGTAACGTCCCTCATAAATAGAAGCAAAAGCATTGTGGAAGTTGTCAAGTCCTTCCGTATGTGCCTTGGTTCCGGTCGCATGGCAGAACTGCACATCCGGGAACTCTCTTGCTGCCTCGATGATGTAATCCTCATGACCGAAGCTGTCTGCAAATACGAAGTTGCAGCCGGCATCTGCCAGCTCGCAGGCAGCATCATATGCTTCCTGACCCTCGGGGATACCGGTTTTGAACACATACTCGATCCCCATTTTCTCACAGGCCTCTTTGGCAGCGTTGATGAAGTTCAGGTCGTAGGTGGAGTTCTCATCATGCAGGAAAATAAAACCTGCCTTTACGGTTGTTCCTTCATCCGCACTGCTGGTCACACCGGCAGATGCGCTGAGAGTAAGCATTACTGCTGCGGTTGCTGCAACCCACTTAACACTCTTTTTCATTGCTCTTCTCCTTTACTTTCACTCAATAGTATTGTTGTGTAAGTGCACCTGAATGATATCCGAAATATGCCGGATCACGGCAGCTGAGAAATTTTCAAGTGCTGCCTGATACTCCACCCTGCGGACAAGACGACCCGCCTCTTCTGCACATGGGAACAAAAAAATGCAGATGTACAAATCCCTGACATCTGCGTTCTTTCTATCGGACCCAATAGTCGCAACTGAACGGCGTGCGGTAGAAACGTCTGAACCTTCTTCACAGACCTATATCGGATAACATTACTATCTGAATTTTAGCAATCTAGCCGCCATTTGTCAAACGAAATGACAGCCAAAAACAGTTTTCGGCACATATGTTAAAAACAGGTAAAATTTCGGTCATTTCTTGGCTAATTCGACAAAGAATGACTTTTGGTTTTTTCAAGAAGTCTTGCCATAGGAAGGTGACCGGTTATTCTTTGATCTCTTTCCCGCCCAGGAGGTCTTCCATGGTGTGCCAGCCGAGGACAGCGCATTTGACGCGGGCGGGCATTTTTGAGATGTCTTCCAGAGACATGGCTTCTTCCAGGGGCTCCAGTTCATCGCCTGTGGCTTCTCCTTTGATCATCCGTGAGAAGAGACCGGCGAGTTTCAGGGCTTCTTCTTTGGAACGGCCGATGATGAGATCCAGCATCATATCCACAGAGGCCTGAGAGATGGCACAGCCGCTTCCGACGAAAGCCCCGTCCACGATGATGCCGTTTTCTTCTTTGAGCTCCAGGATGATGTCATCGCCGCAGCTGGGATTTACGCCCTCCAGCACCAGATTTGCATCTTCGAGCTTTTTCTTATGAGCCGGATGCAGGTTATGGTCCGTCAAAAGTTCGTTATAAAAAGTATTATTCTGCATATCCCATCATCCTCCTGATTCCTTTTACCGCTTCGGTAAAGCGGTGAATATCTTCCTCGTCATTGTAAAAAGCAATGCTGGCTCTGGTAGTCACAAAGACGCCCAGGTGCTTCAGAAGCGGCTGGGCACAGTGATGGCCTGCACGCACAGCCACACCTGCTCCGTCCAGAATGGATGCGATATCGTGGGGATGCACGCCCTCCACGGTAAAGTTCACAATCCCATTATGCTCCTTTGGCTCCCGGCTTCCGATGATGCTTACATAAGGAATCTTTTTCAGTTCCTCCATAGCCTGCGTGGTCAGAGCCAGTTCTCTTTCCTGCAAAGCAGAAAAGCCAAGGGAACGGATATACTCAATGGCCGCCTTCAAAGCCCAGGCTCCGGCTCCGTTTACGGTTCCTGCCTCAAATTTGTGAGGCAATTCTGCAAAAACAGCTTCTTCTCTTGTCACGCTTTCGATCATTTCACCGCCGGTGAGGAAGGGCGGCATCTCATCCAGAAGCTTCTCCTTTCCGTAAAGGACTCCGATCCCCATGGGTGCCATCAGTTTATGGCCGGAAAAAGCAAGAAAATCCACGTCCATCGCACGGACATCGATGGGCAGATGCGGGGCGCTCTGGGCGGCATCCACCAACACCACGCCGCCATTTCCATGAACCAGGCGGATGATCTCTTCTACCGGACTGACCCGGCCGATGACATTGGAAACATGGGTGATGGCTGCAAATTTCGTTCGCTCCGTAATGGCTTTTTCCATCGCTTCCTTCGTATAGCTCCCATCCATCTCACAGTCCAGAAAGACCAGCTTTGCTCCCGTGACCCGGGCTGCCATCTGCCAGGGAAGCAGGTTGCTGTGGTGAGCGTCGATGCCCACCAGAAGCTCGTCTCCCGGTTTCAGCTTGTTCAAGGCATAGCTATACGCCACCAGGTTGATACTCTCCGTGGTATTCCTGGTAAAAATGATCTCCGAAGACTTTTTTGCATGAATGAAATCCCGTACCGTTTCACGGGCTTTTTCATAGCAGTCTGTAGCATCCATTCCCAGCTGATAAAGACCTCTTAAGGGATTGGCATTGTATTTTTCATAAAATTCCCGCTCCGCGTTCAGAACCGCCTCCGGGCGCTGGGCCGTCGCCGCATTGTCCAGATAGGCAATGGAACTGTTTCTCAGAAGCGGAAAATCTTCCTTATAACTTCTCATGCTGTTCCTCCAGATATTTTTCCACCTGTTCTCTGACCTCGGAATACGGGATCTTTGCCGCAATGGCTTCCAGTCTGGCGCCGGCGATCATAGCCTCCGCCGCTTCCTTCGTAAAGCCACGGCTCATCAGGTAAAACATCGTCTTCTCGTCCAGTTCTCCGATGGAGGCTCCGTGGTTCCCTTCCACATCCTCTTCTGCGCAGAGGATCAGCGGAATGGTCTGGTTCACCACATCCTCCCCGAGAAGCAGGACGTCCTCCTTCTCATTTCCGACAGAGCCTGCACAGCCTTTCACGAAATCGATGCTGCCCCGGAAAAGCTTGAAAGCATCACCGCTCAAAACGCCGTTGCTCTCCATCAGGCTCCCGGTCTTTCTGCCCAGGTGTCTGGCCACATAGTTCATATCCAGATGCTGACCGGAAAAACCCTGGTAGCCGATATGAGCAGTGAAGGAGCTTCCGTCCCCCTTTAAGGTCATCAGCGTTCCGGTATATACCTTTTTCGCGCCCAGTTCCATTTTGACCAGTTCCACGGAAGCATCTTTTTCCAGAAGACCTCCGATATCCGTAAGATCCAGCACTTCCGTTCCCAGCATCTGAGGCATCGTAAGCTCCACCCGGGAACCTTCCTCGGCATAAACCTTTACCTGCAGGGCAAAAGGTCTCGTTTCTTCTTTTTCAGAAGCGGAAAGAAAGGCAACCTTCAGGATACTGCCTTTTTTTGCATGAAGGAAATACCGGTGAAAGCTTCCATCCGGTGCGAGACGGACGATCATCGGAGTGTCCGCCGTTTTTCCTTCCTCAGAGGCGATAACGGCGGCAGTGCTGTTTTCTCCCAGCTGATCCATATCCGGCCCCATACCGGTCTCTATCTCTCTGAAAATGCTCTGCTCTATCTCATTTTCTTCCCGGAAAGTATTTTCCTCCGGGATCTCCTGCTGCCGGAACGGCTCCACGCCGGAAAGAACGGTCTCGTTCATTTTCAGCCAGTTCCAGGTTCTGGCCGGCAGCCGGTTTACTGTCATATCCATAATCTGCTCCTTTCCCGGCATTTAACCGATGCTTCCTTTCATCTCAAGCTGAATCAGGTTGTTCATTTCCACGGCGTACTCCAGCGGCAGCTCTTTGGACACATTGTCTGCGAAACCGCTGACGATCATCGCCCGGGCATCCTCCTCCGGGATTCCTCTGGACATCAGGTAAAAGACCGCATCATCACTGATTTTACCGATCTTTGCCTCATGTCCCACGTTGGCATCCTTCGTACGGATATCCATGGCCGGGATCGTGTCTGACCTGGAAATATCATCCAGCATCAGAGACTGGCAGGAGACAGCCGCCTTGCTCTTCGGCGCATTCTTGGTGATGACTACAGAGCTTCGGAACGTACTGATGCCGCCGTCCTTGGAGATGGAACGCGTATTGATATAGGAAGAAGTCTCAGGGGCCGCATGAACCACCTTTGCTCCTGTGTCCAGATTTTGTCCTTTTCCTGCAAAAGTGATACCGGTAAACTCCATCCGGGAGCCTTTTCCTTTCAGGATCGTCATGGGGTACAGATACGATGTATGAGAACCGAAGGAACCGGAAACCCATTCGATCGTACCGCCTTCCGCTACCGTGGCCCGCTTGGTGTTCAGGTTATACATGTTTTTGGACCAGTTTTCGATCGTGGAATAACGAAGCTTTGCATTTTTCCCTACGAAAAGTTCCACGCAGCCCGCGTGAAGGTTGGCCACGTTGTATTTCGGTGCGGAACAGCCCTCGATGAAATGCAGGCTTGCGCCTTCATCCACAATGATCAGCGTGTGTTCAAACTGGCCGGCTCCCGGAGCATTCAGCCGGAAATAGGACTGCAATGGAATCTCCACGCTGACGCCGGGCGGCACATAAACAAATGAACCGCCGGACCAGACCGCTCCGTGAAGGGCTGCAAATTTATGGTCGTTCGGTTTTACCAGCTTCATGAAGTGGGTCCGGATCATTTCCGCATATTCGCCGTGCATCGCGCTTTCCAGATCCGTGTAGATCACGCCCTGGGCGGCAACCTCTTCTTTTACGTTGTGATACACCAGCTCGGAATCGTACTGGGCTCCCACACCTGCCAGCGATTTCCGCTCGGCCTGTGGAATCCCCAGCCGCTCAAAGGTATCCTTGATATCCTCCGGCACATCGGACCATTTGGCGCTCATTTTCGTATTGGGACGGACATAGGTTACGATCTGATCCATGTTCAGGTCATCGATGGGCGGTCCCCAGTCCGGAATCTTCATGGAATGATAGATCTGCAGGGACTGCAGACGGAAAAGCTGCATCCAGGCAGGGTCGTTTTTCTCTTTGGAGATCTGTTCTACGATCTCAGGCGTCAGCCCTTCATTTACCCGGTAAACATCCTTTTCTTCCTTTCGAAAGTCATACATGCTCCGGTCGATATCTTCCACATATGTTTTTTCCTTCACGGTCAGTCATCTCCTCCCGGAACACGGTTCAGAAAGTTCTCGTATCCTTTTTCGTTGATCTCTTCTACCATCGAGCCGTCACCTGTGGCAACGATATGACCGTTTACCATGACATGCGTGTAATCCACATGGAGGGATTCCAGGATCCTCGTGCTGTGCGTGATGATCAGAAGGGCGCCTTCTCTGTCCTTCTGGTACTCTTCCACTCCCCTGGACACCAGGCGGACAGCATCCACATCCAGTCCGGAATCGGTCTCATCCAGGATTGCAAGGCTCGGACGGAGCATCATCAGCTGCAGGGTCTCGATCTTCTTTTTCTCACCACCGGAAAAGCCCACATTTAAACTTCTCTCCGCATAGGACTCATCCAGATCGAGAAATTCCAGATTCTTCTTCAGCTCTTTCTTGAAATCCCAGAGACGGACATAGCCGCCTTTTTTCTGCTGAAGAGCACTCCGGATAAAGTTGGAAACGGAAAGACCGGGAACCTCCAGAGGCTCCTGGAAGGAAAGGAACATGCCGTCCTTCGCCCGTCTGTCCGCACTCTCCGCTGTGATATCTTTTCCTTTAAATGAAATGCTTCCTTCCGTAATCTCATATTTGGGATTCCCCATGAGTACATAACCCAGGGTGGATTTACCGGCTCCGTTGGGACCCATGAGCACATGGGTCTCTCCTTTTCGCATCTCAAAATTTATATCATGGAGGATTTCTTTCTCCTCCACCCTTGCTGTCAGCTGACTGATCTTAAGAATTGGTTCTGACATAACTTCCTCCGTTTCTGCCGTTGTTCTGTAACAGCTTTTGAATACCTAGTAAACCGATAGGTTTTATTCGTCTGATATTATAATGCGGTCTTTTCAATTATACAAGCCCTTTTTTTGAAAAAATACATGCTTGAGTTTGAAATTTTTCTGCGTTATGATAAAGACTGTCCGGAGAAGCTTTCTCCGACTGTCTGACAAAACAACACACGCACAAATGAGGAGTGACTGCTATGAGTAAAAACAAAAAAGTATTTTCCGGTCTGTCCCGTCTTCCAAAAGGTCTGGCATCGGACCAGCTGACCGAAGGCTGCATCGTTCTGGAGGGCGGCGCATTCCGTGGGCTTTATACCAGTGGAGTTCTGGATGCTCTCATGGAAGCAGGGATCAATCTTTCCTGTACGGTAGGAGTTTCCGCCGGAGCCCTCAATGGCATGAATTACGTTTCCGGACAAATCGGCCGTTCCGGCCGTCTGAATCTGACCTATCGCCACGACAGCCGCTATGTGGGTCTTAAGGCGATCCGCAAAAACCGCGGTGTCATCGGCTTTGATTTCATACTGAAAAATGTCAATAAAGAAGATCCCCTGAATGAAGAACGTTTCTTCCGCCCGGACAGTCGTTTTGTCGTGGTGGCAACAGACTGTATCACAGGCCGGCCCCGTTATTTTGAAAAAAGTGACAGGAAAACCATCTTTCAGGCCGTCCGTGCCTCTGCCTCTATGCCCTACGTCTCCAAAATGGTCATGATCAATGGCATTCCCTATCTGGACGGCGGCTGCAGTGACAAAGTGCCCTTCCGCTGGCCTCTGGACCAGGGATATCAAAAGGTTCTGGTCATCCGCACCCGTCCTATGGATTACCGCAAAAAAGAAAAAAGTGACCATTCCCTTACCGACCGCCTTTACCATGACTATCCGGACTTTGCCCGGGTTCTGGATGACAGCAACGCCAGTTATAACCGTCAGTGCAGTGAGATGATCGAGCTGGCCGCCGAAAAAAAGATCTACGTCATTGCTCCTTCCAGACCTGTGGATATCAGTCGTCTGGAAGGCGATATGGAGAAGCTTGGAAATCTGTATTTCCTCGGATATGAAGATACAAAAAAACAGCTTCCGGCAATCAGGGAATACCTTGGAATTCAGTAAAAAACCTGTTTTCACAGAAAAACGCCATCCGGTATGAGATTTCTCCCGGCCGGATGGCGTTTTTTCTCTTTGGAACGATTCGATTATTGATCTTTATCAATCTTCAGTGCACGCATGGAGTTCAGGATCGCAATGACAGAAACTCCCACATCTGCAAAAACGGCCTCCCACATATTTGCCATACCGAAAGCTCCCAGGATCAGCACCAGCGCTTTGACTGCCAGTGCAAAGATAATATTCTGGCGGACAATACGGAGAGTCTTTCTGGAGATCTTCACGATGGAGGCGATCTTGGTGATATCGTCATCCATCAGGACCACATCTGCCGCCTCGATGGCTGCATCAGAGCCCATGCTTCCCATGGCAATACCGATATCGGCACGCCCAAGAACAGGAGCATCGTTGATACCGTCACCAACGAAAGCCAAACGCTCTTTGTCGCTCTCTTTTTTCAGGAGTTCTTCCACTTTTGCTACTTTGTCACCGGGAAGGAGCTCTGCATGTACTTCATCGATTCCGATCTCCTCTGCCACCTGCTCTGCCGCCTCTTTCCGGTCACCGGTAAGCATCACACAATGTTTGACACCAATTTTTTTCATGCTGGAGATCGCTTCTTTTGCTCCCTCTTTGATCCGGTCGGAAATCACGATCGAGCCGGCAAAACTGCCGTCCACAGCCACATAGATCACCGTACCGCGGCTCTTGCAGGATGTATAGGAAATACCCTGCTGCTTCATGAGTTTCCCGTTGCCGAGAAGAACTCTCTTTCCGTCCACAGCTACAGAAACGCCATGACCGGCCACTTCTTCCGCATCAGACACGCGGTTCATATCCAGCTCTTTTCCATAAGCCTCCCGGATGGAATTTGCGATCGGGTGATTGGAATAGCCTTCACCCAGCGCAGCCAGCTCCAGAAGCTCTGCCTCTGTGCCTTTTTCCGGATGGATCTCCGTCACACGGAACTCACCGCGGGTCAAAGTACCGGTCTTATCAAAAACGATGGTTGTCATCTCAGCTACTGCTTCCAGATAGTTGCTTCCCTTTACCAGAACGCCGACTTTGGATGCGGCTCCGATTCCTCCGAAGAAGCCCATCGGAACGGAGATCACAAGGGCACAGGGGCAGGAGATTACCAGGAAAATGCAGGCTCGCTGGATCCACTCTCCCCAGCCTCCGCCAAGGATCAGCGGCGGAAGAACTGCCAGGATCACAGCACCGATGGTAACGACCGGTGTATAGTATTTCGCGAATTTGGTGATGAAATTCTCAACTTTTGCTTTCTTGGAGCTTGCATTTTCTACCAGTTCCAGGATCTTGGCTACCGTGGAATCATCAAATTCCTTTGTCGTCCGTACCTTCAGCGTACCATTTCCGTTGACACAGCCACTGATGATCTCATCTCCGACAGCTGCTTTTCTCGGTACGGATTCTCCTGTAAGAGCTGCGGTATCAATGAGGGACTCTCCTTCCACTACCACACCGTCCAGAGGGATCCGCTCACCGGGTTTGATCACGATGATGGTCCCTACCTCTACATCATCCGGATCGACCTGGACCAGTTTTCCTTCCGATTCGATATTGGCATATTCCGGACAGATATCCATCATGGCGGCAATGGACTGGCGGGATTTTCCTACGGCATAGCTCTGGAAGAGCTCACCCACCTGATAGAACAGCATCACGGCTACGGCCTCGGAAAATTCCCGCACACCGAAAGCGCCGATCGTGGCTACCATCATCAGAAAATTCTCATCAAACACCTGACCATGGGAGATATTTTTTGCTGCCTTCAGGATAATGTCATAGCCGATGATCAGATACGGGATCAGATAGATGACAAAAAGGATCCACATATTGACATTCTCCAGCCTTCCGGTATGCTCCAGGATAAACAGGACGGCGAATATCACAAAGGTTACCAGAATACGTGATAATGTTTTCTTTTGCTTGTCGGTCATTGTTTCAACCTTCCTTCCATTTATAATGATGCCAAAAACTTTCCGGTTATACCCTTTCAGCCCGGAAAGAAAGACCCGGGTCAGATGCCCGGGTCACAGTACGGAATCACATCAGGATCTTGCAGTCAGGCTCAACCTTGGCGCAGACAGCAACAACCTCTTTCATGATCTCATCGAATCTGCTGTCCTCGGCATCGATGGTCATCTTCTGCATCATGAAATTCACGCTTGCATCGTTGACACCGTCAAGTTTCTTGATCGCCTCTTCCATTTTTGCTGCACAGTTTGCACAGTCCAGATCCTGTAATTTGAATTTTTTCTTCATGAGATATGCCTCCTCTTATTTACTTCTTCTTTTTTCATATGAACAACTATTCATATATTCATAATATGCCCTTCCTGTAGATTTGTCAACAGGAAAATAAAGAAATACAACCTGTTTTTTTTGCAGAAAAAGCCCCGGTGCAGCAGTTCAGATCCTGCCGCACCGGGGCTCATTCTTACTGATTCTATTCTCTGATACCAAGGATGCGCTCGGCATTTTCCACCCGCTCTTTTGTGGGAGGCTTGATACCTTCCAGAGCGTATGGAATACCCAGAGTCTCCCATTTGAAAACCCCAAGAGTATGATAGGGCAGAACCTCTACCCGCTCCACATTCTTCAATGTACGGATAAAGTCAGCCAGCCGATGGAGATATGCATCGGTGTCATTTCTCTCCGGCACCAGTACATGACGGATCCAGACCGGCTTGCCCATCTCAGAGAGCACTTCTGCCATCCGGAGAATGTTTTTGTTGGTTCTTCCTGTCAGGATCCTGTGCTGCTCTTCGTCAATATGCTTGATGTCCAGCATTACAAGATCGGTGTACTTCATGAGCTCCTGCCACTTCTCAAACCAGCTTCCTTCCTCCGTAAAAGGAGCACCGCTGGTATCCAGAGTGGTATGGATGCCTTTTTCCTTCGCCTTTCTGAAAAGCTCTGTGAGAAAATCGATCTGCATCAGCGGTTCTCCGCCGCTGACGGTGATCCCTCCTTTGTTTCCCCAGTAACTGCGGTAGCGGAGTGCCTTTTCAAGAAGCTCATCCGCCCCGTAAAGGTCTCCCTTTTTCAACTCCCAGGTATCCGGATTGTGACAAAACTGACAGCGCATGGGACAGCCGCTTAAGAAGATCACATAACGGACTCCCGGACCGTCCACAGAGCCAAAGCTTTCCAGAGAATGAACATACCCTTTCTGGTTTTCCATAGCTTTCACCTTACATTCTGTCGTGGCAGGTTCTTGCGATAACATCCAGCTGCTGCTCTCTGGTCAGGTCGATGAATTTTACAGCGTAACCGGATACACGGATGGTGAAGTTTGCATACTCCGGTTTCTCCGGATGCTCCATTGCATCGATCAGCTTCTCGGTACCGAATACGTTTACATTCAGATGGTGAGCGCCCTGATTGAAGTAACCGTCCAGAACATGGGTCAGGTTGGTCACACGCTCTTCGTCATCATGGCCCAGTGCACCCGGATTGATGGTCTGCGTATTGGAGATACCATCCAGAGCCAGCTCATACGGCAGTTTTGCAACGGAGTTCAGGGAAGCCAGAAGACCGTTTTTCTCTGCTCCGTAAGAGGGGTTTGCTCCCGGAGAAAGCGGCTCGCCGGCTTTTCTTCCGTCCGGAAGGGAACCGGTTGCTTTTCCGTATACCACGTTAGAGGTAATGGTCAGAATAGAGGTCGTCGGCTCGGAATCACGGTAGGTGTGGCAGTATTTCAGCTTATCCATGAAAACGGAAAGGATCTTCACTGCGATCTCATCTGCACGGTCATCGTCGTTTCCGTATTTCGGGAAATCACCGATGGTCTCATAATCTACGACTTTGCCGTTCTCATCACGGATGGTTTTTACCTTTGCATACTTAATGGCACTTAAGGAGTCAACCACATGAGAGAAGCCTGCAATACCGGTAGCAAAGGTACGGCGTACATCAGTGTCGATGAGAGCCATCTCTGCTGCCTCATAGTAATATTTGTCATGCATGTAATGGATCATGTTCAGGGTTCCTACATACAGATGAGCCAGCCAGTCCATCATAGCATCGTATTTCTCGATCACCTCATCATAATCCAGATATTCGGAAGTGATGGGCTGATATTTCGGTCCTACCTGCTCGCCGGTCTTCTCATCCACACCGCCGTTGATCGCGTAGAGAAGGCATTTTGCCAGGTTTGCACGGGCACCGAAGAACTGGATCTCTTTACCGGTCTGTGTTGCAGATACGCAGCAGCAGATGGAGTAGTCATCACCCCATACCGGACGCATAACATCATCATTCTCATACTGGATGGAGCTGGTCTTCACAGAGATATAGGAAGCAAATCTCTTGAAGTTCTCCGGCAGATGAGAAGAATAGAGAACCGTCAGGTTCGGCTCCGGAGCCGGTCCCATATTTACCAGTGTATGCAGGAAACGGTAATCACTCTTGGTTACCATGGAACGTCCGTCCATACCAAGACCTGCTACCTCCAGGGTTGCCCATACCGGGTCGCCGGAGAACAGCTGGTTGTAAGATTCCGGTCTTGCAAATTTTACCATACGGAATTTCATTACCAGATGGTCGATAAGCTCCTGCGCCTCTTTCTCTGTCAGAGTTCCGTTCTTCAGATCTCTGTCGATATAGATGTCCAGGAAGGTGGAGATACGGCCAACGCTCATGGCTGCGCCGTTCTGAGTCTTGATTGCTGCCAGGTAACCAAAGTACAGCCACTGAGCTGCCTCTTTGGCATTTTTTGCCGGCTCGGAAATATCAAAGCCGTACGCAGCAGCCATTTCTTTCATTTCTTTGAGAGCTCTTACCTGCTCTGCGATCTCCTCACGAAGCTGGAAGTCTCCACGACGCATACCCTGACGGTTGGTATCATGGAAATCTCTCTGCTTTGCTTTGATCAGGTAATCGATTCCGTAAAGTGCAACTCTTCTGTAATCGCCTACGATTCTTCCGCGTCCGTAGGTATCCGGAAGACCTGTCAGAATTTTATTATGACGGGCTTTCATCATTTCCGGTGTATAGATATCAAATACAGCCTGATTGTGAGTTTTGTGATATTTGGTGAAGATCTCGTGAAGCTTCGGGCTGGGTTTGTAGCCGTACATTTCACAGGATTTCTCCGCCATTTTGATTCCGCCGTATGGCATGAATGCACGTTTCAGAGGCTTGTCGGTCTGAAGACCTACAACCTGCTCCAGCTCTTTCATGCTCTCGTCAATGTATGCCGGGCCATATGCTGTGATACCGCTGACAACTTCTGTCTCCATATCAAGCACTCCGCCTTTGGCTCTCTCCTCCTTCTGCAATTCCTGCAATTTTCCCCACAGACGATTTGTTGAGTCCGTTGGTCCTTCCAGGAAGGACTCATCCCCATCATACGGGGTGTAGTTATTCTGGATAAAGTCGCGAACATTCACGCCCTCTTTCCACAGTCTTCCAGAAAAACCACTCCACTGTTCAAATTTTGTCATAACAGCCATCCTTTCGTTTTTGCATTTGTTGTTGAGTACGCGCTTACTATAACAAATGAAAGATTTTTCTGCAACAAATTATTAAAAAAAGAACATAAGATTCAAAAAAGGATAAAAAAACCCCACTGCATCTGTTTTTCAGAATGCAGCGGGGTTCTCATCCGTTCTTTTTATGCGAGCTTCTCTCCGGTAAGCATCTCATAGCCCTGAAGATATTTCTCAATGGTCTTGTCCACGATCTCCTGGGGCAGTGTCCAGTTGTTGTCCGGATTGGCCTTCAGCCAGTCGCGGGCAAACTGCTTGTCAAAGGAAGGCTGACCGTGACCCGGCTCATAACCGTCTGCCGGCCAGAAGCGGGAGCTGTCCGGAGTCAGCATCTCATCGCCGATGGTAATGTTTCCATTCTCATCCAGACCAAACTCAAATTTGGTATCGGCAATGATGATACCTTTGCTCAGTGCGTACTCGGCACATTTTTTATAAAGAGCAATGGTATAATCCTTCAGCTTCTCAGCATACTCTTTTCCTTTGCCCGGATAGTACTTTTCCAGATGATCAATGCTCTGCTCATAGGAAATGTTCTCATCGTGATCACCGATCTCCGCTTTCGTGGAGGGGGTGTAGATCGGCTCCGGCAGTTTGTCGGATTCTTTCAGACCTTCCGGCAGACGGATCCCGCAGACGGTTCTGTTCTCCTTGTAGCTGGCCCAGCCGCTTCCTGTAATGTAGCCGCGAACGATACATTCCAGAGGAAGCATTTCCAGTTTCCGGCACATCATGCTGTTGCCGTCAAATTTCTCCTGCTGGAAGAATTCCGGCATATCCTTGACATCCGTGGAAATCATATGATTCGGAAGGATGTCTTCGGTCATATTGAACCAGAATTTTGACATCTGAGTAAGCACGGTTCCCTTCTTGGTCACCACATTGTTCAGAATCACATCGAAGCAGCTGATACGGTCAGTAGCAACCATGATCAGGCTGTCTCCATTGTCATAAATCTCACGTACCTTACCTTCTTTGATCGGTTTCATTTCCTGCATGCTTTTACACCTCATCTGTTATGATATGTTGAATCCAAAAGTTTTTGCTCTCAACTGTTTTACCGTACCACCACCGTGTAGTCTTGTCAAGAAGTTTCTCTCATATCTTTCCTCCGCCTCTATATGAAATGCGGGAAGAAAAAGGAAAAGACCTGTGAGAAACGATCCTCTCACAGGCCTTCGATGCAGTAGCGGAAGGGAGATTTGAACTCTCGACACCACGGGTATGAACCGTGTGCTCTAGCCAACTGAGCTATTCCGCCTCAACACTGAGAATTATATCTGATGCTGCGGAATTTGTCAAGAAGTTTTTTCAAAATTTTTTTATTCGGAATTTTTCAAATTTTTTCTACACTTTTACTCCCGGAAATAGAGAAAATCTGCTACCGGCCGTTCACTTCCGTCAGAGGGATTGTTCAGCACTCTTCCCCGGTAGGCCAGAGTGGCAGAACCGCCGCCATCCATCTGATATGCGTAGGTACAGCCGTAGCGCCGGAAGATCTCACACATCTGATAATGATCCAGACCTCTGGAGCCCGTGGAAACTCTGCCGCTTCCATCTGCCACCAGAAGAACATACTCTCCCGGACGGATCATGCCAACCGCACTTCTGGGGTAGGGATTGTTCTGATACTGTTCAAAAGGTGAAATGATCTCCTGATCTCTGCCGTTCATGATAAAAGCCGGGCCGAAATCAAAGGTATCATAAACGCCGTCTGCCACCAGCTGTTCTGCGGAAAGCCCCTGCTTCGGCGTATACATGGTGCCGTCCCGTTTGATAGCCATAAGGGAATAACTGGTTCCAAGCGCACGGTTATAGATCTGGCCTTTCCGGATCAGGACGGCATTAAACGCCGGACGGCCGCTGGCATCATACCGGCTTCCGTTGATCCCGATGATGCCGTTGTTCCGTATCAGTGCCGCGGAAGTAGTCTCCAGTGCTCCGCCATAAGTACCGTAAGCCATGGAGCTGCGAAGCTGATCGGTATTTTTCACTTTGATGTGAGCCGTCCAGTAATGGGTGCCGTACTCCCAGCTTTTTTTCAGATCAATATAGATTGTGGAGCTCTTATAGATGATCCGGGTGGCGGTGGATGGGTCCTTGGAGTTGTAACCTTCTCTCAGATCTACCGCACCGTTCTCGCCGGCACGATAGTACAGCCCGTTCCGTTTTACCCAGGTGCTTTTCTGAAGGATGCCCTTTTTGTTAAACTGATAGTGTTTTTTGTTGATCGTGGTAAACTGTGTGACACGGACACCATTCTGATCCAGGTAATAGCGATGGTTCTTATAGGTGATCCAGCCCGTCTTTTTTTTGCCCTTTGACGTGTAATAATACCATTTCCCCTTGATCTTCTGCCAGCCGCCCTTGAAGCCTTTGATCCAGCGGCCGTCTTCACCGAGGAATTTTTTGCCTACCCACTGATTGGTGACACGGGCTCCGTCTTTTCCGACATAATAGTTTTTCCCGACCCAGCGGCTTGTCACCATCCGGCCCCGGTTCTGAAAATAATAATATTTCCCCTTATAGCGGAGCCATCTGTTTTTCAGAAGAGTCCCATCCTCTTTTTTAAAATAATAGGTATAAGAGCCGATCGTTTTCAGCCCTTTTGCCCTGGTTCCTTTTACGTAGTAAACACTTCCCCCCGCCTCACTTCTCCAGCCGTTCTTCTCTGCCGCCATGGAATGGCTGGAGAATACCAGGCAGAAAGCCAGACAGGCCAGCATCAGCTGTTTTTTCATTCTCTTTTTCCTCACTTTTCTGTTTCTTCCGTTGTTTCCTGAAGAAGGATCCCTGCACTTATGGTTTCCTTCAGTTCTTCCGGTGAAAGACCGAGCACAGACCGGTTTTCTCTTCTTAAAATGAGCAGTCCCAGAAAAAGCAGCAGACAAAGAAGCGTCCGCAGATAAAAGCTTCCGTTGCCCGCCATTGCCGGTTCTTCTCTTTCTTCTTTCACTTCTCTTCTGCTTAACTGCTCAGCCTCATAGCGGTTCTTCAGACTTTCTCTGTTTTCTCCGGCCGTCTCACGAAGAGATGCAAGAACTTCCTCCAGATCCTTTTTGTAATCATTTTCCTCCTGCATGCAACCCCGACCTTTCCCGATGGACTTGCTTATGCTTATGCAGAGGGAATCGTTCTTATGCAAAACAGCCGCCGAAGTTTCCCGGCGACTGCCCTGTGAACCTGTATTTCTTATCTTCTGTGAGCCAGTTCCTCGGTGATATCCTCCCAGGTAACTCCTTTTTCAGCCATCAGCACCATGCAGTGATAAAGGAAATCCGCGATCTCATATTTGATCTCTTCCGGATTGGGATTTTTCGCTGCAATGACGATCTCTGTACACTCTTCTCCCACTTTTTTCAGGATCTTGTCGATGCCCTTTTCAAAAAGATAATTCGTGTAAGAGCCTTCCTTGGGATGAAGCTTCCGGTCTTCGATGACTGCATAGACATCTTCCAGTACCTTCAGAGGATTGACATGGGGAGTT
This sequence comes from uncultured Lachnospiraceae bacterium, assembly GCA_934393555.1. Taxonomy (GTDB): domain Bacteria; phylum Bacillota; class Clostridia; order Lachnospirales; family Lachnospiraceae; genus Limivivens. Next base: position 31,320 of record CAKRQP010000002.1, read on the forward strand.
TCCTTCTCCACCAGTGTCCGGTAGAAGCAGCTTCTGTTTCCGGTATGGCAGGCAGCTCCGATCTGTGCGACCTGTGCCAGCAGTGTGTCGTTATCACAGTCGATCATGAGCTTTTTCACATACTGGAAATGGCCGGAGGTCATTCCTTTGATCCAGAGTTCCTTCCTGCTTCTGCTGTAGTAGGTCATGCGGCCGGTTGCCAGTGTCTCTTCGAAGGCTTCCCGGTTCATGTATCCCACCATGAGGATCTCCAGATTTTTATGATCCTGAACGACTACCGGAAGAAGACCATCCTCGTTCAGCTTCATATCCTCCCATTTCAGCGGACTTTCAAAGGTATTTACCAGGATTCCCATTTTCTTGGCTTCCTGCTTTACTTTCAGGAAAAGTTCTGCAGCCTGCGCCTCCGGTCTTCCCATAATGCCATCGATCAGCATATCAGAAAGCTCCGGAAGAAGGTCTCCCACCTCTTTGTCAAAATCACAGAGGACAACCTCCGAAGACAGCGGGGATTTCATCAGTCCGGCTGCTCCCGGAAGGAGAAGAAGCTCTGAAGTATATTCTGCGATGAGTTCATTGTTCTGCATATATTCCTCGGGCTTATCAATGGAAATACCGATCTTGTTCTTACCAAAGCGCTTGGAAACTTCCTCTGTGAGGGCAATGTTGCTCTCCTTGGAGAAATTCAGGACCGCTTTCTGGCATCCGGCATAAAGCAGTTTTTTGACATCCTCCATCCGGTTCACATTACCGCAGCCCATGATGGGGATATCCACCCGCCGCTGAATGGCACGGATCATATTCAGAGCATTTTCGTGCTCCTCATCTCCCTCGGACAGATCAAAGATCACCAGTTCATCCGCTCCCGCGTGATCGTACTCCTCTGCCAGGATCACCGGTGAAGTCTCTGTGAGAAGTGTTTTTCCGGTAAAATCTGTTACGGCTCTGCCATTCTTTAAAAAAATGCATGCTGCTATTTTTTTCTGTGTCATAATCATAAACTCCCTTTCGTGGAAAGAACTTCTGTCGTCCGGCTTTCCGGACTCACAGCCATATCCAGGGCCTTTCCAAAGGCCTTAAACATTGCTTCCATCATATGATGATTGTTTCCCGGTGTCAAGACCTTCAGATGAAGATTCATGGCTGCAGCATAGGAAACCGCATAGAAAAATTCTTTCGCCATCTCCGTATCCATATCACCGAGCCGGGGAACCGTAAACTCCGCATCCCAGGAAAGATAAGGTCTGCCGCTGAGATCCACAGCGGAGAGCACAAGGCACTCATCCATCGGAAGCAGAAAATGACCGTAGCGTCTGATCCCTGCTTTCTCTCCAAGAGCCTGCGCAATGGCTTTTCCCAGCACGATCCCCGTATCCTCTATGGTATGGTGGCTGTCCACATACAGATCTCCGGTCACTTTCAGCTTCAGATCAAAAAAACCATGTCTCGCAAAACCGGAAAGCATATGGTCAAAAAAGCCGATGCCCGTATCGATGTCATACTGTCCGCTTCCGTCCAGATCCAGTTCCAGAGAAATGTCCGTCTCTCTGGTTTTTCTGTTTACTACTGCTTTTCTTTCCATGACCTCTCCTTATTTTTCATCCTTTTTTTCAAAGCGCACCGCAATGGAATTGGCATGGGCGGTCAGCTGTTCCGCCTTCGCAAAGCGGATGATGTCCTCATGTACGGCCTCCAGGGCATCCTTGGAATAATAAACAATGCTGGAACGTTTGATGAAATCATCCACACCAAGAGGCGAGAAGAACCGGGCCGTTCCATTGGTCGGAAGTACATGGTTCGGACCTGCGAAATAATCTCCCAGCGGTTCGCTGGCATATTCACCGAGGAAAATGGCTCCGGCATTTTTTACCTTGGTCATAAGCTCAAAGGGATTTTTCGTCACGATCTCCAGATGCTCGGAAGCAATGGCATTGACCGTATCCATCGCATCCTCCATATTGTCGGCAATGAGGATGTGTCCGTAATTCTCCAGTGATTTTTCCAGGATCTCTCTTCTGGAAAGTTCCTTTAAGAAGCCGTCCACTTCCGCGGAAACCTTTGCAGCCAGTTCCTCGCTGGTCGTGATAAGGATCGCAGAAGCCAGTTCGTCGTGCTCTGCCTGAGACAGAAGATCTGCAGCCACAAACCGGGGATTTGCCGTCTCATCTGCCAGAACCAGGATCTCACTGGGACCTGCGATGGAATCGATGCTCACGAAACCATACACCGCTTTTTTGGCCAGAGCCACGTAAATATTTCCGGGGCCTACGATCTTGTCCACCTTCGGAACGGATTCCGTACCAAATGCCATTGCCGCAATGGCCTGGGCGCCGCCGGCTTTATAGATCTCGTCCACGCCTGCCTCTCTGGCTGCTACCAGGGTAGAAGCACAGACCTCTCCCTCGGAAGAACAGGGCGTACACATGATGATCTTTTCCACACCGGCTACCTTGGCCGGAACGATGTTCATGAGAACAGAAGAAGGATAAACCGCCTTTCCGCCGGGAACATAAACGCCGACTGTGGAAAGAGCCTGTACCTTCTGTCCCAGGATGATACCGGAGGGCTGGCTCTCAAACCAGCTCTGCTTCAGCTGTTTTTCATGATAAGAACGGATATTGACCAGTGCTTTGCGGATCACGGACAAAAGCTCCGGATCCACTTCCTCATAAGCTTTTTGGATCTCTTCTTCGGTTACACGGATGTTTTCCGCTGTGAGCTTTGCCCGGTCAAAGCGCTCGGTATAGGCAAACAGCGCTTTATCTCCCTCTGCCCGGACGGTATTGACGATCTCCGTCACCCGGCCTTCGTATTCTCCGTAGCAGTTCGGACTTCTTTTCAGTAATTTTTCCAGAAGATCTTTTCTGGTTTCTTCGGTAAGCTTTATGGTACGCATCGGTTTCTCCTCCTACAATACAGCTTTGATCTCTTTTAACAGCTGAGTGATCCGTTCATTTTCCATCCGCATGCTCACAGGATTGACGACAACACGGGCAGAAAGTGGGCAGACCTCCTCCAGCACCTGAAGACCATTCTCCCTTAACGTGGAGCCGGTCTCTACAATATCCACGATCACTTCCGTCAGGCCCACAATGGGAGCCAGCTCAATGGAACCGTTCAGTTTGATGATCTCTACCGTCTGATGTTTCTTGTTATAGAAAAAGTCTCTGGCAATGTTCGGATACTTGGTCGCAACACGAATGAACTCCTGATGCTTCAAAAGCTCTTCGTTCTCTTTCGGACCGCAGACGCACATCCTGCATCTGCCAAAGCCAAGATCCAGCACCTCATAGATCTTCCGCTGTTCCTCCAGGATCGTATCTTCTCCCACGATCCCGATGTCTGCCGCTCCGTACTCCACATATGTGGGTACATCCGGCCCTTTGGCCAGGAAAAACTTCAGCTTGTGCTCTTCATCGGTAAAGATCAGTTTTCTGGAATCAGGATCCTTCATCTCTTCACAGGTGATCCCTGTTTTCTCCAGAAGCTCCAGTGTCTTTCTGGCAAGACGCCCTTTGGTCAGGGCTATGGTCAAATATCTCATGACTTACGCTCCTCCTCACATGGCCAGGCTGTCAGACTCATGGAATTTTCTGACTGCATAAAAGCCGTTTCTCTTTCCGTACGCCTCATAGGCTTCCATGGTGTCCTTCTGTTCCATAAGGACTATGCTGCAGCCCTGCTGCCGCAGATGATTGGCCTCCAACATGGCTGGGGTACGGTCTTTTTTCTCATAAAGCAGAAGCGTCGGTCCCTGTTCCACAGGAACGCTGATCTTCTGCCTTCCGAGCGCAGAAAGAAGCTGATCCGCCATCACGGCAAAACCGATCGAAGGAGACGGTTTTCCGAAACGGGCCAGAAGGTGGTCGTAACGGCCGCCTTTTACCACGGCATCTCCGGTTCCGTAGGTATAACCGCGGAAGATCACACCTGTATAATACTGATATTTGTTCAGCATGCCAAAATCAAAGGAGATGTATTTCTCCACACCATAGATCTTCAGAAGCTCATAGATCTCTTTCAGCCGGTGTACTGCCTCCAGCGCCTCCTGATTGTCTGTGAGCTGTTCCGCCCGCTCAAGGACTTCACTGCTGCCGAACATTTCCGGAAGGGTGATGAGTGCTTTTTTCAGTTCTTCCTTCAAAGAAAAGCTTTCCAGAAATTCTTCCACACCGAAGAAATTCTTCATGGTGATAAGGGAGCGGAGCTTCTGCTCATCTTCCTCAGAAAAACCGGCTTCCTTCATCAGGCTTTTGAAAAAGCCCACATGACCCACACTCACTTGAAATTCCTGAAGACCGGCTTTTTTCAAAAGCTCCACGCTCATGGCGATCAGCTCTGCATCTGCCTCCGGACTCTCATCGCCCAGAAGCTCTGCACCCATCTGTGTGGTTTCTTTCAGATGCCCCTGATAATTGCTGCTGTTGATAAAGGTATTTCCCTGATAACAGAGGCGGACGGCTTTGTCCTCTTCCCGGAAATACTTGGAAGCAGCCCTGGCAATGGACGGGGTGAAATCCGGACGGAGCACCAGGGTATTTCCTTCCCGGTCAAAAAATTTATAGAGCTCCTGCGTGGGCGTGGTTCCCACTTCTCTGCCGAATACATCAAAAAATTCAAAGGTTGGCGTCTCCAGATCCCGGTAGCCGAAAGAAACCAGCACTTTATGAAGCTCCCGCTCCAGAGACTGTTTTTTCTGGCATTCATCATTCAGGGTGTCACGCACACCATCCGGGGTATGAAGTAAACGATCTATCATATGAAGTTCTCCTTTTGTGTTTTACTTTCGTATGGTAAATTGCTACCACGTTAAAATCAGTGCTTATTATACGACCGATCACCGGAAAAGTCAATCCCTTGTGTCCCGCTCATCCAGATCCTGCTGAATGGCATCCAAATAGGGCACCAGAAAACCGCCATGCTGCTTCACCGGATAGCAGACGCGGATCTCATCAAAGCGAAAGCTTTTCCGGCCTCCTGCTGCTCCGCGATCCCAGAATTTACGCATTTCCCGGTAGGGCAGATAGATGATCTCATTCCTTCCGGTATAAAAAATCAGGAGGAATGAAATTCCTCCCTGATGCTCAAACTCTTCCATAAATGCCACCTGATGGGCATGGATATTCTGAAGGGCAAACGTATCCGAGGCACACTCTTTTGCATCAAAGCAGACCGGGATCCCCTGGACTGCCCCGATGTAATCCACCGTACTTTTCTGTTCAAAATAGGCCAGAGTGATATGGCGGTGTTCCTTGTCGATCCTGATCGGGGTGATGGGAGTCGGGACTTTCTGGATCAGCGCCAGCCCTTTTTCCCGGTACTGCTCATTTGTCCGGTTGATCAGATCCTCCAGGACCGAGCCTCTCAGGCCTCTGGAATTCCATGTCGGCATATCGCTTCCTCCTTACCTGCCGTTCCGCGTTCTGCATTTCCTTCGACACGCAGCTTCCGCTGGGTCAGGATACGTGCAAATTTCTTCGGCAGCGGAGCTTGAAAGGTACGGCCGGAAAGATAATCAAGTGTTCCCTCCAGCTTTGGAAATGTAAGGATCGCTGCATGAAGCAGCTGATGCGTCAGATGATATTCTTCTTTTGCCCGGGCATTAAAAACGGGATCTCCGTACTTGTGGTCTCCCAGGATCGGATGACCCACGGAAGACAGATGCGCACGGATCTGATGCGTCCGGCCTGTTACCAGAAGAACTTTTAAAAGTGTCACTTCTCCGTCACTGTCTACCGGAATGTATTCCGTTTCAATGGGAAGGGCTTCCCTGCCCATCGGTTCTTTCTCCACGGTGACACGGTTTGTGGCTTCATTTTTCACAAGATAGCCTTTGATCCTGGCTTTCTCCTCCACCCTGCCTTTGACCAGACAGTAATAATATTTATGTAAAGAACGTTCCTTGAAAAGACGGCTCAGCTCCTGTGCGCCTGCAAGATCTTTTCCCACTGCCAGAATACCACTGGTGTTCCGGTCCAGCCGGTTCACCACAGAAGGACGGAAGGTCCGCAGCGATTCCTCTGTCACAGCTCCTGTATGCAGAAGATATGCCTGTGCCTCTTCCACCATGGAGATATCCTCTGCTTCCGCTTTCTGGGAGAGAATCCCTTCCGGTTTATTCACCAGAAGGATATGTTCGTCCTCATAGATCACAGAAAGCTTTCCCTGCGCCTCAGGAAGCTGAAGCTCTGAAAATTTCTCAATGGTTTCATCGGAAAAGAAAAGCCTGATCTCATCTCCTGATGCCAGCTTCTCACTGCCGGCTGCCTTTTTCCCGTTGAGGGTAATGTTCTTTTTCCTCATCATTTTATAGAGAAAACTCTTCGGCGCCTTGTTCAGGTATTTTCCCAGAAATTTGTCCAGCCGCTGACCGGCCTCCGCCTGAGTCACGGTAAACTGTTTCATGCTGTTTCCTCCCTGTTTACAGTGCTATGGCTTTTAAAACATCCACAGCCTTTTCATTCTTTCTTTTTTCATCTCCGGCAGATTCCGAAGCTGCCATTTCCTTTACCCGTGTTTCAAATTTCCGGTAATCACGGAAAAGCTTCACCGTCCGTTTTACATTGTTTCCCTGAAGGATCTCTGTCAGATGCTTTTCAATGTATTCCGGACTGGTCTTCGGATCAGAAGAATAACCGATGACGCAGCCCTGCCCCAGGACCAGGGCATTCACAGAGGTGGTCTTCTCATAGGCAGTAAACACACAGTCATAAAGGACCGGAAGCCCTCCTGCCGCTTTTCTGGTCTTTTCATAAACTTCCGGATCCGTTTCCTTCTGAAGAAGCATCATGATCATGCCAACGGCACAGCGGCAGCCCGGAAGGCAGCCCATGATCGCCACAAAGGTAAACATATTCTCTCTCTTATGATAGATCCCGAGACCGATGAAAAAGATCACCACAGGGATCAGAAGCAGGACAAATGTGATGACGGAACGGCGGATCTTCTGAGAATGAATGTAACCGTATTCTCCTTTTTGTACTTTCTTCATCTGCTGTTACTTCCCTTTCTTTTTCTGGATGTTCCGGATGGGACTGCGGCGGCTTCTGTTTTCGGAAGCGTTCTTTCCCTTCGCTCCTCTGGAATCAGCGGCAGCACCCTGTTTCCTTCTTCCGGACGGTTTTCCGCCGGAATTATTTTTCACCGGATGCTCCGACGGTTTCTCCGGCCGGATCAGGCAGCGGCGGTCATAACCGATCAGATCCGTTCTGTGTGCCCGGACCAGAGCCTCTTTTACCAGATCGTAATTTTTCGGATTCCGGTACTGGATCAGTGCTCTCTGCATTGCTTTTTCATGCGGATTGGTCGGCACATAAACAGGCTCCATCGTCCGCGGATCCAGTCCGGTATAATACATGCAGGTGGAAATCGTGGACGGCGTCGGATAGAAATCCTGTACCTGCTCCGGCATATAACCCAGATCTCTTAAATACTCTGCCAGCTTCACTGCCTCTTTCATGGTACAGCCCGGGTGAGAAGACATCAGATACGGTACCAGAAACTGGTTCATACCATATTTTTCGTTGAGTTTTTTGTATTTTTCCGTAAACTGCATAAATACTGCATGTTCCGGCTTTCCCATATAATGAAGCACCTGGTCACTGACATGCTCCGGTGCCACCTTCAGCTGTCCGCTGATGTGATACTGCACCAGTTCCCGGAAAAAGGTATCATCCGGATCGGCCAGCACATAGTCGAAACGGATGCCGGAACGGATGAAGACTTTTTTCACCTTTGGAAGCTTCCTGAGCTTATGGAGCAGCTCCAGATAATCTTTGTGGGTCGCCCGGAGATTTTTGCAGGGCTTTGGAAAAAGGCACTGCCGGCCGGTACAGACCCCCCGGGTCTCCTGTTTGGCGCAGGCCCGTACACGGAAATCCGCGGTTGGACCGCCCACATCATGGATATAGCCTTTGAAATCCGGTTCTTCCGTGAGAAGCTTTGCTTCTTCCACAATGGATTCATGGCTCCTGGTCTGGATGATCCGTCCCTGATGAAAGGTCAGCGCACAGAAGCTGCAGCCTCCAAAGCAGCCACGGTTGCTTACGAGAGAAAACTTGATCTCGGCAATAGCCGGAACGCCGCCAAGCTTTTCATAAGAAGGATGATACGTCCGCATATAAGGATATGCATAGACCTCATCCATTTCCTCCTGGCTCAAAGGCGCGGAAGGGGGATTCTGGACCACATAGATTTTATTCGGGTAGGACTCCACCAGGCGCTTTCCTGTGATGGAATCCGTATTGCAATACTGGATGTAAAAACTTCTGGCATAATTGGCCTTGTCCTCCTTCAGTTTTTCGAAGGAGGGGAGCATTTCATAATCATAGACATTTTCCAGATGCTGCGTCTTATAGACTGTCCCCGGAATAAAGCCGATATCGGAAACCGCGATCCCGGCATCCAAAGCTTCCGCAATGGCAAGAATGCTCCGTTCTCCCATTCCGTAAGAAAGGATATCCGCTCCGGAGTCCAGAAGCACCGAGCGTTTCAGGGAATTGTCCCAGTAATCATAATGTGCCAGCCTTCGAAGACTGGCCTCAATGCCGCCAATGATAATGGGCGTCTTTTTATACGTCCGGCGGATCAGATTGCTGTAGACAGTCACTGCCCGGTCCGGCCGTTTTCCCATTACCCCGCCGGGCGTGTATGCATCGGTCTGCCGTCTTTTTTTGGAAACCGAATAATGATTCACCATGGAATCCATATTTCCTGCTGATACCAGAAAGCCCAGACGCGGTTCTCCGAAAACAGCAATGCTTTCATCGTTTTTCCAGTCCGGCTGGGAAATGATCCCCACCGTGTAGCCATGAGCCTCCAGAAGACGGCTGATGATGGCGTGCCCGAAGGAAGGATGATCCACATAGGCATCCCCGATGACATAGACAAAATCCAGCTGTTCCATGCCCCGTTCTTTCATTTCTTTTCTGCTAACCGGTAAAAATCCACTCATATCGTCTTTATCCTTCTTTCATGCCTGCCTGTGCTTTCAGAAATTTTACTTCCTCCTCTGTCAGAGGCCGGTATTCTCCTTTTTCCAGGTCTTCATCCAGAGGAAGGCCTCCAAAGGAGATCCTTTTCAGATACGTCACCTCTGCCCCTGCTGCCTGGACCATGCGTTTCACCTGATGGAAACGGCCCTCCTTCAGCGTCAGGAGAAGCTCTGCGTCCGTCCCATCCTGTTTCAGGATCTTTAATTCTGCCGGAAGGGTCGGCTTCTCATCCCCGATATCCAGTCCTTCCAGAAAGCGTTTCTCCGCCTCCGGGAACAGCGTTCCTGCAGCCCTGACATAATAGGTCTTTTCCACATGACGTCCGGGAGCCAGAAGAAAGTGGTTTAAAGGTCCGTCATTGGTGATGAGAAGAAAGCCTTCCGTATCTTTATCCAGCCGTCCTACCGGAGCCAGATCCTTTTCCGGCGCTCCGGCAAAAAAATCCATCACCGTCTCCGTCCGGCCGTTTCTCGCAGCTGTGATACAGCCTGCCGGTTTGTGGAACATATACCAGGCAAGACCCGGCCGGCTCAGGATCTTCCCGTCAAAGCTCACCTCATCGGTCTCTTCTGAAATTTTGGTTTCCGGCTTTTTCACCGTTTCTCCGTTGACCCGGATTCGCCCTTTTTTCAAGTATTCTTTTACCTGGCTCCGGGTTCCCGCTCCCGCGTCCGCCAGCCATTTATCCAGTCTCATCTGGCTCATAAAAGCCTCCATCCGCTACAGTATTTATTTTTCAGTGTTCCTTTATTCAGTTTCCCGAAGCCCAGCGGATACCCGTCGTTGAGTACCAGCGTCCAGCCGGAAAAACCGGCTTCTTCCTCCGCGATCTCCAGAGTTTCCCCCTTCAGATAGCGGATCAGTCTCTCATCACCGACCGGAAGGTTCAGTTCCTGTTGGAAATCTCCCTGTTTCAGGTACATGGCAAGAGCCTGCGACGGTTCGAAGCGCTTCTTTTTCAGTTCACCCACATATAAGCCCGTACGCAGAAACCGTAAGCCTCTGACCTCCGGAAATCCTTCCGGTAAAAGATAGACATTTTCCTTCCGCAGATCCAGTGTGCCCTTTGTCAGAAACGGCCGCCGAAAAAGGGAAGCAAAATCGGAAAGTCCGTCAGGAAGGACCGCCGTCCGGCGTCTGTCCTTTCCACTCTCCTCACAGACCGTTCCCTTTTTCCGGAGAAGAGCTGTGAAATGCCCTTCTCCACGGACATCCTGCGGCCAGATCCGGATCGTTCCGGGGAGCCAGCCTTCCCGGAACCAGTCCCCGGTGGAAAGAGGAACGATCTCCAGCCCTGTCTCTACCTCCAGAAGACGTTTCAGATTGTCTTCATTTTCCAGCAGTGAAAAGGTACAGGTGGAATAAAGGAGCATCCCGCCCGGCCGGAGCATCCGCACCGCCTGGCGAAGGATCTCCTGCTGGATGGGTGCATAGTATTCCGGCCCGTGTTCCAGCCAGCTCTTTACCATATCCCTGTCCTTCCGGAACATGCCTTCTCCGGAACAGGGTGCATCCACCAGGATCTTGTCAAAAAAGCCCTCAAAGCTGCCGGCAAGCGTTTCCGGCGTCTCACTGGTCACCAGAATATTTCCGGCTCCGAAAAGCTCCAGATTTTTCAGAAGTCCCTGGGCTCTGGATCGGCTGATGTCATTGGATACCAGAAGCCCGGTCCCATGAAGTCTCGCTGCCAGCTCTGTGGATTTTCCACCGGGAGCCGCACAGAGATCCAGCACACGGTCTCCCTCTTCGACAGGAAGACGGGATGCCGGAACCATGGCGCTGGGCTCCTGAATATAATAAAGTCCGGCATAATAATCCGGATGCTTCGTCACGGCCTCCTCCGGATCATAATAAAATCCATTTTCCACCCAGGGAACCGGTGTCAGATGAAAAGAGGTCCTTTTTAAAAATTCTTCTACGGAAATTTTTCCCGTATTGACCCGAAGGCCATAGGTTCTGGGTGCATCAAAGCAGGCCAGATAATTTTGCAGCTCCTCCTCGCCAAGGAGCTGCCGCATGGATTCTATGTAGTTTTCCGGAAGGTTCACTGATCTATTCTCCTTTGTCTTTGTCAGCAGGACTGGGCGCGGTAGCCTTCCGCGATGACATCCAGCTGTTTCTGAAACCGTCTCAGCTGATCCAGATCCTCTGCCTTGTAGATCCGGTAAAACTCATCCTGGATCTTGGCGATCTCCCGTTTGTTTGCCAGCTGATAAAGATTCTGGATCGTGTTTAAAATATCAGCCACAAGATTTGCCTGGATCTGAAAAGCATTCTGGGCATCCATGATCTCGCTTCGCACCTGGGACATCTCCTGATCCAGAACAATGATGGCATCTGCCGCACTGCTCAGTTTTTCGCGGATATGATCCGGAATGTTTTTCTTATATTTATACTGGAGAGAATGTTCGATGGTCGCCCAGAAATTCATGGCCAGAGTCCGGATCTGGATCTCCGCATGGATGCATTTCGGACCGTTCATGGTCTCCACGGTATATTCAACGATCATATGATAGCTGCGGTAGCCGCTGTTTTTCATATTGCTGACATAATCTTTTTCTTCTATGACTTTCATATCCGTCCGGGAGCGGATGATCTCCACGACCTTCTGGATGTCTTCCACAAACTGGCAGATGATCCGGATCCCGGCGATATCTTCCAGTTTTTCTTCTATTTCATTAATGGGAATGTTCTTTTTCTGTGCTTTGTCCAGGATACTGGAAATGGTCTTTACCCTTCCGTCTACCTGTTCGATAGGGGAATACAGCCCCTGCTGACGATGTTCCTGGATCAGATGCTCAAATTTTACTGTAAGTTCTTTCACAGCCAGATCATACGGATTCAGGATCTCTCTCCATAATTGTATTTCCATATAAACCTCCTTATGTTTGAGAGATTTTCTAACGGCATTTTTCTGTAACTGCCGAATAATTTTTACATACGCTAATGATGCTTTGACACTCAAATGATAACACATTTTTCATGAGAAATCTATTCTTTCTTCCAGATACCGGAGGGGCCAGTAGGGGTTCACACTGATCTCTTTCCGGTTTTCTCCTTCTATGTAAATCCCGATATGCAGATGCACATCAAATTTTTCCGTCGTTCCCTCCGGCCCGTAGCCGCTGTCTCCCATATAACCCAGAAGATCTCCGGCAGAAACCCGGTCGCCTTTCTGAAACGCACGGCCATACGAGGAGAGATGGGCATAGTAAAAATAACCGCCCCGGCTTCCGCGGATGCCGATCCGCCAGCCTCCAAGCGGCAGCCAGCCGATCCTTTCCACAACCCCGTCAGTCATGCTCCGGACCGGATAAAAATCCCGCTGGTTTCCGGGCGGCATCAGATCACAGCCTTCATGCTGCCTTTCCCCTCCGAAGCTCCTGTCAAAAAGCCAGGAATCTTCATAGCCAGGTACAAAATCCAACGGAAATTCCTCCAGATCATCCCAGACGGCAGACATGGCCCGCTGAAATTCCCATAGTTCCAGAGGCCGGAACGTCTGAAATTCCCCGGCGGCCTGCAAAAAGACTTCCCGGTTCCAGACAGCCTCCGGCGGAATGCGAAAATTTTTCCAGGGCAGAAGCACCGAAAGAACCCGCCCCGGCTCATACCCCTCCTCTAAAAGCTCATTCAGGGAACACAATGCCTCTTCTGAAAGCTCCATCTCCCGGAACACGCTGCCTTCCTTCTGGTTCTCTGAAAGATTTCTCATCCTGGCGTGACGCAGGAGCTGCGTCCGGAAGATTCCGCAAAAAACCATGAGTACCAGCAGAAGAACTGCTGTTTTACCGTTTTTCCCCACAGGCTTTCTCTTTCTATGGCCTCAGACCAGTTTATGCAAAAGCAGCGGAAAAAAGAACCTTCTTTTTCAAGACGGTCTCACATAAATTTTAAAAAAGCAAAAAAGGCTTTCTTTATGAAAAAACGTTTTCTTGCTTTTCTTCTTCTTGGAATCCTTATTTTCCTGTTGCTTTTTCCGGAAGCGGCGCTTTTTGCTTCCAGGCGGGGACTGGATCTCTGGTTCGGCACTCTGGTCCCTACCCTTCTGCCTTTTCTGATCCTCTCCGGCTTTCTCATCCATTCCGGTCTGGTACAGATCCCGGCAGCCCTCTTAGCCCCTGTCTTCGGAAGGCTTTTCGGGATTTCACCGCTTGGAAGCTATGCCTGTTTTACCGGTTTTCTCTGCGGCTGTCCCATGGGAGCAAAGGTGCTGGCAGATCTCACCCGCAACGGCCGGATAGCTCCGGAGGAAGCTTCCTATCTTCTGGGCTTCTGCAATCAGGTAAGCCCTTCTTTCGTCATCACTTTTTTGGTGATGGAGAATCTGAAAAAACCGGAGCTTCTTCCACCTGCACTTTTCCTTGTCTATGGAATACCTGTTTTTTACGGCATTCTCACAAGGCCGGGGCTTTTCCGTCCGAAAATATCATTCTTTTCAGGCAAAAAAAATGCATCCGCTGTTCAAATCAGTTTTGAACTTCTGGATGCCTGTATTTATGACGCCGTAAATACGCTCCTGAAACTGGGGGGATATCTGGTTCTTTTCTCCATACTGGCAGAGATCATGGCTCTTCTGCCGTTCCTTCCGGAACAGACAGCAGCTCTGGCAGGCGGGCTTCTGGAGATCACCACCGGTATTCCGGGCATCATATCGCTTTTCCCGCTGAAAACCGCCTGTCAGATTCTCTTCCCCCTGACAGCCTTCGGAGGCCTGAGCGCTATGGCCCAGACCTCCAGTGTTCTCAAAGGTTCCGGTCTCTCTCTGAGGGACTGTTTCATTCCCAAAATCATCATTGCCGTTCTGACTTTTCTGACCGGCTGCCTGATCTTACGAAATTAGTTTTCCTCCGGCTGCTCGTCGTACTCTGCCGGATCTTCCTCCATGGTCTCCGGAGCTCCATAATTGGTGGGAGCTGCCTGTGGAGAAAGCTCGCTGCGGTTCTTGCTCACAATATCATAGCAGGACTGGATGGCATTGATGAAGTTGTTGTATTTTGCTCCGGCTCCGTCAATGGTGTGGCTCATGATCTTCTCCAGATTTGCCAGCATGTCATCGGTATACTGGAGAGCTCCCATACGGATGTTGTTTGCATCGTTGGTGGCATTATCCAGGATTTCCTGTGCCTGCTGATTGGTGCGCTCCAGAAGGTCATTGGCCTGCTCGGTAGCTTCACGCATGATCTCGCTCTCAGTCACCATGTTCTGTGTCTTCTCTCTGGCCTCGGCAACGATCGCATCTGCCTTGGACTGGGCATCCGCAAGGATGGCATCCTTATTGCTGATGATCTTCTGATAACGTTTGATCTCATCAGGAGTCTTCATGCGAAGCTCACGGAGAAGCTCTTCCAGTTCTTCTTTGTTTACTACGATTTTTGTAGAGGACAGTGGCTGAAATTTACAGCTGTCCACGTATTCTTCAATTTCTTCGATGATCTGCTCAATTCTGCTGCTCATGGCGGTACTCTCTCCTTACTTCTGGTTCTTCTTCGACCATATTTTATTATAGATTTTATCGACAACAAAAGGCGGTACAAACTTCGATACATCTCCGCCGTAAGAAGCTACTTCTTTCACTGTGGAAGAGCTCAGATAAGCATATTCCAGACTCGTAGCCAGAAACAGGGTATCGATATCCGAATTCATGATCCGGTTGGTCTGTGCCAGCTGAAGCTCATAATCAAAATCAGTGATCGCCCGAAGTCCCCGGACGATAAAACGGGCCTCGCAGGTTCTCGCGAAATCCACAGACAGGCCGGAAAAAGACTCGACCCGTACATTTGGAATGTCCTTTGTGGCTTCCAATAGTATATTAACACGTTCTTCCACTGAAAACAACGGTGTTTTGCTGGAGTTGTTCAGTACTCCGACCACCAGCTCATCCACCAGGGAGGCGGATCTGCGGATGATATCCAGATGTCCGAACGTGACCGGGTCAAAGCTGCCCGGATAAACTGCTCGTCTCATGTATCTGCTCCTTTTGTCCTTTGCAAAAACATATGGACATTTGTTTTGTATTCTTTTCTCTTTACTACTTCGTAGCCAAATTCCTCCAGATAAGAGAAATCCGTTTCCAGGGAAGCCTCCACGATCAGGAGGGTTTCCTCCGTTACAAGAGGGGACGCTTTCAGTCTGGAAAGGACTTCCTTTTCCAGGTCACGGTCATAAGGCGGATCCATAAAGATCAACGAAAAACTCTCTCCCCGGAAAGCCAGAGTATCCAGTGCCCGGAAAACATCCATAACAAGAACCTCTCCTTCCGGAGCCAGCCTGGTAAATTTCAGATTATCCTGAATGCAGGCAGCTGCCTTCCGGCTGCTCTCCACAAAAACGGCTCTTCTGGCCCCGCGGCTCAACGCCTCAATACCGATGCCGCCGCTCCCTGAAAAAAGGTCCAGAAAGGAAGCACCGTATAGTTCGTCATTTATCATGTTAAACAAAGTCTCTTTGATCCGGTCTGTAGTCGGGCGGGTATCCATGCCCTCAATGGTCTTCAGGCGAAGACTCCGCGCCTTTCCGGCGATCACTCTCATAGGTTCTATAATCCCCTTTGTTAATTTTTCGCTCGCTTTATTATAATGTTTTTTCTGTCAACCGTCAAGCTTTTTGAACGCAGAATCAGATTCCCCCGCTTCCGGTGTGCAAAAACACCGGGCGGGGGATCTGAAGAACACTTATGTAGTTATGAGGTTTCTCAGACCAGCAGCTTCTGGGATTCCTCTTCGGTGAACTGCCGGCGCACCAGCTGGTAATAATAGCCTTTTTTCTCCAGAAGTTCCAGATGCCTGCCCTGTTCGATGATCTTTCCATCCTTTACGACAAGGATCAGGTCCGCATTGCGGATCGTGGAAAGACGATGGGCGATCAGAAATGAAGTCCTTCCTTTCAGGATCTTATCCGTTGCCTGCTGGATCAACTGCTCCGTCTGGGTATCAATGGAAGAGGTCGCCTCATCCAGCACAAAGATCCTCGGATCAGCCAGAACGGCTCTTGCAAAAGAGATCAGCTGTTTTTCGCCTGTGGAAAGCCGATCTCCGCCTTCTCCCACATCACTTTGATAACCAAGCTCCATTTTTTCCACCACCTGATCCGCATGAACTGCCCTGGCAGCGGCGATCACTTCTTCCTCTGTGGCGTCCAGTCGTCCGTACCGGATGTTTTCCATGACACTTCCGGAAAACAGATGCGGATTCTGAAGCACATAGCCAAGACTGCTGTGCAGCCAGAGCTGGCTCCGTTCCCGGTAATCCTTTCCGTCAATGAGGATCTGTCCGCCGGTCGGTTCAAAAAACCGGCAGGCCAGATTCACCAGAGTACTCTTTCCGGCGCCCGTTTCCCCGACGATCGCAACATTGGTCCCTGCCGGGATCTTCAGATTGAAGTGGCTCAGGATCTCTTCTTTTCCGTCCGGATAGTGGAAGCTGACATCACGAAACTCAATATCGCCCCGGATGGGCTCCCAGTTTTCTTTCTTCGGAAAAAAGCTGTCTCCGTACTTTTCGGTCACCTCCGGAGAATCCACCACCTGCGGTTCCTCATCCAGAAGACCGGTGACACGCTCGATATTGGCCTGTGCAGAAATAAACTCTGCCAGATTTCTCGCCATCTGCTGGATCGGTTCAAAAATACCCACCGCATAGGTCGTAAATGCGGACAGCGTTCCGATAAGCATGGCATGTTCAAACACCTGCATACCGCCCCTGGCCAGGACAATGGCCGTTGCAAGTGAACCGCAGAAAAGCACCAGCGGAAGGTAAACCGCACTGAGACGGGCCGCCCGGATGGATGCCGTCCGCATTTCTCCTGTGATCTCCTGAAATTCCCCATAGGTTTTCTCTTCCACCACCAGTGATTTTGCCGTCTTGGCTCCCATGATCCCTTCGTTGTAGGCACTTGTGATCCTGGAATTGATCTTACGCACCTGCCGGTTCCATTTCAGGATCCGGTTCTGGAAATAATAGGTCAGAAGGGCGATCGCCGGAACAACCAGCATAATGATCAGGGCAAGCTTCCAGTTCAGGAAAAGCATAGCCACAAAAACGCCCAGTACATAGGTGAGCGCCCAGAGAAGATCCACAAAGTTCCAGGCGATCAGACCTGCGATCTTACCGGTATCGTTCATGACCCTGGACAACATATAACCCACAGGTGTCACATTGTAATAAGAAAAAGACAATGTCTGCAGATGTACGAACAGAGCACGCTTCATATCCTTTCCCAGGCTCATCTCGATCCGCATGCTGCCCCTGGTGAAGGCGATCACCGATGCGCCCTGAAGGGCAATGGCCGCAATATAGACCACTGCAAAAATCCCTATGCCGGACAGCGTATTTCCCTCAATGAAATGATTGATGGCAAATCTCTGAAACAGCGGAAGTACGATGTCGATCAGGGAACAGAAAAAGTTCATGACAAGGATCATGACCACTGTTTTTTTATAGGGCTTTAAGAACGGAAAGATCCGTTTCCAGATCGCATAATCAAAGGATTTTGTATATTCTTTTTCTTCCAGCCTCACGCCTGTTTCCCTCCTTCCAGGATCCGGATGTCACTGTTCATCTGGATCTCATAAATATCACGGTAAATGCCTTCCTGACAGATCAGCTCTTCATGGGTCCCAAGTTCACAGATCCTTCCCTTGTCCATGACCAGAATAAGATCTGCCTGTTTCAGAGAATTGATCCTGTGAGAGATCAGAAGCACCGTGGCCTTTTCCATCTCTTCTTTCAGGGCATGGCGGATCTTCGCATCCGTCTCTGCATCCACCGCAGAAAGAGAGTCATCAAAAACCAGGATCGGTGCTTTCATCATCAGTGTCCGGGCAATGGCTACACGCTGTTTCTGCCCGCCGGAAAGAGTCACGCCCCGTTCCCCCACAATGGTATCATAGCCGTCTGCAAAATGTTCGATCGCCTCATCCACACAGGCGATCTCTGCTGCATGGCGGATTCTTTCCCTGTGAGGCGTTTCCTCTGTAATGGAAATATTTTCTCCGATGCTTCTCGAAAACAGGAAGGGTTCCTGAAGCACCATACCGATATGGCTTCTCAGATATTCCCGTTCTATATCACGGATGTCCACGCCTCCGATCGTGATCCGCCCCTGGGATGGTGGAAGATCATACAGCCGGTTCAGCAAATGCATCAATGTGGATTTTCCGCTTCCCGTACTTCCAAGAATACCAAACGTACTTCCTGCAGGAATCGTAAAATTCATATCCTCCAGGATCGGATGCCCCTCTTCGTAGGAAAAATTCACATGTTCAAAACAGATATCGCCGGAAAGCGGCGGCCGAAGAGCTTTCCCCTCTTCTTTTTCCTCCTCCGCATCCAGGATATAGGCCACACGCTCTACCGAAACTCCGGCTTTACTCATATCGGAAAGAATTCTTCCCAGACTCCGGATGGGCCAAGCCAGAGTAGAATTGTAAGAAACAAACGCCAGAAATTCTCCGAGCGTCAGCTGCTGATGGACTGTCAGTACCGTTCCGGCAACCAGAACCGTCAGGATCTGAAGACCCGTGATAAAATCACCGGTAGCCCAGTAAGCGCTCATGATCTTTCCCAGATGGATCCAAAGACCGGCAAAATGTTCATTTCTCTCATCGAACCGGTCGATCTCATATTTCTCTCTTCCGAACGCCCGTACCACGCGGACGCCTGTCAGATTTTCCTGAACCGTGCTGGAAAGGACTCCTTCTGCTTCATCCGCCTTCATAAACCGGTTTCCGATCCTGGCATAGAAGAAGCCGGAATAGCCTACCACGATCGGAATGAAAGCTGCTGACATCAGCGAAAGCTTCACATTCATGGAAAACATGATACCCAGATACAGAACCATCAGAAACACGATACGGAACACATCCGGCAGCTGGTTACAGACAAAGTTCCGGATCACCTCCACATCAGAGGTACACCGCTGGATGATCTCGCCTGTCTGATGGCGGACATGCCAGGCAAAGGGCAGCTTCTCAATATGATGAAACAAAGTATCCCGGATGCTCTTCATAAAGTTTTCAGACCCTTTTGCCAGTGTCATTTTGCTGAAATAGTTGAAGATCCCTGAGAGCGCTGCTGCTGCAAGGACCGCTCCTGCTGCCAGGAATAACCATCGTTTCCCCTCTGCATTGCCTTCTCCCGTCAGGATATGATCCACCGCATAACGGATGATCTGTGGGGTCATGGCATTACAGAACGTAAAACTCATGGAAAAAATCAGGCTTAGCACAAACAAATGAATGCTGCCTTTCAAAAACTGAAAGATCACCGGAAATTTTCCCGGCTTTTTCCCAGTCTTCATATCACACTTCCTCCTTTTCTCTCTCTTCGATTTTCCGACTGCGGCGTTTTGCGTGTGCATATGCAAAAAAAGAGCACCTCTGAATGATCAGGGATGCTCTTTGCACTGCTTATTCTGTACGCAATGTCACACGAACGCCGAAAAAGAAAGCGGCAGTCGGAAAATCCTTGAATTCAAGTTGTTGTTACTCATGATGCTGTTTTTGTAAATCTCTGTAAAATAATTTCTCATGATACTGCCTCCTTTCTTTTTATTCTGTTATTTAGTATATCGGTAAGTACTTTGTCTGTCAAGACCTTTTTCCGATCCGGTTACTCTTCTGACATTACATAACCTGCCAGGTTATAGGCGTGGTCGGAAATACGCTCCAGATTGCTGATGATATCCAGGAAAACCACACCGTTGGTGGGCTTACAGAGCTGTTTGGACAGACGCTCAATGTGCTGTTCACGAAGCTCTTCTTCCATGTTGTCAACCATATCCTCGTATTTTACCACCTTGGTCGCATCTGTGATGTCCGAATGCTCTCTGGCGGACATGGCAAAAACAAAAGATTTTGTCACCAGATCCATGATCTGCTTCAGATCCTCCAAGGCCTGCTCGGAAAATTCGATCTTTGGTGTGCCGTCTTTTACATCCACCAGCTCTGCCACGTTTTCAATGTGATCGCCTACCCGTTCGATGTCACTGACGGAATAGAACAGATCGTTGACTACCATATGCTGATCCTCGGTAAGAGGAAGATTGCTGAGCTTCACGAGATACTCGGTGATGAGCTTCTCCATGTTATTGATGGTATTTTCAACCTCATAGACCTTGTCGATCTTCTCTTTGTCATAGGAAAGTGCCGCATCAAAAGCCCGCTCCATATTTTCCTGAGTAATCCTTCCCATATGGACAACCTCATGGATGGCATTCTCAATAGCGAAAGCCGGCTCTTTAAGGATACGGGAATCCAGATGCTGCAGGGTGACGGTCTCCTCGTCCTTTTCTTCCTCTTCTCTTTCCGGCTCGTCCTTGATGAAAAATCCGGAAAGCTTTACCAGATAATTGGCAAAGGGGAACATCAGGATCGTCAGCACCACCTTAAAGCCTGTATGGAAGGTAGCGATACCTGCACTGTTGATCCCGTGGGAAGCAACGTCCGGAAACATCCGGAACAGAATGGTAAAGATCACAGAAAAGACCGTTACGCCGATCACGTTGAACAGCAGATGGATCATCGCTGCTCTCTTTGCCGTACGGTTGGTACCGATACTGGAAAGAAGGGCGGTGGAACAGGAACCGATATCGGATCCGAAGCTGATGAAAACTGCTGCGCTGATACCTACTGCTCCGCTGGAAGCAGCCAGTGTCTGAAGGATACCTACTGCTGCAGAGGAACTCTGCATGATCACGGTAACGACAAAACCAAGGGCGATACCCAGAAGCGGATTCGCACCAAAAATAGCAAACAGCTCTTTGAAAGCCGGAAGTGCCGTATAGGATCTGGCAGAATCACCCATGAAATCCAGTCCGATAAACAGAAGACCAAGTCCGATGCAGATCTCACCGATGGTCTGCTTTTTCTCCTTCTTGGAAAACATAAGAAGGAAGGAACCGATAGCCACGATCAGCGGCGCATACAGGGACGGGGACAGGGTCTTAAAGGTATCACCCAGCTGGCCTAACGATACGATCCAGGCAGTGATACAGGTACCGATGTTAGCACCCATGATGGGGCCGACTGCCTGGCTCAGATTCATG
The DNA here is from genome assembly GCA_934393555.1 of uncultured Lachnospiraceae bacterium. GTDB lineage: Bacteria > Bacillota > Clostridia > Lachnospirales > Lachnospiraceae > Limivivens. The sequence continues at coordinate 52,358 of CAKRQP010000002.1, forward strand.
ATGCCGGCATTGATGAAACCGATGATCATAACTGTGGTAGCTCCGCTGCTCTGGATCACAGCTGTGATCAGTGCTCCCACCAGAACGCCCACAAAGCGGTTGTTTGTCAGGATCCCCAGAAGCTTTCGCATCTGCTCTCCGGCACACTTCTGCACACCGCCTGACATGCTGTGTACGCCGAACAGAAACATACCGAGACCGCCGGCAAACATAAACAGATTCTCAAGATCTTTGATCGTCATACTTGTTCTCTCCATTCCAGATCGCCATTTGCCAGACCAAGGATCAGGGATTCCGCCGTCGCGATATTCGTCGCAATGGGGATATTGTAATTATCACAGGCACGACAGATAGCGTCAATGCTGGGTTCCTTGGGGCTGTTCAGAAGCGGATTGTAAAAAAAGATTACCATATCCATCTCATTTCTTGCGATCATCTCCACAAACTGTTTTTCTCCTCCGATGCTCCCCGGCAGAAATTTGTGTACGTGAAGCTTTGTCACTTCTTCGATCCTTCTGCCCGTGGTGCCAGTCGCGTATAGTTCATGTTTTTCCAAAATTCTTTTGTAGGCAAGGCAGAAGTCTTCCATCAGACTTTTCTTTGAATTATGAGCAATCAACCCAATATTCATTCTTTTCCCTCCAGACTGAATTTAACCCGTTGTCATACAGATCTGATAATCTAAGGTGCCTTGCAGAGGTTCTGTATTCACCAGGCCATTTGATTTGATTATAACATAGATATTATGAAAATAACAATCATTTTCTCGATTTTTGTAAAAATATGTCAAACGGCAGGAAATTCTGACAGCGGATGATTTTTCCAGTTTAAGTCTGTCTGTTTTTCATATACTAAAACTGCAATGAAACATTGCACAGGCAGTAACGAAAACAATCCAAAGAATCATAAAGTACAAGGAGGCGTTTTATCATGGCAAATCGTTCATCTAACACAACCGCAGTCCCGGAAGCAAAAAGTGCCCTGGATCGTTTCAAAATGGAAGTCGCCGGCGAACTGGGTGTTCCCTTAACCGACGGATACAACGGAAACCTGACTTCCCGTCAGAATGGTTCTGTCGGCGGCTATATGGTCAAAAAGATGATCGAAGCACAGGAACGGCAGATGTCCGGACAGAACAGCATGGGCAGCCAGAGCGGCATGGGCGGCTCCCAGATGTAAGTCTTGCCGGAAAAACAGGCAAAAAAACAGGAGCGGGGAAAATTTCTCCGCTCCTGGCTTTTTTGTATCTTACAGCTCTACGCTTCCTGTCACATCGCCGTTTACAACATAGTAGGCTTTGTTCTCTTCCGGCTTCAGATAAACCGTGATGGAAGTGATCGTTTTCTCACCGCTGGCTTTCTTTGCTGCCTCTACGATATCAGCGCTGTTAAGCTCTTTTCCGAGATACTGAAGATATACAGACTCCTTTACAGCAGTCTTTCTGGTTCTCTTCTCAGCAGTCTTTTTCTCAGCGGTCTTCTTTACTTCGCTCTTCACCTCTTCAGCTTTGGATACTGCTTTTTCTGCAACTTCGGCAACCGTCTTTACCGTTTCCTCAACTACCGGTTCTGCTGCTTTCTTTGCAGTTGCTGCAGCTTTCTTAACCGTCTCTTTTGCAGTCGTCTTTACACTTCTTGAGCCTCTCATAATATTCCTCCTCACAAATCCTTGTGTCCTGGCTTTCCTCTGTCAGCCGTCCTGTACATCTGTCTGTAAGGCCAGAACCATCATTTGACATGGTTCATGATACCCCTATTTTTCAAAAAAGGCAACTATAAATTCAACATTCCATCCTCAAGATGGGTCGTTTTCATCATTTTTTTAAAAAGCGGACTGTCTTTTGACAAAAATTTGTCATTTTTTTCCATAATAAATGCTGCCGTGTCACTGGCTTCTTTCAGGATCGCCGCATCCTGGAAAATATCTCCCAGCTTAAAATCCAGGATCCCGCTCTGCCGGATACCAAAAAGATCACCGGGTCCACGAAGCTTCAGATCCTCCTCTGCGATATAAAAACCGTCGTTGGAGCGGTTCAGGATACCCAGACGTTCTTTTGTTTTCTTTCCGTCATTTCCGTACATCAGAATACAATAGGACTGAAAGCCGCCCCGTCCCACCCGGCCACGGAGCTGATGGAGCTGGGCCAGTCCAAAGCGTTCGGCATTCTCGATCATCATAACGGTAGCATTGGGGACATTGACCCCTACCTCCACTACCGTAGTAGAGACCAGTACCTGGATCTCGTTTTTCAGAAAACGCTCCATGATCTCGTTTTTCTCTTTGGGCTTCATCTTGCCGTGAAGATATTCCACCTGGATAAAGGCCGGCAGTCGTTCCTTCAGACGGGCGGCATATTCGATGACATTCTCCGCCTCCATCGCCTCACTCTCTTCCACCATGGGGCAGATCACATAGGCCTGACGTCCTTCTTCCACCTGTTTTCTGATAAACGCGTACGCCTTCTCCCGGTAACTGGTATCCACCACACAGTTTTTGATCGGCAGCCGGTTGGCAGGCAGTTCATTGACAATGGAAATGTCCAGATCTCCGTACAGGATCACAGCCAGTGTCCGCGGGATCGGTGTCGCACTCATGACGACCGTATGCGGCATAATGCCCTTCTGGCTCAATGCCTCTCTCTGGCGCACCCCAAACCGGTGCTGTTCGTCCGTTATAACCACAGCCAGCTTTTTATAATGAACTTTTTCCTGGATCAGTGCATGTGTTCCGACGATGATATCCGCTTCCTGGTTTTCAATCCGTTCATAAGCCAGCCGTTTCTGTCTGGCAGTCATGGATCCGGTCAAAAGCTCCGTACGGTAAGGAAGGTGCATCCTCTCCACCAGAGAAAGGATCGATTCATAATGCTGTCTTGCCAGAACCTCCGTCGGAACCATGATCGCTCCCTGACAGCCATTCTCTGCAGCCAGAAAAAGAGCCAGCTCTGCCAGGATCGTTTTTCCGGATCCCACGTCTCCCTGGATCAGCCTGGCGGTGACATCCTGTGAAGTCAGATTTTTCTCCAGCTCCTTCCAGACCTTTTGCTGGGCACCGGTCAGGGTAAAGGGCAGGTTTTCAATCACCTCCTGGATCCGTTCTTTTTTTTCCAGAAGAAACGAAGGTCTGACCTTTTCCCGGCCGTCTTTCAGATTCCGTACCGCCAGAATAAACAGGAGAAATTCATCAAAGACCAGCCGGTGTCTCGCCAGACGCATGCTGTGTTCATCTTTTGGAAAATGGATTTCTTCTATTGCATAATTATATTCCGCCAGATTGTATTTATGGCGGATCTCCTCCGGAAGATATTCCTTCTCCAGTTCCGCGCCGTCCAGAGCCTGGCGGATGGCTTTCTGAAGCATTTTTGTGGTAAGGCCTTCGGTTAAAGGATAGACCGGCTGAAGTCTCCCCCGGAGCTTCTCATACTCTTCCATACGAAAAACAGCAGGCTGCTCCAGGAACATCTGCTGTCTTTTTCGTATGATCTTTCCTCTGAATACATAACGGCTTCCTGAGACAAGGCTGGATTTCAGGTACGGCATATTGTACCAGGTCACCTGTATCGTTCCGGTACCGTCCCGGATGACTCCTGTCACCACGGTGAGATGCCGGACCCTGCGCAGATTTAAGGGAGACACAATCTCTCCATAAAAAGCGCCTGTATTCTTATCATAAATCTCCCCGAGAGGCGTAACGGGCTCGTAGCTTTCATAACCTCTCGGGTAATCGTGAAGAAGATCTCCTATATCCGAAATGCCCGCCCGCTCAAAGACCGCTTTTGTCTTTTCTCCGATCCCTTTCAGAGAATCGATGGGTGACATTTCATTCATTTCATTTTCCTCTTATTCAACAGAAATCACATAATAATAAATGGGCTGACCACCAGAATAGATCTCCACATCACAGCCGGAATAAAGCTCCATGATCTCATTTCCCAGTTGATTGGCTGTTTCCTCGTCAATGTCTGCGCCATAATAAATACTGATCAGTTCTGTATCATCATCTGCCATGGCTGCAAGCATATCCTTGGTCACGTCGGAAAGCTTCCTGCCAACGGAAAGGATCGAGTGGTCACCGATTCCCATATAATCCCCTTCATGGATCTCTTTGTCATCGATATGGGTGTCACGGACTGCATAGGTGACCTCGCCGGTCTTCACATGCTGGATCTCTTCCAGCATCGCTGCTTCATTCTCTTCCGGCGTCCGTTCCGGATTATAATTGATCACAGCTGTGATACCCTGAGGAACGGTCTTGGTCGGGATCACGAAGATCTTTTTGTCCTTGGTCAGAGCCTTGGCCTGGTTGGCTGCGAGGATCACGTTTTTATTATTCGGGAAAATGAAGACATGATCCGCATTGACCTTGTCGATGGCACTGAGCATATCCTCCGTACTGGGGTTCATGGTCTGTCCGCCCTCGATCAGACAGTCTACGCCAAGTCCCTTGAAGATCTCGCCAATGCCTTCTCCGATCGATACAGAAATGAAACCGCATTCCTTCTTCGGCTCTTTCTTTTTCTCTTCTTCTGCCTGCTGGGCAGCCAGTTTTTCCGCATCCTTGATCAGCTTCTCGTGATGCTCTTCGCGCATGTTGTCGATCTTCATCCGTGAGAGTGCTCCATAAGTCAGTGCACGGGAGATCGCTTTGCCAGGGTCGTTTGTATGTACATGGACCTTGACAATATCCTCATCTGCCACCAGTACGATCGAATCTCCGATAGACATCAGGAATTCTTTAAAATCATGCTCGGTCTCTTCACTCATGGGTTTTTCCAGCAGGATGATAAATTCCGTACAGTAGCCGAATTTGATCTCTTTTTCTTCGATCTGTGTCTGGGATATGGAAACACCTGTACTCTTCTTTTCAACGGTGTATTCAACCTCTTTTCCCTTGAATACATCCAGAGCGCCTTTGATCACCTGCATCAGACCCTGTCCGCCGGAATCCACAACGCCTGCCTCCCTCAGGACAGGAAGCATCTCCGGGGTCCTGGCAAGAACGGCATCACCCTCTGCCACAATGGCCTCCAGCATCTCTTCCAGCTCCACACCTTCCTGCGCCAGCTCGGATGCTTTCTCTGCCATGCCTCTGGCAACTGTCAGGATCGTTCCTTCCTTCGGTTTCATAACTGCCTTATATGCAGTCTCCACAGCCTTTTCAAAAGCCTCTGCCAGGATCGGCGCATCGATCTCATCGTACTTCTTGATCCCCTTGGTAAAACCACGGAGAAGCTGGGACAGGATGACACCGGAGTTTCCGCGGGCGCCTCTTAAGGATCCGGAGGAAATTGCCTTGCACAGGGGCTCCATTTCCGGGTTCTCCAGAGAAGCCACCTCTTTTGCGGCAGATGTGATCGTCAGCGTCATGTTGGTACCGGTATCTCCATCCGGAACCGGGAATACATTCAGCTCATTGATCCATTCTTTATTGGCCTCCAGGTTCTTGGCACCGCCCAGAAACATTTTAGCGCAGAGCGCGGCGTTTATCGTTTTGATCTCCAAAATCTTGTTCCTCCTTACAATCAGTCAATCGGCCTTACGCCTTCAACGAAAACGTTGATGTCCTTGATCTCCATGCCGGTGAATTCTTCCACCTTATATTTCACATTGCTGAACAGGTTGTCTGCCACAGCAGAGATGCTTACACCATAAGCAACGATCACATGAAAATCCAATGAAATTTTATTATCCTCCAGCGTGACATTGATGCCATGCTTTAAACTGTCCTTTTTCAAGAGTTTTACCAGGCCGTCCTTTACGTTGACGGTTGCCATGCCGACGATGCCGAAACACTCTACAGCCACACTGCCTGCATAGGTGGCGATGACATCTGTATCGATCAGGATAGATCCAAGCTCTGTATTCATACGTCCCTTCATATCCGTACCTCCTCTTACTTCTTTTAAACATACTTGTTTCTTATTATACCCTGTTTTTGCTTAAATGGGAACAATATTTTTTGTTTTTTAAAATTTTTATCCATTTTTTCATTTTATGCTTGCAAAACGGACAGACTTCTGTTAAAATACCAATTGTTGCAAGTCTGCTGTCAGGATGGCAGGCGAAATTTTGATAAGGAGGTGCAGTCATGGCTAGATGTGCTGTTTGTGATAAGGGTGCTCATTTCGGAATCAAAGTGAGTCATTCTCATAGAAGATCCAATAAAATGTGGAAATCCAACATTAAATCTGTTCGCGTTAAAACCGCCAACGGTGGGGTTCAGAAAATGTACGTTTGTACTTCCTGCCTGAAATCCGGTAAAGTAGAGAGAGCTTAATCGCTTTTGATAGAATGGATGATGATTGCCGCTGTTCTGTAATGGAACAGCGGTTTTTTGTGCTGAAAAACCCTGCCGGAACAGCCTGTGAAAACTGTTCCGGCAGGTTCCTTTCTGAAACTTTGTTTACCAGCTTCCGACTCCTCCGCCTCCACCGGCACTGTCTGTGGAACTGCCGGAGCCATCATCGGATCCACCCACCAGAGAATCGATCCGTTCTGCTGCGGCACTTTTGTTATCGATCTGACAACGGGAATAAAAGTCTTCACTGATCCAGCGTTCCATATACCTGGCGGAAAAAGGATCATCTTCATCTACCTGATACCAGAACGGCTGCCTGTTCCGGACAGACCGGAAATTCTTCTCCCAGCAGGAAGTCAGTCCAAAAGCGACCGCATACGGAAAAATCCGGTAATAATAATCCGGATCAAAGCCAAGGAACCGCTCCAGAGTTCCCTTCTCCCCTTTACGGATAAAGTTTCGAAAGGCGGAAAGCTCTTTCCAGAGAGCGCTCCGGTAAGCGGAAAAATGAAACAGCGAACCGCCAAAAAGAGCCGCTGCCAACGCAAAGAAAAACGCGGCATACATGTAGGGATCTGACACCAGACAGTCTACCCCCGTGCAGATCCAGACATCGATCAGAATACAGAAGCTCCAGAACAGGAAAATCACCCAGCGGAGAAAACCGCCGGCTTCTCCATCGGAGAAAGCCTCTTCTCCCTTTGCCTTCTGCCTGTTTCTCCAGGTCATAAAAAGCCCGGCTGCCCCGAACACCCCAAAAATCATATGGTCTCCCAGAGCCACCGCACCCGAGCCTCCGATAAAAAGCCCGAACGCTGCACAGACCAGGAGCATAAATGTCCAGTCCAGAAATTTGCGAAGTCCCAGATCTTTTTCATCAGGAAATGCTTCTTCCAGCTCCTTCAATGCTTTCCTGAGATATTTTTCAAAACCTGCAGGAAGCCTGCCGGTATCAACCTCCTGTGCCTCATCACGGAAAAGCGCCTCAAACATGGTTTTTTCATAAGCGGGAGCTGTTTCCGGGAGATCTTTCTTTTTCACCAGACGGACTCCCTCCGTCTCTTTTTTCGTTTTTGCCTTCTTTTTCCGTCCATGAATTTCCACATAGCCCTGCTGCGCCCAGTAAGGGATCAGGGAAAGCAGATCCGTAAAACGCACAGATCCGCGGTAGACCGCTCCCGCCTTTGCACTGTCCATCCCCTCCGGCGGCTCATACGCGACTCTCCGGAATCTGGCTTTGTTCCGGAAGATCAGTGACAGCACCAGATAAAGAAGGGCAAAAAATACCGTCAGTCCAAACATGGTTTTCGGAAAAGCGGCGGAAAGGCGGAACGCATTTTTAAAGTAACCCCGCGGCAGATTGGTAAAAACAGTCACCACCTGGTTGGCTCCGATGTTTTCTGCCTGTCCGCTGACGCCATATTCATTGATCTCATAAGAAACCTTCAGGGTATTTTTCTTCTCTCCGGGATCCCCGCTGTAGATCCGGAAAGCCTCCAGAGACGCATCGCTCAGTGGTTTTTCAAACATCAGGCGGAACGTAAACCGGTTGATGGGTTCGTCTGTCTCAGAACCGAGAAGGGAGTAATACAGAAAATCGCTGTAAGGAATCCGGTCATCCGGCATCACGTACGTATAGGTAAGGACATAGGTTTTCTCTCCGCTCACCATCCGGTCATCCGAACCGATCCTGATCACCTCTTCCTCACCCTGGCGGCTTGCCGTAAATTCATCGCCTTTTACCTGAATGTTACGGATCTTATTTCCGTAACGGAAGATCTTCTCCTCACTTTTGTCCTGTTTTCTGGAAAAGTCCCTGACTACGGTCATTTCCAGAGGGATGTTCCGATAGATCCCATGCCGCTCCTCTGTAAAAAACACCCCGATCCGTTCCGTCACATCGATGGTATTATCCGGGTGGAGAATGGCTTTCACATCATAATCGGTAATGGTGTAGCCGCCCTCATCCGCCTTTGACACGCTTCCCGTCAGCAACAGAAAGCAGAGCAGAAACAGAAAAAGGCCTGCTGTTCTTCTTATCTTCATAATTTCTCCTTTGTCTATCCACAGAAAAGGCAGTAGCCCGCGATCAGCAGAAACGCAGTCAGGATCACCGCACAGAAGGTACCAGGCAGAAAAAACGAAAGCAGGATCCCGATTCCGATCCAGAACATGGTATAGCCGGTCAGCCGTTTCATATTTTCGCCTCTATTCCCTCTTTCCTACAGTATATGCAGTCTTTTTCCGAACTTTCATCCGTATCGGGGATTTTTCCGCAGAAAGAAGAACAGCCCCTGATTTTGTTGTTTTCAGGTGCTGTCCCGTTTTTTATTCCTCTGATTCTTCTTTTTCTGCTGTCTCTGCATCAGAACCGGAGGTAAACTTATTGACAAAATCCGGCACCATATCAAGGATCTTGGTCATGCTGTCCTGATTCTTGATGTTTACCAGCTTCGTCGTTCCGTCTTTGATGACAAGAACCGCACTGGGTGTCATTTTGCCGCCGATTCCGCCGCCTCCGCCGTTTTTCACTCCTTCTGCCTTTGCCGTCGCCGCTACACCGAAGGAAACATCCACAAGAGGAAGGATGATGGTATCACCTACCGTGATCGCATCTCCCACCACGGTCTTGGTGGTCATAAAACCATCCATTCCCTTAAAAAGAGAATCTACCGTATTCTGAAAATTGTTCTTTTTGCTTTCGTCTGCCATTCCTATCTCCTCCTATTCTTTCAGTCTCTGTCTGAAATGTTTCAAATTTTTATCAAAAAGAAGTTTTAACCCTATACGTACCAGATGAACCAGCCGGATATGGCCGCGGACCACCAGATCCCCCTCCAGAAGGATCTCTTCCGTCTCAAAAACGGGCTCCAGGGCCAGCTCCGAAAATGCCAGGGGCCGCAGGACATAAAAAAGACCTGTCAGCTGACCGGTAAGCGCCGGATCCGGAAAACCATATTTCAAATATCCCCTGCCCCGTCTGGGCCGGATATGATGCAGGAGGTAAAACAGATCTTCCTTCAAAGACCGGATCAGGGTCTGCGTTTCCTCCTCCTGCCAGATCTCGATATAATGGGAAAGCTTTGCTTTCCATTCCGACAGGGAATGGAAAAGTCTCCGAAGCTTCTCCGCCTGGCGCTTCAGCTGCTGGCCGACAGCCAGAAATACTGCCCGGAGCTTTCTGAAAAAATCCGGAATGCCGCGAAGCTTTTCTGCCAGTGCAGAGAGGCGGGACTTCTTCGGGATCTGCTCCGGTTCCGGGTGGAACTGCTTTTCCGGAATGCTCTCTTCCTGCGGCTGTGGCTTTGCTTCTGCCTCCAAAGCAGGCTGCACAGGCTTCTCCTGCAGGCTTTCCTGTCTGACCGGCTCCGCCTGCTCCTGCACTTTTTCCGGTTTTTCTGCGGCTTTTTCCGGCTTTTGTACCGGCTGCACAGACTTTTGTACTGATTTTTCCACCGGTTTGGGGGCCGGCTTTGCTTTTTTCACCGGCTTTTGTTTTCTTTTTTTCTTTTCTTTTTTCGGGATCAGCTGAAAACTTCCTATTTTCACCAGCAATCCCTTTCCCTCCGGCTTTTCATAAAAGAGCTTTGCTCTTATCAGATGAAGGAGCCAGCTCACCTTTCCCTGTACTGCTGTCTCTGTTTCCGTGTGCCGGAATGCGATCTCATAACGCAGAGGCACAAACAGCAGGAGCAGAATACACAGAAGAAGAAGGAGCAGGACTGCAGCCAGAAGGATTCCCACTGCTTTCAGTATAAACAAAATGATATGTAGCATGTCATTGTCCTTCTTTTTTAAGCCTGTCTTTCAGATATTGTCTCACATCCGTGCCTCCGGTCTCGCGGATCGTCTCTTCCACAATACCGGTGACCAGATCAACGGCTTCCTCATAGCCTGCGGCGATTCCGATGATCAAAGGAAGGTTTCGTCTCAAAGCCTTCTGCTTCAGAAGATGGGAAGGCAGGATATCAAAAAGATCCTTTCCGTTGGAAGCCAGGGTCACCAGATAAATATTCAGCATCCCAGCACCGCATTTCAGCTTCCAGATGATCTTTGACTGTTTTTTCGCGGCCTCAGGCCCTACATAAAGCTTTCCGTACCATTTCATAGAATCTTCTTTCAGACCCTGAGGTCTTTGCCTCCTCCTTTGGATCATTTCCATAATTTCCGGTTTTATACAGCCGGATCGCTGTCTGCTTTTTATTTTAACAGATTTTCCATTTTATTTCACTACTTTTTTCAAAAAGAAAACTGCTGCACCGGCTTTTTAAACCCATGCAGCAGTTTCTGCTCTTTAAAAGTACTTTCTGCTTCCCCAGAGATTCCTTTTTTTCAGGTCCAGATACTCATTATATGCACGTTCCAGTATCTGTTTCTCATTGGAAAATTTCAGCAGGTGATAGGCTTCATGAAACTTATAATAGCCCGAATCCACAAAATATTCTTCACGTTGTGGTTTGCTGTAATAGCTGTCTGACATCATGAGGTACCAGTGTACATCCTTGGATACCGTATTTTCCGGCACATTAAATGTATACTGGCTTTTGCCGACATATTTGATGATCGACGCGTGAACGCCTGTCTCCTCCAGCACCTCCCTTGTTGCTGTGTCCTTATACTCTTCACCAGCCTCTACAGTTCCTTTTGGTAAAACCCAGCCCTCGTACTTGTTCTTGTAGCTCTTGTAGAGAAGCAGGATTTTCCCCCGAAATATGACCACACCGCCACAGCTCGTTGCCTCAATCATTGCAATTCCTCCTGTTATGCGTTGTGCATGATAAAACTGATTTAAGTATAACTCTTTGCGTCCATTCAGTCAACCCCGGCTTTTTTGTCTGTCAATAGCCGTACTTGTTCTGATAATACGTATCAAAAACATACTTCGCGATCGGAACCGCCGCTGCACTTCCGGAACCGCCGTCCTCGGCGATGACTGCAATGGCAAGATCCGGGTGATCCACATTGCTGTAGCCTACAAACCAGCTGTGGGTACCGCGCTCACCGGATGCGGTATCGTATTCGGCCGAACCGGTTTTTCCGGCCGCCGTATAGGAGGCACCAGAAAGAGCACTGGCTGTACCGCTCTTCACCGTAGTGACCATATAGTTTCCGATGGCTTCCGCCTCAGCGGCAGACATGACGGAAGCGTAGCTTGACGGCTTGAAGGTCTTCACCTCATCCCCGTCATAGGTGGAAATGCTGTCTACATAATACGGCTTCATAAGCGTTCCGCCATTTGCAACAGCAGCGGCTACCATAGCCATCTGAAGCGGTGTCGCCAGCGTGTCTCCCTGACCGATGGCAGTGGTCATCTCTTCTCCATAGGAAGCATCCTCTGCCAGTGTAAACCGGCTGGCTGCTGAAGCCATATGGATCGAGAGATCCTTGTTAAAGCCAAAGGATTCGCAGATCTTTTTGAATTCACTGTTGTCCAGTTCCATACCGATGGTGGCAAAAGCACCATTACAGGAATTTTTGAAGGCAGTCTCCAGATCCTCCAGTCCATGGACGGAACCGGCGTAACAGGTGATGTTCACATCATCCTTGCTGACCAGACCTTCACAGTTAAAGGTGAAATTCTGATAATCCCCCGGGTGCTGGCGCATATAAGCCAGTGTCGTCAGGATCTTAAAGGTGGAACCCGGCGGATAGAGTCCCTGAACCGCCCGGTTCAGAAGCGGACTTCCGGAGTTTTCGGAATTTAAAGCTTCCCAGTCTTCCGAAATAGAAGCAGGGTCAAAATCCGGTTTGGAAACCATGGCCAGAACCCGGCCGGTAGACGGTTCCAGGACCACAACAGCTCCGCTGTAGTTTCCAAGTGCATCGTAGGCCGCACGCTGAAGCAGCGTGTCCAGACTTAAGTTCACACTGTCTCCCTGGATCTTCACATCCTGCGCCTCATTTTTGATCTGTTCAAAAAGAGAGGCATGGCAGGAGGTAAGCTCTGTATTGTAAGTAGCCTCTGTGCCGGAACGTCCGTTGCTGGCATAACCGACCACATGAGAAAACAGCCGGCCATAAGGGTAAGTACGGCTCTCGCTTCCATCCTCCGCCACATTGGTGACTGCCAGAAGTTCTCCGTCCGAAGAATAAATGCTTCCCCGGATGACCATGGTATCCTTATTATCCTGTTTGGTGTTATAGCTGCTGTTGTTGATCGTCTCCCGGTCTGCAATATTGAAGTAGACCAGATAAGCGCAGAGACTTAAAAACATCAGTACAAAAAAGTAGCTGGCTTTCGCAAAGACCTTATTCTGTTCTTTTCTGGATTCGGAAGCCTGTTCCGTTTTCATTTTCTTCTTTTTGCTTTTTTTCTTTTTCCCGGAGATTTTCTCCTCTGCGGGGGCATCCTCAGCGGGATTTTCCTCGTAAGCTGCATCGATGTCTTTCTTTTTCATTGGATCCCTCCTCACTGCCGTTTATTCCTCATCGTATCCATCTCTCGCCGTTCTGTTCCCGGGCATATAAAGATCCGGACCGGACGATCGCGGATCCGGAAAGTCCTCATCATAGCCTACCTGCTGATAAGGCCTGTAGCCATTCTCATAACCATCCTCCTCATAAGGATAGTTATTTTCCGGATAACCGCCGCCATTTCCTTCATAAGGGTAACCATTGTCATACCCGTCTTCCGGATAAGGATAAGGATACCCGTTCTCATCATACCCGTACGGAGCGTAATCGTCCGGCCCCGGGTAAAAATTTCCGTATTCATCATAATAGCCGTATTCCCCGTCCGGATACTCTCCCCGTTCCTCCTTCCGGGAAATATAAAAGCCCTGAACGATAGCAAACATAATGACCGTACTCATAATGGAACTTCCGCCATAGCTGATGAGCGGAAGGGTCACACCGGTAGAAGGGATCATCTTCATGGCTCCGCCGACCGTCAGGAAGACCTGCACGGAAAAAGTACAGCCAAGTCCCAGAGAGGCAAGTCTGGCAAATTTGTTTTCCATCTTAAATGCAATGTTCACAAACATGATAAAACAGCTCATATAAATAAGGATCAGGCAGATTGCAAAGAAACCGCCCAGCTCCTCACAGACGGCAGAGAACATGAAGTCCTGCTCCACAATGGGGATCATGGTCGGAGAACCCTGATAAAGCCCCGTTCCGAACCAGCCGCCTGCGCCAATGGCAAAAAGGGACTGTGCCACCTGATAACCGTCTCCGGTATAAGAGGCAAACGGATTCTTCCAGACCTGTACGCGGACACGCACATGGCTGAAAAGGAAATAAGCCGCCACAGACGCCACCACGCCCGCTGCGATCCCAAGAGCCAGATAGCGCCAGTTTCCCGTACCTACATAAAGCATGACAAGATAAGTCACAAAGAAGATCAGGGCGCTTCCCAGGTCCTTTGAAACCACCAGGATCAGCACATGAGCCGCTGCAATGGCCGTCGTGATGACCACATGCTTAAAATCTGTATATTTTGCCAGAAGACTGGCTGCTGCAAAGACGAAAATGATCTTTACAAACTCGGAAGGCTGAAAGGCAAAGCCGCCGACGCTTATGGACAGTTTGGAACCGTAGCTGAATTTTGCAAAAACAAGGACCACGCCTAAAAGGCCGATGCCGCCCAGCGCATAAAGATACCCAAGCTTATCCAGGAATTTCAGCTTTTTGATCAGGATCGGAACGATAAGAGCCACCACCGTGGCGATCGTCAGGATTTTAAACTGCTTCATGGACTGATCGTAAGAGATACGGGTCAGCATGATAAAGCCAATGGTGATCAGCATACACATATTGTTGACCAGAAGCTTTGATGCCCTGGGATAAAGATTCCGGAAAAGCACCAGCACCGCCCCGAGATAGATGGCCTGTGCTCCGTAAAAGTAAAAAAGCGTGGACTCATCCATCTTCAGGTAAAACACCGTGAAAGCAATAAAATGAATGGCAAACATCAGGACATTCTGTCTCAGAAACAGAAATTCCCTGGCCTCTTCATTTTTCTTTTTAAATATGATATAACTCTGCAGCGCATAAAGGGCAATGAGCACCAGCAGAACATATTTGGAAATGTCAATGATCAGTTTTGTCATATTTTTCTACTCCACTCCCCGTTTGAAATGCCCCCGGGTAAACTCCGGAAGTGTCAAGGAAGCTGCTTCTCCCAGAAGGAACCTTTGGATATAGACTTCTGTGATCTTTTTTGCTTCCTCTGCTGTTTCTGTAGTAAAGGTCAGTCGTATTCCCGCAGGAGCCAGAGCCCGGATCTCTTTTTCCTGATCCGAAAGGTCCAGCGGAGCGGTATTGTAAATGATGTTCATGCAGACGGAACAGTCATTCCAGACCGGGAACGTCTTGCCCTTCCGGTCTGTCAGGAAGGTGAACTCTTTCTTTTTGTTGCAGTTTCCCGTGGTCCTCTTCACGCACTGGGAAGAAAGCATCAATGGAGCCCTCCCGTAAACCACAAGCTCACTTCCTGCAAGGCCACGTTCCGAAAGCTCCTGGCTGTTAAGTTCCAGCGGAGCGGTATCTCCGGAAAAGCCCTGCTCCTTTAAAAAGTTCCGCGCCTCCTGATTCCAGGAATACAGATTTGCATCGGCGATAAGGACTGCTCCCGGCGTCTGCTCCTTAAGATAAGCCAGTTCCTCCAGATTGCGTACCAGAAAACCGTCCATAAAAGGAAGCTCGCGCTCTGCCTCTCCTGCCTGAAAAAGTCTTTTCTTATCCTCACGGAAAAGGGGCGGCATGGCAAGAAAACATTCCTTTCCCTGATGCCGGATATTTTTCCGAAGCCGCAGGAAGGCTTCCGGATCTTCCAGAAGCAGGTCACTTTCCAGATAAAACCGCCGGATCCCGTCCTGTGTAAGCAGACATTCTGCCTGACGGATGTCAGAAACCAGAACCGACAGCTGAAGCGCCGTTTCTTTCTCCCCGGAAAACACTTCCGGAGCCAGTTTTTCCGGGACATTTCTGTGGAAGCTTCTGATCCTTGCTTCTGAAAGCCTGAAAAGCCCCTCTCTTCGAAGCTCTTTTAACGCCTGCACAGGAAGGAAACAGCCTTCCTCCAGTTCAACGTCAAGCCGTTCAAAGGCAAATTCCGTATTTCCGGTCTTTCTAAGCTGCTTCTCTACTTCCGTCTGTGTGAGGGCGGATCTCTGTGCCGGTTCTGCCGATGCGCCCGACACTTCCAGGGAAATCCCGCCCCAGTTCAGGGAAAGTATAGCAGGTTTTCCAAGGGAGATTCTTAATTTCCCATTAAGTTTTTCCTTGCAGAAACCGAAATTCTGATAAGCCGAAAGCTCTGTAAGGAGTGCCGCATTCTGCGTCCGGTGCAGGATATCTCCGGGAGCTACCCGCATGTCCCGTCCGGCCTTCATCTGAAATTCTTTACCGGAAGGGATCTCTGCATTCATCGTCGCACTCTCGAGAACATCTCCTTTATGAAGCTCCTCCAGCGCCCGGGCCGTGATAAGGTTTTTCCGCACAGACAGAACCCTGGCTCCTTTGGTACCAAAATGATTCTGACGGAAGGTACTCATCATGCCAGCATTTCCCTTTGTCTGATAATAACCTTCTGAAAAACCGCCCCGGTTATAAAGGTCCATCAGTTCCCGGATATCATTCTCATCCACCTGATAATGCTTTGCACCTTTTTCCTGCAGAAGATCCAGATATTTCCGGTAGATCCTTGTGACACCGGCTGTATATTCCGGTCGTTTCATCCGACCCTCGATCTTCAGGGAATAGACACCGGCATCCAGGATCTCAGGCAAAAGCTTCAGGGTACAGATGTCTTTCGGGCTTAAAAGGTACTCTCCCGCACCTTTCGCTTTTTCAGAAAAATGCCAGGGCAGACGGCAGGGCTGGGCACAACGTCCGCGGTTTCCGCTTCTGCCGCCGATCATACTGCTCAAAAGACACTGACCGGAATAGGAATAACAGAGCGCCCCATGGACAAAAGATTCAATCTCCAGATCCGTTTTTTCATGGATCTTCCGGATCTCCGGAAGGGTCAGTTCTCTCGATGTCACCACCCGGGTAACGCCAAAGGCTTCCAGAATGGCTGCCCCGTCCGCACTCTGGTCTGTCATCTGTGTGCTGGCATGGAGATCCAGATCCGGAAACTGACGCTTCAGATAACGAAGCACACCAAAATCCTGAACGATGGCTGCATCCAGTCCGTGTTCATAGAAAGGGGCCAGAAAATCATAGAGCTTTTCCATCTCCTGTTCCTTCAGAAGCGTATTGACCGTCATATATAGTTTTACCCCGTGAAGGTGGCAGAAATCCAGAGCCTCAATCATTTTCTCCGTATCCGGATTCTCTGCATAAGCTCTGGCTCCAAACTGAGATCCTCCCATATAAACGGCATCTGCTCCCGCATTGACCGCGGCTGTCATACTCTCAAAAGACCCTGCCGGCGCCAGTAATTCTGCTCTTTTTTTCATCAATTTTTTCCTCCGCAAAATGCAGCCTCCACCTGTTGTAGGGAAAAGGTAAAAGGAAAGGCTGTCACACGTAAGCGCATGCAACAGCCTCTGCATTTATTTCCTGTTCCGTTCGTCTCTTTCTGTCTCCAGACGGACCACCTCTTTCTGAAGCTCCGTGTTCTCCTTTCGAAGTGCTTCCGCATCCTTCTCCTGGGTCTCCAGCCTGATCTGTGCATTGATCAGCTCGTGCTTCAGCTCATAAAGCTCCTTATCCTTTTCGGAAAGCTCTTCCTCCACCATTTCAACCTGTTTCTTGGCTTTGAAATAATCATCAGCAATGTTCAGCTCCAGAAGAATGCTCTTATTCTCCTTGGTCTGATGATTGTAACCGTCCAGTTTTTTAAACTCTGCGATCTTATTATTAATATATGTAGCAACCTTCTGCAGGTATTCCTCACTCTCGTACCCGCTCAAGGTAAAAATCTTGCCTGCAATCAGGACCTCCGTTTTATTTTTGGATGACATAAGCCCTTTTTCTTCCTTTCTTGGGTTGATTCTCTCTTACTATTATAAACAAATTCCCCAAGATTACAACATTTTTTTGCAACTATTCCAATTATGCTTCCTCATCCCTCTCACATCCCAGATGCTGATAGGCCAGATCTGTCGCCATTCTTCCTCTGGGAGTCCGGTTCAGAAAGCCATTCTGGATCAGATAGGGTTCATAAACATCCTCAATGGTTCCGGAGTCCTCTCCGATGGCCGCTGCCAGAGTATCCAGTCCCACAGGGCCGCCGTTAAATTTCCCGATCAGAGTCAAAAGAAGCCGTCTGTCCACCTGATCCAGTCCGCAGGTGTCCACTTCCAGAAGATCCAGCGCAAAGGCTGCCACTTTCTGATCGATCTTTCCTTCATATTTTACCTGGGCAAAATCACGCACCCGCTTTAAGAGCCGGTTTGCCAGACGCGGCGTTCCCCTGGATCGTTTCGCAAGCTCCAGGGCTCCTGCCTCATCGATCTCCACATCCAGAAGGACGGCAGAACGGAGGATAATGGTCTTCAACTCCTCCACCGTATAAAATTCCAGATGATGGATCACGCCGAAGCGGTCGCGCAGAGGCGCCGTCAGAAGGCCGGCTCTGGTCGTGGCTCCCACCAGCGTAAACTTCGGAAGATCCAGACGGATGGAACGGGCAGAGGAACCCTTTCCGATCATGATATCAATGGCAAAATCCTCCATGGCCGGGTAAAGAACCTCCTCCACCTGCCGGTTCAGCCTGTGGATCTCATCCACAAAAAGAATGTCCCCTTCCTGAAGGTTATTCAGGATCGCCGCCATCTCTCCGGGCTTCTCGATCGCCGGGCCGGAGGTCACTTTCATGTGTACACCCATCTCATTGGCAATGATCCCCGCAAGAGTGGTCTTTCCAAGTCCCGGAGGACCATAGAAAAGCACATGATCCAGAGAGTCCCCTCTCTGCTTTGCCGCTTCAATATAGATCTTCAGATTGCCCTTTGCTTTCTCCTGCCCCACGTAGTCCGTCAAAAGCTTCGGACGGAGCGAGCCCTCATTTTTCTGATCTTCTTCTGTAATATCCGTAGTAATAATTCGTTTCGCCATATGCTTCCTTTTCCGTTACTAATCTACATCTTTTTCAATGCCGCTTTCAGGATCGCTTCTGTATCCATGTCTTCCGAAACAGCTGCTTTCTTTACCGCTTTCAGGGCATCGGCATTGGAATAACCGAGCGCTGTCAAAGCTTCCACCGCCTCTGCCTTTGCATCATTCATCACACCGGAGCCTGCCGGGATACTGCCTGCATTCTCGAGCCGTTTGTCAAAGGCCTCCTCCAGGCTGAACTTATCCTTCAGCTCCAGGATCAGCTTCTGGGCAGTCTTCTTCCCGATGCCAGGTGCTTTTGTGATCGTTTTTTCATCTCCGGAAAGCACGGCAAAACGGATATCATCCGCGCCCAGGGCGGACAGAATACCCATAGCCGCTTTCGGGCCGATGCCATTGACATTCAGAAGCAGCTTATAAACTTCCAGATCATCCGGGTGCAGAAAACCATACAGCTGCATGGCATCCTCTTTCACCAGAAAATACGTATGCAGCCGAACCTCTTCCCCGTTCGGCGGCAGCGCCGAAAGATCTCTTCCCGTCAGAAAGACCCGAAGTCCGAAACCGTTGACATCCAGAACAGCATAGGTATCCATGGCCTGTACCAGTTCTCCTCTTACATATGAAATCATGTACTGTAACCTCTCTTCCCGATCCGCTTCAGGATCTCCGCATCCAGGCTGCCAATGACGGCTCCTGTCAGAACTCCGGCTCCAAAAAGCACCGGAAAATAATAAAAAAGGCTGAAATTCTCTACTGCCAGAGAGGCTACCAGAAGCTGGCCTATATTGTGAGAAACACCGCCCGCCATACTGATACCGAGACAGCCGAATTTTCCACTTTTCTGAAGAAGTGCCATCACCGCAAGGCTCAGAAGAGCGCCCCCCAGACTATAAAAAACAGCAGAAAGATTTCCAAAAAGAAAGCCAGCAAGTACGATACGCACCACCGACACCAGAAATGCCTCCCTGAGGCCAAAAAGCTCCAGAGCTGCCAGCCCAACAGCATTGGCAAGCCCAAGCCGGATCCCCGGGACGGGAACCGGCAGAGGCACCAGAGACTCCACATAAGAGGCGATCAGTGCCAGAGCTGCCAGGCTTCCGTAAAAAGCCGGAGAGCTTTTCTTTTTCTCTTTCATTTCCCTATGCTCCCTTTTCCTCTGCATCCGGACAGCCTGCTTTTCATCCGGCAATGCTGTCTGTTCCGGAAGGAGCGCCCCCCGTCACCCGTACCGTCACCCGGTTCGGAAGACAGGCAATGGTCTCCCCTTTGCGCGAGACCTTCCCCTGATGGACGCAGAGCTGGTCCGGACAGTCTGCCCATTTCATAAAAGCAGCTCCACCGCTGATGCAGAGGATATTTCCTTCCCCGACAGGGATCTCCCTGTCTTCACGCAGGGAAAAACTCCCGAATTCCTGATCCCCCACCATGATCCGGACAGCAGCTCCTTCTTCCCGGAAGAAATGCTGACCCAGAAAAAGAACGGCCGCTGTAAGAAGCAGCACCGCTCCCAGAAGAAGATCATTCTTTTTCTTATCTTTACTTTTTATCATAGCACAGACACTTTTTAAAATCAACCATATGTTCGTTTTTCTCTTACAGGTTTTCCAGAACGGTAAGCTTTCTTTTCTCCATAAAATCTTCCGGAACCTCCAGAAGAAAACCGCGGCCGTTTTTCACCTGCCAGTCATAAAACGGCTTTTCCGGTACCGCAAAAGCAGAAAGAACACTCATCAGAGTCCCGCCATGAGCCACCACAGCGATCTGCCTTCTCTTTTCTGCCTGCGCTTCTCTCAGGATCCTCACAAAGCCTTCCCGGCAGCGTTCCTGAAAACCCTCCCGGCTTTCCCCGCCCGGAAAGGGCAGCGTACCGCCGCTGTCCACCCAGGCCTGATAATCCGGATTGCCATTCAGTTCCAGATAGTTTTTATTTTCAAAGTCACCGAAATCACATTCCCGGAGCAAAGGCTCCTCCCGCTGTGCAAGCGTCGGGTAGATCAGTGCCGCCGTCTCCCGGCAGCGTTTCATCGGACTTACATAAACAAGCTCTGCCGCCGGATAGCTCCTGTTCTCCAGAAGACGGATCCCTTCCTCACAGAGAGGCTCATCCGTAGTCCCGATGTAACGTCCCATCAGGTTTCCGGCAGTTTTTGAATGACGGATGAGAACAACCTTCATGCCTTTTCTCCTTTGATGCAGACCGGAAGTCCTGCAACTACCCGGAAGACCTCATCTGCCTGTTCCGCAGCCCGGCAAAGGATGCGTCCGACCTTTTCCCGGTACAGCCGGTCAAAAGGATCCATTGGAACGATCCCATAGCCAAGCTCCGTGGATACAAGGATCAGACCGGGATTTTCCCGGAACAGCTCTTCTGCAAACGCATCTGCCGCTTCCTCGCCTTCTTCCCGGAGGATCCGGCGGATACAGCTGTGAAAATGAGTTACGGCTTTTCCCTTCAGAAGCTCCTCTTTCGTACAGCTTTCCCCATCCAGAAAATCGGTTTCGGACAGACCTGTCCGTTCCATGGCAGCCTTCTTTTTCCTCTGAAAAGCACCTCCGATAAATAATTTCACTCTGTTCACCCCCTGATCAGAAACACCGCAACGACCGTAAGAGCCATGACAAGCTCTGACACCGTCAGGAAAAAACCTGCCAGGTCTCCGGTGATCCCGCCAAATTTCTTTTTTGACATCCGATAGTAATAGAAAAACACCAGACCTGCCGCAAGATCCATCGGTACACCGTAAACCGGATCCAGCCAGATGGCCAGTGCACCAAAAAGCAGAAGAAAGCCGCACATGGTAAGAGCCACCGTACGTTTTACCGCCATCCCGGAAAAGGTGGCAGCCAGCCCTGTATTTTTTGCCTTCGGAAAAACCACCACAGCCAGACCGGATAACGCTCTGGAAAGCACAAAGGAAACTGCCAGCACAGGCATCATTTCCGGACGCACCTCTGACCAGACACCGAGGGACAGGATAAACCAGGCGCAGCCCACGATGATGGCAAATGCCCCTGTATGAGAGTCCTTGAGGATCTCCAGTTTTTCTTCCATTGTCTTATACGAACTCAAAGCATCTGCCGTATCCAGAAGACCATCCAGATGGATGCCGCCGGTAACGATCAGAGGGATCAGTACGGCTACAGAGGCCCGGAAAAGGCTTCCGGTGCTGTCCCCGATAAGACAGATCCAAAGATAAAGAAGTCCTCCGATGACCGCGCCGATGACCGGAAAAAAGCACATGGCATAGCGCATGGCTTCCTTCGTCCAGTCCGTACGCGGCATGGGGATCTTGGAATACATGGAAAATGCGATAAAAAAACTCCGGATCAGATTCATAACGGATACGCTCCTTTTCTCACAAGCGGAATCCCGTAAACCACTTCATAAAAACCATCTGCCGCTTCAGCCATACGGCAGTTTACCTCTCCAAGGTAAGACTGGTATTTCCTGGTTTCCGGATCATATTCCACTCCGTCTGAAAAAATTTCATTGGTCACTACCACCAGATGGCGGGCTTTTTTCCGGAGATGACAGATCCCTTCCATCACCGCCTCCACAGTCCGCTCACCGGCTCCACTCTCATCAAACATCTCGTTTGCCGTAAGATTGGACATACATTCCAGAAGAAAGATCGAATCCTCAGGAACCTCAAGCCCTGCCAGATCCGTATAACGCTCCAGCGTCTCAAAATGCTTGTCCGCGCGCATGGCACGGTGCCGGCTGATCCGCTTTTTCCCTTCCTCGTCAAAACACATCATCGTGGCAATGTAGATCCGGCGTCCTTCCCCGAGAGACGCCGTCAGTTTTTCGGCAAAAGCGGACTTTCCGCTTCCGCTGCCTCCGGTTACAACAAAAAACATTTATACCAGAGGCTTGTACTCTTCCACCTGAATATCCTGGAAGGTACTCATCCCGTTGTATACGCCGCAGGCCAGGTCCAGAATGGGGAAAAGAACCACAGCACCGGTACCCTCTCCCAGACACATATCACAGTGCAGGGGGGCTTCCAGTCCCAGAGCCTCCAGGATCAGATGTGCAGCAGGCTCCTTGGAAACATGGGAGGGCAGCATGTATTCTTTTACCAGCGGACAGATCGTCGCTGCTGCCAGAGCTGCCACCGCAGAGATAAAACCATCGATCACAACAGGGATCCCACAGGCTGCACCGCCCAGGAAGACACCTGCCATACCTGCGATATCAAAGCCGCCGACCTTCGCCAGAACATCTACGCCGTCTTCCGGATCCGGCTGAGTGATCTCAATGGCCTTTTTGATGGCCTGGATCTTCCGCACCATTCCCTCAGAGGAAAGTCCGGCTCCACGGCCTGTCATTTTTTCTGCTTCTTCCCCCAGAAGAACGGACGCCACCGCACTGCTGGTGGTCGTATTTCCGATTCCCATCTCGCCTGTGGCGATCAGAGAATATCCTTTGTTTTTCAGCTCTTCCACCATGGAAATACCGGTTTCCAGAGCCTGGATGGCTTCTTCTCTTGTCATGGCCGGTCCCTTGGTCATATTTTTTGTACCCCAGGCAATTTTCCGGTCAATGACATGGGTTTCTGCTGCAACACCGATATCCACCGGGAAAATATCTGCTCCCGACATGGAGCAGAGGATACTGGCCGTAGCCTTTTTATTCAGAAAGTTATCTGTCACAATGGCAGTCACTTCCTGACCGGTCTGGGTCACTCCTTCTTCTACCACACCGTTGTCCGCACACATGGTCACGAGTGCTTTTTTCTCCAAATGGATATCCGCACTTCCTGTAATGCCGGCGATCTTTACCAGGTCATCCTCCAGCTTTCCGAGGCTGTGAAGCGGCTTGGCAATGCTGTCCCAACGGCGCTGACAAAGCTCCATCGCCTTCTGATCCGGCTCCTTTATAGCTCTTTTCGCTTCTTCTAATGTCATATGCGTTCCTCTTTTCTTCTATTTTCGAAGTCTGGTCAAAACCTCTCCCATCATACCATAAAAACCGCCCGGATAGCAAGT
>CAKRQP010000003.1:0-71626 GCA_934393555.1 uncultured Lachnospiraceae bacterium
TTTTTGAATTCTTTCAGATCTCCGATCACACGGCTTCCGTAGAAGGTCGATCCGGCGGGGAGTGTCGGCTCGTAAATGACAACGGTGGCGCCTTTGGCCTTGATCCGCTTCATGACGCCCTGGATGGAAGACTGGCGGAAGTTATCAGAGTTGGATTTCATTGTCAGTCGATATACGCCGATTATGCATTCTTTTTCCTGATCCAGAGAATACTCGCCGCGGCTGAAGTAGTCGTAATAACCGGCCATATGCAATACCTGGTCTGCGATGAAGTCTTTACGCGTCCTGTTGGACTCAACAATGGCGGACATCATGTTCTGGGGAACATCCTGGAAGTTGGCAAGGAGTTGTTTCGTGTCTTTGGGTAAGCAGTATCCGCCATAACCAAAGGATGGATTGTTGTAGTGACTGCCGATACGGGGATCCAGGCAGACGCCATCGATGATCTCCCGGGTGTTTAATCCCTTTGTTTCGGCATAGGTATCAAGCTCGTTGAAATAAGACACACGAAGAGCAAGGTAAGTATTGGCGAAAAGTTTGACTGCTTCCGCTTCAGTGAAGCCCATGAAGAGGGTGTCGATATGTTCTTTAATGGCTCCCTGCTGAAGGAGAGAAGCGAAAATATGTGCTTTTTCAGAAGAATCCTCATCACAGGAAACGATGATACGTGAGGGATAAAGGTTATCATAGAGAGCCTTTGATTCACGGAGAAACTCGGGGCTGAAGATGAGGTTTTTTGTATTGAATTTTTTGCGGACGTTTTTTGTATAACCGACCGGAATGGTGGATTTGATGATCATCATCGCATTCGGGTTGGTTTTGGTGACAAGATCGATAACCGCTTCTACGGCGGAGCAGTCGAAGAAGTTTTTCCTGCTGTCGTAGTTGGTGGGTGCGGCAATGATAACGAAATCCGCATTTTTATAGGCGCTTTCTCCGTCAAGAGTAGCCGTGAGGTCCAGTTCTTTTTCTGCAAGATATTTTTCAATGTAATCATCCTGAATGGGAGATTTTTTATGGTTGATCAGATCTACTTTTTCAGGGATGATATCGACAGCGGTTACATGGTTGTGCTGGGAAAGAAGAACCGCAAGAGACAGGCCGACATAGCCGGTTCCGGCAATGGCGATGTTATACTTTTTGGCTACAGAAACGTGTTCCTCGGTTCTTTCTGCTGCAGGGGCGTCATCAACGATGACATCTGTGATCTCGAAACCAAGTGCCTCGGCTAAAGTCTGGAGCTGATCAATGGCGGGAATGTATTCCTCGTTTTCTATCCGGCCGATCATGGAGCGGTTGATACCGGTCATCTTAGAAAGCTGCTCCTGAGTGATTTTCTGCTCTTTTCTTTTTGCGTTGACAAGTTCAGCGATTAATTTTGTGGAAATTTTCTTCATGGTTACCTCCGATGGATCCTGAATGGTGAAAATGTATGGTATAGTAGAATTTTTCTGGAAATCAAAATGTTTCATTAACTGCAATATGCTTAATAGTATCATTTAGGCATAGAAAAATCAATAGAAATAAGGTAAAAGAATAAAATTCTGTTTTTAATAGCAAATCAACATCTGCGCAGACGTAGAAGTCTGGCGCCTTGCTATTGGTCCTTTCGGATGGTAAAAGGTAAGAAACAGGAGTTGCCTTGCTATTTATCTTTTCGGATGGTAAAATGAAAGCAATAGATCCTCGGAAAGGGAGGGTGAATATCCGGAATGCCAGAGAAAATATTTAATATTACCGGTCCTTGTATTCCTGAATTGCATTATATGGTGGATACCAGCAAAAAGATAAAAAGGATTGTTCAGGAATATATTGAAAAGGGCTGTTATTTTACGATCAACCGAGCCAGACAATATGGGAAAACCACTACCATTGGCTTGTTGACGCGAGAATTAAAAAAGGACTATATCGTAATACCAATCAGTTTTGAAGGCTTTGGAGCGGAAGTTTTTTCTGATGAAAAAGCTTTTATCGAGACGTTTATGCGGCGCTGTTATCAGAGAATTCCTGCTTCGATGAAAAAAGAACGTTTTGCAGAGCTTTTTACGGATGCAGGGAGTGTGCCTAATCTGGCAGCGCTTGGTGATAGAATCGTGGAAATTACAGAAACAGCTCCGGCACCTATGATTCTTGTGATCGATGAAGTGGATAAAAGTTCCAACGAGCAGCTGTTCTTGGATTTTCTGGGGATGTTGAGGGATAAATATAACGATCGTCTGCTCTATCATTCCTCCACTTTTTACAGTGTGATCCTGGTAGGCGTTCATGATGTGAAAAATCTGAAATTAAAACTGCGTCCGGAAGATCAGCGTATGTTGAACAGTCCATGGAACATTGCGGCTGCTTTTGACATCGATATGAGTTTTTCGGCAGAAGAAATTGAAACCATGCTTGAGGAGTATGAACGGGAACATCATATAGGAATGAACATACAGAAGGTAGGAGAACGGATTTATTATTATACGAGTGGATATCCTTTTCTGGTAAGTTACATTTGTAAGGTGATCCACGATGCCAGTTTGGATTGGAATATAACCGGAGTGGATGAAGCAAAAAAACAGATCACAAAAACAGGAAATACGCTTTTTGATGATGTTATCAAAAATATTAGAAATAATAGAAAATTTGATGAGTTGCTTCGGCGGATTCTTTATGTGGGAGAAGAAGTGGCGTATCAGTTTAATAATCCGGAAATTGAGATTGGTACTATGTATGGGATTTTGAAAGAACAGGATCATTTGGCAGTAGTTTCAAATATTATTTTTAAAATAGTTATTACGGATTACTATATTTCCATAGACCCGAATAAAGAGCGGATTGCTCTTTTTGAGGAAAGCCCCACGCAGATCACAGGTGTATGTAGTAGATGGATATACGATATATGAAAATGTGGTGGCGTATAGGGATAAGGCATGAGGCTTTAAGATATTTATTGTCCAACAGATGGACTATAAGCAACAAATAATGAGTGGAGGACATGAACTATGGTAGTCAATATTTTTCTGTTTGATGATTTTGAAGTGATGGACGCTTTTGGACCGGCGGAGATTTTCGGGCAGGTGTCGGAGCGTTTTTACATACGTTATATTTCGCTTCGCGGCGGTCTGATCACTGGAAAACAGGGCATAAAGGTGTGGACAGAACCGCTGAATCCGGCTGAGATCGAAGACATATTCCTGATACCGGGAGGAAAGGGAGTCAAGACATTCTTGCATACAGAAGAGGAAGGGCAGAAGTTATTAAAGCAGGCTGTGGAGGAAGCAGATTTCTGTATGATGGTCCAGAATGCTTCTGCGATGCTGGCGCGAACAGGGCTTCTCTTTCACCGGCAGGTGTGCGACTATGCATACAGTGAAAACTGGAAACGGATGTTTACCGTAGGAATTGACTATGTCAGTGGTGAAAAATGGATTTCTGACGGGAAGTATTATTCCTGCAGCAGCACGATGGCGGCACTGGATATGACACTGGCACTGATCAGTGATACACTGGATATCGATATCGCAGAAAAGATTGCGGAAGATATCGGGTATTCTTCCTGCTGTCTGGAATGACAGATTCTTTTAAAGTGAGAAATGCGAAAAAAACTGACATAAGAATCCCCCGCCGTTTGGTTAGTTCCGGTGGGGGATTTTTAAAGGAAAGGATGTTGCCTTACATGATGATCTCGACCTGATACTGTTTCTTGGCCGGATCGTAGGGGATTACATGACCTTCAATGGCCTTTCCGTCTACCAGGAAGGACTGGATGCCTTTCTGGGCGTGATCTTTGTTGGTGACTTTGATCTCGTAGGATGCACCTCTGTACTGACGGGTAACGGTGAAGCCTTCCATATCAGAGGGGATGCAGGGATCTACGGACAGTCCGTTCAGGGTAGGATAGATGCCCAGGATGTGCTGGGAAACATTGACAAAGGTCCAGGCTGCCGTACCGGTGAGCCAGCTGTTCTTCGCTTCGCCGAAGTTTCTGGCATCCTTTCCGGCTACCATCTGAGAGTAAACATAAGGCTCTGTCCGGTGGATCTCACTGATGTTTTCAATGTAGGCCGGGCAGGTCTTTTTATATACTTCGAAAGCACGGTCTCCATGGCCGATGACAGTTTCGCCGATGGAGATCCATGGATTGTTGTGGCAGAAAATACCGGCATTTTCCTTGTATCCGGGCGGATAAGAGGAAATTTCACCCAGGTTGAGGTGATAGGTGGCATAAGGCGGCTGCTGAAGGACAACGCCGTATTTGGTGTCCAGCCGTTCTTTGACGGAGGCCATGGCTTTTTCTGCATAACCCTCCTTGACACCGACGCCGGCCAGTACACAGAAGCCCTGAGGCTCGATGAAAATCTGACCCTCTTCACATTCCTTGGAACCGATTTTTTCACCGAATGCATCATAGGCACGAAGGAACCATTCGCCGTCCCAGCCTGCGGTGAGGATGGTCTGATACATGGTTTCGGAAGCCTGGTAAGCCCGCTCTTTTTCTTCTGCATTGCCGAGGAGCTCGCACAGATCACCGTATTCCTTTGCATATTTGACAAACATGCCTGCGATGAAAACAGACTCTGCTTTGTGGCTCTCATAGTTGGCACAGGTCTGGAAAGATTCTCCCGGAGTATCGGAGAAGCAGTTCAGGTTCAGACAGTCGTTCCAGTCGGCACGGCCGATCAGAGGAAGTCCGTGAGGTCCGAGGTGTTCCAGTGTATAGTTGAAGGAACGTTTCAGATGCTCCATCAGGGGAGCAGCCAGTTCTTCTTTGTTGTCGAAGGGAACGTTTTCGGAGAGAAGAGAGGTGTCTCCGGTCTCTCTGACGTAAGCGGAGGCTGCGGCAATGAGCCATAAGGGGTCATCGTTGAAGCCGCTTCCGACATCCAGATTTCCTTTTTTCGTAAGAGGCTGGTACTGGTGATAAGCACTGCCGTCCGGAAACTGGGTGGCTGCAATATCCAGGATCCTTTCTCTGGCCTTGTCCGGGATCAGATGGAGGAAACCGAGCAGATCCTGACAGGAATCACGGAAGCCCATGCCGCGGCCGATCCCGGATTCGTAATAGGAAGCGGAACGGGACATGTTGAAGGTGACCATGCACTGGTACTGATTCCAGATGTTGACCATGCGGTTGAGTTTTTCATCCGGGCTCTGTACGGTGAAACGGGAGAGGAGCCCGGTCCAGTATTTTTTCAGTTCTTCAAAAGCGGCATCTGCCTTTTCTGCAGTATCGTAGCGGCTGATCATGGCAAGGGCAGGAGCTTTTTTTACAACACCTAAGGCTTCCCATTTGTCATCCTTGGGATTTTCGACATAGCCAAGGAGAAATACATAGGTTTTTGCTTCGCCCGGCTTTAAAGTGACTTTGAGGTGATGGGAGCCGATGGGATACCAGCCGCTGGCTATGGAATTTTTGGATTCGCCGGCCAGGACAACATCGGGTCTGTCCGCACCGTTGTAAACGCCGAGGAAAGAGTCACGATCGGTATCAAAGCCATCCACCGGAGCGTTGACATGATAGATGGCATAGTGGTTGCGGCGTTCTCTGTATTCGGTCTTGTGGTAGATGGTGGAACCATGCACTTCCACTTCGCCGATGCTTAAGTTTCTCTGGTAGTTGGTCATGTCATCCATGGCATTCCAGAGACAGAACTCCACATAAGAGAAGAGAGAAACCTGTTTTTCCTGATCGGAATCATTGGTCAGGGTCACACGGCTGATCTCGCAGCTGTCTTTTACGGGAACAAAAACAAGATCTTCAACTTTCAGACCGTTTTTCTCAGAAGTAAAGCGGGTATAGCCAAGACCGTGACGGCACTCATAGGAGTCCAGCTCTGTTCTGGTGGGCTGCCAGCCAGGGTTCCAGACGGTATCACCGTCTTTGATGTAGAAGTAATGGCCGTTGCTGTCGAGCGGCACGGAATTGTAGCGGTAACGGGTCAGGCGGAGCAGCTTTGCGTCTTTATAAAAGCTGTATCCTCCGGAAGTATTGGAGACCAGAGAAAAGAAACCGTCCATTCCCAGATAGTTGATCCAGGGAAGCGGTGTTTTCGGTGTCTGGATGACATATTCTTTATTCACGTCGTCAAAATGTCCAAATTGCATGCTTTTTAATCTCCTTTCTGTTTTACGAAAACGATTAAGATTCCTTAACTCCAAGTATAGTTGATGTAAGGAAAATATGCAAGCGGGCAAAGAAAAAACGGAAAAATTCACAAAAACAAGCAAAAGATTTTGTATATAAATCAGAACTTGCACAAAAACAAAAAACGCGATAATATATATACGAAAACGTTTAAGAAAGAAAGCAGGTGATGAAATGGCATCTTTGAAGGATATTGCCAGAGAACTTGGGGTATCGACCGCAACGGTGAGCAAAGCTTTGAACGATCTTCCTGACATCAGTGAGGAAACCAAACAGCTGGTGAGGGAGAAAGCAAAAGAGATGGGATATTTTCCCAATCTGGCAGCGAGAGCACTGAAGACACACAGAAGTTATAACATCGGCGTTCTTTGTGTGGATGATAAAAACAGTGCCCTGACGCATCCTTTTTTCTCAAGAGTACTGGAGAGCCTGAAATCCGAAGCGGAGGCGCAGGGATATGATATCACGTTCATAGGCCAGAGACTGGGGAAGGA
The DNA here is from genome assembly GCA_934393555.1 of uncultured Lachnospiraceae bacterium. GTDB lineage: Bacteria > Bacillota > Clostridia > Lachnospirales > Lachnospiraceae > Limivivens. The sequence goes on from CAKRQP010000003.1 coordinate 6,622, forward strand.
AGACATGTCTTATGTGGAGCATTGCCGTTACCGGGGGGTGGACGGCGTTGTGGTAGCCTGTGTGGATTTCAATAAACCGGAGGTAATGGAGCTCATCACCAGCGGTCTGCCGGTCGTGACGATCGACCATATTTTCAGCAATGCGGCATCTGTGGTATCGGATAATGCAGAAGGGATAACAGAGCTTATGGAGTATATCATCTCCATGGGGCACCGCAGGATCGCCTATGTCTACGGAAGAGATTCTGCTGTTACCAAAGAACGTATGGTAAATTTTTACCGGAGCATGGAGCGCCATGGAATTCCGGTGAAGGAGGAGTATGTCGTGCCGGGAGAGTATACGGATCCGGTAGCTGCAGCGAAGGCGACAAAGCAGCTTCTCAAGCTGAAGACTCCGCCGACCTGTATCCTTTATACGGATGATTATGCCTGTATCGGCGGTATGGGAGCCATAGAGGAGGCAGGTCTTTCGATACCGGATGATATTTCAGTGGCCGGTTATGACGGGATCCCCATGAGCAGTGTGGTCAAGCCGAGACTTACCACGGTACGGCAGGATACGGAGCAGATCGGCAGACGTACGGTGAAGAAGCTGGTGGCACTGATCGAAAAGCCAAAGACCACCGGTGTGGAAAGCCAGTGTGTTCCTGTTACGCTGGAAAAGGGCAGATCTGTGAAAAATCTCGTTGAGAATCCGTGAGAAACCGTGTATACTGTCTCATTGAGGTGAAAAACATATGAATATGATTGTTGCAGCAGACAAAAACTGGGCGATCGGAAAGGACAATTCGCTTCTGGTGGTGATACCGTCAGATCAGAAAACCTTCCGCAGCATGACGCTGGGTCATCCGGTGGTCATGGGAAGAAAAACTTTTGAGAGTCTTCCGGGAGGGCTTCCTCTGGATCTTCGGAAGAACATCGTTCTCACCACAAATTCGGAGTTTCATCCGAAAGGGGTGACGGTGGTACACAGTCTGAAAGAGCTTTTTGAAGAGCTTGGAGAGGAAAAAGAAGAAGCCTTTGTGATCGGTGGTCAGAGCATCTATGAGCAGCTTTTGCCCTATTGTGATGTGGTTCATGTGACCAGGATCGACCAGGCCTATGAGGCAGATACGTATTTTCCGGATCTGGATCAGAAACCGGAATGGATGATCACGGCAGAGAGTGAAGAACAGACCTATTTTGATCTGGAATATACTTTCGTCCGGTATGAGAAAAAGAAAAAGGCATAAGAAAAACGGCAGCCGCGTGGACTGCCGTTTTTTGTGTCATTTTTTACTCGACGACTTTGATCCAGCCTTCCGGAGCCTGGATGCGGCCCATCTGGATACCAGTAAGGGTTTCGTAAAGCTTCTGGGTGATCGGACCCATTTTCTCCATTCCGCTTGGGAAACAGATCTCTTTGCCGTGGTCGTTGATCTTTCCGACCGGAGAGATCACAGCGGCAGTGCCGCACAGACCGCACTCTGCGAAATCTTTTACCTCATCGAAGAAGACTTCTCTTTCCTCTACTTCCAGACCGAGGTAATCCTTTGCCACTGTGACAAGGGAACGGCGGGTAATGGAGGGAAGAATGCTGTCAGACTTCGGAGTAACGACTTTTCCGTCTTTGGTAACGAAGAGGAAGTTGGCACCTCCGGTCTCTTCTACTTTGGTTCTGGTGGCAGCATCGAGATACATGTTTTCATCAAAGCCCTGACGATGTGCTTCCATGATGGGGTAAAGGCTCATGGCATAGTTCAGACCGGCTTTGATATGTCCGGTTCCGTGGGGAGCTGCACGGTCATAATCGGAGACACGGATGGTGATGGGTTTTGCGCCGCCTTTGAAGTACGGTCCGACCGGAGTGGTGAAGACACGGAACTGATATTCATCAGCCGGTTTTACACCGATCACGGCGCTGCTTCCGAACATGTAGGGACGGATGTATAAGGTTGCTCCGGAGCCAAAGGGCGGAACATAAGCGGCATTGGCTTTGACGGTCTGTACGACTGCGTCAACAAAACGCTCCTTCGGGAATACCGGCATTTCCAGACGACGGCAGGAATCCTCCATACGCGCACCGTTCAGATCCGGGCGGAAGATAACGATATGGCCATCCTCTGTGGTGTAGGCTTTCATTCCTTCGAAGCAGGTCTGTGCGTACTGAAGAACACCTGCACACTCGCTGATAACGACCTTGTCATCGGTGGTGAGGGTACCTTCATCCCAGCTTCCGTTTTTATAATTGGAAACAAACCGCTTATCGGTCTCATGATAACCGAAGCCTAAGTTTGCCCAGTCAATGTTTTTCTTTTCCATTGCTTAGTCCTCCTCATATGTAGATATAAAAACGATTGATTTTTAGTTTACGCCTGCTTTGATACAGTGTCAAGCTAAAGTTTTCCGGTAGTAAGCTTCAGCATGATGCTGGCAGAAAATTCCTGTTCTTTGTACTCGAAAAGAGCAACGCCATGATATTTTTCTGCGGTGGCACGGATCGAAGAAAGACCGATGCCATGGCCGTTTTCTCTGGAAGAGAGGATCATGCCGTCACGCTCCTGGATAAAACCGTCGAACCGGTTTGTGAGGAGAATGTAGAGCTCTCCGGGATCCTCCATATCGATGGAAAGACGGATATAACGGTCGGCGGGCGGGATGGTGAGAGAGCCCTGGATGGCATTTTCCATCAGATTTCCGAGGATCACGCAGAGATCCACGTCAGATACGGAAAGAGAGGATGGAAGGTCGGCTTCGCAGAGGAAAGGGATCCGTTGCTTGGCGGCAATGTCGCCGTAATACGCCAGGACAGCATTGGCAGCCAGGTGAGAGCAATAGCAGAAACGGGAGGCATCAGAATCTGTAAGCTGCCGGTTGTAATCATTCAGATATTCCAGGAGCCGGCCGTATTCCTTTTGTTCGGCAAGCGCGGTGATGGTCCGGACGGTATGGCGGAAATCGTGGCGGAGTCTGCTGGTCTGTGTGACATAGGACTGAAGGCTTGCATACTGGCTTGCCTGCATTTCCAGCAGCTGGTTTTCTTTTTCCATCTCAGCCCGTTCTGTAACTGCATGGGCAGTTATCAGAAAGAGTGCCTGGTAGAGGAAAAACAGGATCAGGAGCGTTCCTTCAATAAAAAGCGCGACATAAAAAATACGGCCTACATGCATGGTAGAATATTTCCGGGGTACCATATAAATATTGCAGGCAGCGATGATAGCCGGAAAAAGCCAGATGGTCCGCCAGACGGAGCGCTCATGGAAGTGGTCGATGACCCAGGTGAAGCGCCGGGAAAAAAGAAGGAGAAAGATCCCCATTCCAAGAAAGATCGAAAACCATTGGACAAGGAGTCCGAGACTGGATGGAGTCAGATAATCGCTATCCGGCTTCAGCATGGCTTCGGTTATATAATTGGCCATCCCGGAGAAGGAAAAAAGTGCAATGGCACAGGTAAACACATAGAACAGCTTCAGCTTGTCTGTCTGGACAAAGCAGAAATAGAGAAGAAGAGCAATGGCGAAGATAGGAAGCATGGAGGTATAGTGGGATTCCAGCTGGGGATGAAAGCTTTGCCAGGTTCCAAGAAGCAGACAGGTGATCACAACGCCGGCAGAGGCTGCTCCGAGAAACAGAGTGGGGGAAAGACGGGTCTTCAGATGCTCTCTGACCGGGAACAGACAGAAGATAGCAGCAGGCAGAATGACGCCGTATTCACCGGCAGAAAACAAGATATAATGCCAGTCCATAGTCAGCTCCTCCTTCGTAGTTTCTCTTTCCGGCGCCGGAAGCGGTGTTCAATGAGTGCCTGCTCCAGCTGGGTATGCTTGCGGGTGTTGAGGGGAAAGGTGCGTTTGTCCTTCATCAGGCAGATCAGTCCGTCCATGGATTCCACATAGTCCAGATTGATGAGGACGCCCCGGTTGATGGTCAGAAAACGACCGTCTTTTTCGAGGAGCTTCTCAAGCTGGGAAAAGGACATGCGGCAGCGGTATTCTTCCTTTGTATAGACCATGCAGTAGTTGGAACTGGCCAGAACATAACGGATATCAGAATAAAAGATAGGAACGTTCTGCTTCCGGACGGGAAGTTCCAGATATTCTTCTTTTTCCGGAAGAAAAGCCAGCGCATCCAGGATCGTTTTTCTCAGCCGCTCGTTGTCGATGGGCTTGATCAGATAGTCAAAGGCATGGCAGTGAAAGGCATCCGGCATATGCTCCGGACTGCTGGTAAGAAAGATCAGGATCACCTGGCTGTCATATTCGCGAAGCTTTGAGGCGGTCTCAATGCCTCCGGGCGGTCCCATATAGATGTCCATGAAGACCAGGCTGTAACGCCTGTCTTTCAGGGTATCCAGAAAAACGGAGCTTTCATGAAAGACAGAAACGGAGAAGTTCAGATGGTGTTCTTCCGACCATTCAGTCAGAAAAGTGGTCAGTCGTTCCGTATCTTGTAAATCATCATCTATAATAGCAATGTTCAAATGGATCACCTCGTTTGGTATTTTTTCTTTCATTATACTAGAAATAAAATCTGTTTTCCAGAAAAACACCGGACATTCATCCCATAAATTTTACGTTCATCCCTGTGCTGTTGATTTTTTTTGAAAATTCAGATAAAGTAGAAAAAAAAGATGCAAAGGAGAAAATATTATGAAGAAAAAAATGTTGGCACTCATTTTGGCAGCAACCATGGCTTTTCCGGTAGCTGCATTTGCAGATGATGCAGAGGAAGAAACTGTAGCAGAAACAACAGCAGAGACAGCAGCAGAAGAAGAAACAGAAGATGCCAGTACGATCCTGGTGATGCAGGGAAGCGATGAGAACAATATCGTATGGACCATTGCTATCAATACGGAGAATGCGAAAGGCTGTGTTTCTCTGACTCCGGCAGATGGGGAGACCACTTATGTGACCGGTCCCATCACCTTTGATGAAGGAAGCTTTACCATTGCAGACGAGGAAGACGGACAGGATTATGTTTTCGGATATGAGGATATTTCTGAGACAGAGACCATTCTTACCTATGAGCCTACCGGAAGTGAAGTGAAGCTGACCTATGTAGATCAGACTGCTCTGGCAGATGCGAATGTAGACGATTATATGATCTATGCGGGGATGGATGAGGAAGGCAACCAGCTGACCTTCGTTTTTGACACGGAAAACACAGCACTGGCGATCAACCAGAAAAAACCGGACGGAACCAGCGAAACTCTGGCAGGTACCTTTGAAGAGACCGAGGGAGAAGACAGCACGACGCTTCATTTTACCAGCGAGGCAGGTGCAGAGTCTGACATCGTTCTGGCTCCTGTAGACGGTTCTGTAAAAGAACTGGACATCACAGTAGAAGGTGAGACTCTTCGCGTATCCATGGTAGATACCGCTGTTCTTCAGGCAGAGTAAAAATAAAAGACAAGAAACGATCATGGCCGGGCTGAAAAAGCCCGGCTGTTTTTGTTGCAATCTGGGGGAAGAACGATTAAAATATAGATAAAAAGTCTGGACAGCGGCTGTGGAGCTGGGCAAGCTTGCTTGCACAGATTTACAGACATTGGACGGGCAAACCAGTATGAGCAAGTAGGCCGAAAGGTCGGATTGCGAATACTGGTGGGGATTGTGAGAGCGCAAAGCGCGGAACAATCCACTTTTTATTAGAAAGGATGAATCAAATGTATCGTGACCATACAAAAGTGATCCATATCGGAGACCGGGTCATCGGTGGGGGAAATCCCATCCTGATCCAGTCCATGACGAATACAAAGACAGAGGACGTGGCAGCTACCGTGGAGCAGATCCAGAGGCTGACGGCAGCGGGCTGTGACATCATCCGCTGTGCCGTTCCAACACAGGAGGCTGCTGCTGCCATCCGCGAGATCAAAAAGGAGATCAGCATCCCTCTGGTGGCAGATATCCATTTTGATTATCGTCTGGCGATTGCTGCCATGGAAAACGGGGCAGACAAGATCCGTATCAATCCGGGAAATATCGGCAGCAGAGAGCGTCTGAATGCTGTGGTGCAGACTGCGAAGGAGCGGAATATTCCCATCCGCGTCGGCGTCAACAGTGGTTCTCTGGAAAAAGACCTGGTAGAGAAATATCATGGTGTTACGGCAGAAGGGATCGTGGAGAGTGCGCTGGATAAAGTGCACATGATCGAGGAAGAGGGCTATGACAATCTCGTGATCAGCATCAAATCCTCGGACGTGCTCATGTGTGCCAGAGCGCATGAACTCATTGCATCAAAAACGGTCTATCCGCTTCATGTGGGCATTACGGAGGCAGGAACGCTTCTGTCCGGTAATATCAAGTCTGCGGTAGGTCTGGGCATGATCCTTTCGCAGGGGATCGGTGATACCATCCGTGTCTCCCTCACCGGTGATCCTCTGGAGGAAGTGAAATCGGCCAAGCTCATTCTCCGTACACTCGGTCTTCGAAAGGGCGGCATCGAGGTGGTTTCCTGTCCTACCTGCGGCCGTACCCGTATCGATCTGATCGGCCTGGCAAATCAGGTGGAAAATATGGTGGAGGACATTCCGCTGGATATCAAGGTAGCCGTTATGGGCTGTGTGGTAAACGGTCCGGGTGAGGCAAAGGAGGCGGATATCGGAATTGCCGGAGGCGTAGGAGAAGGCCTTCTGATCAAAAAAGGAGAGGTTGTCCGCAAAGTGCCGGAGGCAGAGCTTCTGTCCGTACTCCGTGAAGAACTTCTTCACTGGAACGACGAGAAGTGAGGGAAAGCATGGAAAAACCTTTTTTTGACGTGTTTCCCACGCTGGAGATGAATGCAGAGCTGAAGAATCTTTTTTTGGTCACGAAGGTCACACGGGTGGCGATGACCAGGACAAGGGATTTTCTCAAGGTCTATCTTTCCAGTGAAAAACTGATCCGGAAAAAGGATATCTATCAGGTGGAAAATACCATACGGGAGCAGCTTTTTTCCGGTGTGCCGATGACGGTAAAGATCATCGAAAAATTTTCCCTGTCCCGCCAGTATACGCCGGAAAAACTCATGGATGTCTATAAGGACAGCATTCTTCTGGAGCTGAAGGAGTACAGTATTTTTGAATTCAACCTGTTCCGGAAGGCAGACTGTGTTTTTGAAAACGAGGATACGCTGCATCTGACGCTGGAGGAAACGGTGATTTCCGAGGGAAAAGGAGAAGAGCTGATCCGGATCCTGGAAAAAATCTTTACCGAGCGCTGCGGGATGTCCCTGAAGATCCATGTCGATTATAAAGAGGCAGTGGAAAGCAAGGCACGAAGGAACGGGGAACTGAAGATCCAGCAGGAAGTGGAAGCGATCTTAAACCGTCTTCCAAGGGCAGCAGGCGGGGAAGAGCAGAGTTTTTCCGGGAGCAAACCGGAAAAAGCAGCGGCAGCAGAGAGCAGCAGCCCGAAGGAGGCGGTATCCAAAGATGCGCCCAGAGAGAATGGAGGCTTCAGCAAGGGTGGCTTCAAGGGCAAAGGACGTTTTGGCGGAGGAGACTTCAACCGTCCGGTGCGCCGTTCCGACAATCCGGATGTGGTTTATGGAAGAGATATCGAGGAGGAAGCCATTCCGATCGACCAGATCCAGGGAGAAATGGGTGAGGTGGTCATTCATGGACAGCTCATCAATCTGGAAACCCGTGATATCCGGAATGAAAAGAGTATTCTGATCTTCGAGGTGACGGATTTTACAGACACCATTATGATGAAAATGTTTGCCAGGACCGCTCAGGTTCCGGAGATCCTGGAGGGGATCCAGAAGGGCAGGTTTTATAAGATCAAAGGGGTCACCACGATCGACAAATTTGACAGCCAGCTGACCATCGGTTCTATCGTGGGCATGAAGAAGATTCCGGATTTCCGCCCTGTCCGCATGGATAACAGTCCGGAAAAGCGGGTAGAACTCCACTGCCATACGAAAATGAGTGATATGGACGGAGTGTCCGATGTGGAGGATATCGTGAAAAGGGCTTATGCCTGGGGGCAGCCGGCCATTGCCATAACCGATCATGGCGTGGTACAGTCCTTCCCGGCGGCAAACCATACGCTGGACAGCATTGATGATGCCTACCGGAAGCAGTATCAGAAAGAGCACCCGGATGTGAACAAGGATGAACTGAAGAAGCTTGTAAGCCCCTTTAAGATCATTTACGGCGTGGAGGCTTATCTTCTGGATGACCTTCGGAAACCGGTGGAAAATCCGCAGGGTCAGAGTCTGGACAGTACGTATGTGGTTTTTGACCTGGAGACGACCGGCTTCAGTCCGGTGGAGAACCGGATCATCGAGATCGGTGCCGTGAAGGTGGAAAACGGCAGGATCACAGAGAAGTTCAGCACCTTTGTCAACCCGGAGGTGCCTATTCCTTTCCGGATCGAGGAACTGACCGGTATCAGTGACAATATGGTACTGGATGCACCTGTCATCGAAAAAGTCCTGCCGGAATTTCTGCAGTTCTGCGAAGGGGCGGTGATGGTGGCGCATAATGCCTCCTTTGATATGAGCTTTATTGAGGAAAACTGCAGAAGACAGGGGCTGGGAAGAGAGTTTACCAGTGTGGATACTGTAGAACTGGCCCGTTTTCTCCTGCCGAACCTTCATAACGCCAAGCTGGATACGGTGGCAAAGGCACTGAACATCTCTCTGGAAAATCATCACCGGGCAGTGGATGATGCGGGCTGTACGGCAGAGATCTTCGTAAAATTCCTGCAGATGCTGAGAGAGCGGGACGCTTCAGATCTGAATGCAGTAAACCGTCTTTGCAAGCCTTCTGTGGATCAGATCAAGAGGCTCCGGTCCCATCATGCCATCATTCTGGCACTGAACGATACCGGCCGGACAAATCTTTACCGGCTCGTTTCCATGGCTCATCTGAAATATTTCAGCGTGGGAAAATCCAGCCGTCCCTGTATTCCGAAGAGTGAATACATCAAACACCGGGAAGGTCTTCTCATCGGTTCGGCCTGTGAAGCAGGAGAGTTGTACGAAGCCGTCCGGGAAAAACGGCCGGAAAAAGAGATCATCCGTCTGGTGAATTTTTATGATTATCTGGAGATCCAGCCTCTTGGAAACAACCGCTTCATGATCGGAAATGAAAAGCTGGGGATCAAGGATGAAAAAGATCTGATTGAGATCAATAAAAGGATCGTCCGGCTGGGAGAACAGTTCCAGAAGCCTGTTGTCGCTACCTGTGATGTCCATTTTCTGAATCCCGAGGATGAGGTTTACCGGCGGATCATCATGGCAAGCCGGGGCTTTTCCGATGCGGATAACCAGGCACCTCTGTATCTTCGGACAACGGAGGAAATGCTGGCGGAATTCTGGTATCTGGGCAGTGAGAAAGCGGAAGAGGTGGTCATCACCAACACGAAGAAGATCGCCGATATGGTGGAACGGATCGCTCCGGTACGGCCGGATAAGTGTCCGCCGGTGATCCCGGATTCAGACAAGACGCTTCGTGAGATCTGCTATAACAGCGCCCATGCCATGTACGGGCCGGAGCTTCCGAAGGTCGTTACCGAGCGCCTGGAGAGAGAGCTGAACTCGATCATTTCCAATGGCTTCGCCGTGATGTATATCATTGCGCAGAAACTGGTATGGAAATCAAACGATGACGGTTATCTGGTGGGTTCCCGAGGTTCGGTTGGTTCTTCTTTTGTAGCAACCATGGCAGGAATCACGGAGGTCAATCCTCTGAGCCCTCATTATTACTGTGAGGAGTGCCATTATTACGATTTTGATTCGGATGATGTAAAGGCCTATGCGGGCCGGTCAGGCTGTGACATGCCGGACAAGGTCTGCCCGGTCTGTGGCGCAGATCTGAGAAAATCCGGTTTTGATATTCCTTTTGAGACCTTCCTTGGATTTAAAGGAAACAAAGAGCCGGATATTGACCTGAACTTCTCGGGAGACTATCAGGGCAATGCACACCGTTATACAGAGGTTATTTTCGGAAAAGGCCAGACCTTCCGTGCGGGTACGATCGCGACGGTGGCGGAAAAGACGGCTTTCGGTTATGTAAAGCATTATTTTGAGGATAAGGGAGAGCAGAAGCGGAACTGTGAGATCGGCCGTCTTTCCCAGGGCTGTGTGGGGGTACGCCGTTCTACGGGACAGCATCCCGGAGGAATCATCGTTCTTCCACTGGGAGAAGAAATCCATTCCTTCACACCGGTACAGCATCCGGCGAATGATATGAAAACGGATATCATCACGACGCACTTTGACTATCATTCCATTGACCATAACCTTCTGAAACTGGATATTCTGGGACACGATGATCCGACCATGATCCGTATGCTGGAGGATCTGACAGGACTGGATGCGAAAACCATCCCTCTTGATGATAAAGAAGTGATGTCCCTTTTCCAGGATACACATGCACTGGGGATCACGCCGGATCAGATCGGCGGCTGTCCTCTGGGGGCTTTGGGTATTCCGGAGTTCGGTACGGATTTTGCCATGCAGATGCTTGTGGATACAAAACCGCAGAGCTTTTCGGATCTGGTCCGGATCGCCGGTCTGTCCCATGGTACCGACGTATGGCTGGGCAATGCCCAGACACTGATCCAGGAAGGAAAAGCAACGATTTCCACAGCCATCTGTACCCGTGATGATATCATGAGTTACCTGATCCAGCAGGGTCTGGAAAGTGAGCAGGCCTTCACCATCATGGAGAGTGTGCGAAAGGGTAAGGGACTGAAGCCGGAATGGGAAACAGAGATGAAGAAGCATGATGTACCGGACTGGTATATCTGGTCCTGTAAAAAGATCAAATACATGTTCCCGAAGGCACATGCGGCAGCTTACGTTATGATGGCTTACCGGATTGCTTATTGTAAGGTGTTTTATCCGCTGGCGTATTATGCGGCGTATTTTTCCATCCGTGCATCGGCCTTCAGCTATGAACTGATGTGCCAGGGACAGGAGAAGCTTCTGTTTTATATGTCTCAATACGAGAAAAATATGGATCAGCTTTCCAACAAAGAGCAGGATGAATATAAGGATATGAAGGTTGTCCGGGAAATGTATGCCAGAGGCTTTGAGTTTCATCCGGTAGATATCTACCGGGCGGATTCTTCCAGGTTCCGTATCCTTGAGGGGAAACTGATGCCGGCACTCAATACCATTGAGGGTATGGGCGGAAACGCAGCGGAAACACTGGCAGAAGCGGCTAAACATGGAAGATTCCTTTCCAGGGATGATATCCGTCAGCGGACGGCAGTCAATGCCAAAACAGTAGAACATCTGGCAGAGATGGGGCTCCTGGGCGACCTGCCGGAATCCAATCAGCTGTCAATCTTTGACTTTGCATAAGGAGACGAGAACAATGCGGACATTTGAAAAATCAACGAAACTGGATAACGTGTGCTATGACGTCCGGGGACCCGTAGTGGAAGAAGCAGACCGGATGATCGCGGATGGCATCCATATTTTGAAACTGAATATCGGAAACCCGGCTCCCTTTGGTTTCACGGCGCCGGAGGAAGTGATCCGGGATATGATGCACAATCTTTCGGAAACGGAAGGCTATTCTGATTCCAAAGGTCTTTTTCCTGCCCGGAAAGCGATCATGCAGTACTGCCAGCTGAAGAAGATCCCGAATGTGGGGATCAATGATATTTACACGGGAAACGGAGTCAGCGAGCTGATCACCATGTCCATGCAGGGACTTCTGAATAACGGAGATGAGATCCTGATGCCGTCTCCGGATTATCCGCTCTGGACGGCGGCAGCCAATCTGGCAGGTGGTCATCCGGTCCATTATATGTGTGATGAGGCAGCCAACTGGTATCCGGATATGGACGATATCCGGAGCAAGATCACAGATAGGACAAAAGGGATCGTGATCATCAATCCGAACAACCCTACCGGTGCGCTGTATCCGAGAGAGGTTCTGCAGGAGATCGTGGATATTGCCAGAGAGCATCAGCTGATCATTTTTGCCGATGAGATCTATGACCGCCTGGTTATGGACGGTGAAGAGCATATTTCCATTGCTTCCCTGGCGCCGGATCTTTTCTGCGTCACATTGAACGGACTTTCCAAATCGCATCGGATCGCCGGTTTCCGTGTCGGCTGGATGTGCCTGAGCGGAGACAAATCTTACGCAAAGGGTTATATTGAAGGGCTGAATATGCTGGCATCCATGCGGCTTTGCTCCAATGTGCCGGCACAGTCCATCGTGCAGACGGCTCTGGGCGGTTATCAGAGCTCCGATGAACTTCTGCTTCCGGGAGGAAGGATCTACGAGCAGCGGGAATTCATTTATCATGCGCTGAACCGGATCCCGGGAATCTCTGCGGTAAAACCGAAAGCGGCTTTTTATATTTTCCCGAAGATCGATACAGCCATGTATAACATTCACAACGATGAGCAGTTTGTACTGGATTTTCTCAGAAAGGAAAAGGTGCTGCTGGTCCACGGAGGCGGTTTCAACTGGCCGGAACCGGATCATTTCCGGGTGGTATATCTTCCGAGAGTGGGAGAACTCGAGGAAGCAATGGAAAAGCTGGAGCATTTCCTGAAGCATTACCGGCAGAAATAAAGACATACGAGGCAGAGACAAGAAATGTTTGAACGTTTTTTTCCCGATGCGTATATGGAATCCACGTATGCCATCGACTTTGAAAAATTATATCAGGAAGGGATCCGTGGGGTTATTTTTGATATCGATAATACACTGGTGCCCCATGGAGCACCGGCGGATGAACGGGCAGTAAAGCTTTTTGAACGGCTTCGGGCTATCGGTCTTGATTACTGCCTGATCTCCAATAACCAGCTTCCGAGGGTGAAGCCTTTTGCAGATGCGGTGCAGGCAAAGTTTGTGGAGGATGCGCATAAGCCTTCCAGAAAGAATTATCTGAAAGCCATGGAACTGATGCATACGGATCTGAATTCCTGTATTTTTGTGGGAGATCAGATCTTTACGGATGTCTACGGAGCCAGGCGCTGCGGCATGCGTACGATCCTGGTAAAACCGCTTCATCCCAGGGAGGAGATCCAGATCGTTCTCAAGCGTTATCTGGAGAAGATCGTGCTATATTTTTATCAGAAAGAAAAAAGATAGGTGTGTTTTTTCGAGAAATGATAAAAAATAGTTGAAAAAGAGGATAACATAGTATAAAATAGGGTAGATTGAGTTACAAGCAAGAACGTAGCTGCAAAGTGTCGAGCAGTTACGGAAGAACGGATTTTGTAAGGAGGAAAAAATCAGATGATTTCAGCAGGAGATTTTAGAAACGGCGTTACACTGGAGATTGAGGGCCAGATCTTTCAGATCATTGAGTTCCAGCATGTAAAACCGGGAAAAGGTGCCGCATTTGTCCGCACAAAATTAAAAAATATCATCAACGGCGGTGTGGTTGAGAAAACCTTCCGTCCGACTGAAAAATTCCCGACCGCACGTATCGACCGTGTAGATATGCAGTATCTGTACAGCGATGGTGATCTGTATCACTTCATGAACGTGGAGAACTACGACCAGATCGCACTGAATGCAGATGCTATTGGTGATTCTCTGAAATTTGTAAAAGAGAACGAGATGGTAAAGATCTGCTCCACCAAGGGTGAGGTTTTTGCAGTAGAGCCGCCTCTCTTCGTAGAGCTTGAGATCACCGAGACTGAGCCGGGCTTCAAGGGCGATACCGCACAGGGCGCTTCCAAACCGGCAACTGTTGAGACCGGTGCTACCGTAAACGTTCCGCTGTTCGTTGAGATCGGCGACAAGATCAAGATCGATACCAGAACTGGTGAGTATCTCTCCCGTGTTTGATCGATTTCATATGTAACAATGACAGCCCGGGCTTTTTGCCCGGGCTTCTTTTATATAAAAAGGCTTAATCGTTTACGAAAAAGCTTGACGAGGGTAAAAACAACGCTTATAGTAAAGTTATCAACAGGTACTGCAGGAAGGATAAAAGAGAAAAAGTAAAGGAGAGAAAAATTTATGGAAAAGAGAAAAAAGCTTTATCTTGCTGTACTGATGGCACTGTTTACCATGATGCTTGGAATGAACGCTATGGCAGCGACGAAAGTGGTAACCATGAAGCCAAACAAACTCTATACTGTAAACCGGACAAGCTATGATGATCTGACTTATCATAAGTTTAAAGTTTCCAAACCTGGATATATTACGGTATATGGTTATAGCTACAGTATCTACAGTAACAATAAATATTCCTTGGGTGTTCGGCTTTATAACAGCAGAAAGAAACCGCTGGAACAGTACGAGACTTCTATGAGTGCATACAGCAAACCGGCATATAAGACTTTTTATGCCGTAAAACAAGGAACTTACTATCTTGGAGTCAAAGATAAGAATTACAAGTTGAAATATAGCTTTACACCGGTAAAAGACAGAAGCGGCGCAAGCCAGGCAAAGGCTGTGACTGTAAACAGAAATAAAAAGGGTATTGGTCTTTTGACTGCAGGTGAAAAAGGAACGAAGACGGACTGGTTTAAAATCCGTCTTACCAGAAAACAGAAAGTAACTTTTACCTTCACTGCAAGAGCAAATGATCATCTTCGTTTGCAGATCGTTCCGGCGGATCCTAAACTGTTTATCTGGGGATCTTCTATCTATGCGAAGAATACGACAGAAAAAGTATCGACAAAGGATGCTTTTCCGGCGGGAACCTACTATATCAAGATCAATCGGATGATGAGCGGTGATAAGGATACTTCCGGATATTACAGCTTCAGCTGGAAATAAAAGATAAAATGCAGTACCTGTAAAAAATGACGAAATGACATGTGAAAGAGCAGAAGAATAGCGAATGCTTCTTCTGCTTTTTTGTATGTTTTCACTGAAAAAATCATCTGATTTTCATAGGGACAAAAATATTTTTCGGCAGCCCTGGACCTTGCAAATGAGAGAAAATCATGCTATCCTTATCCCATCATTTCTGAATGGATTCTTTTTATCGGTGCATTCGCACAAATTTTCCAACAGCAGCTGTCAACACAGGTATCACTGGCCGTATTCTGCGGCAGAAGAAAGGATGATTCTTTGAATTATAATGTATTTGGAAACGAGGTAAAGCAGGAAGTGGAGAAGCTTCTGGGTTCAGAGGTGCGTGTGGAACTGCGCCAGATCACCAAGAATAATGGGATCATACTGGAAGGGCTCTGTATTCTTGAAAAGGGTAGCTATGTATCTCCGACGATCTATCTGGAGGATTTTTACCGGGAGTATAAGGATGGAGTGAGTCTGAAGGAGATTGCCGGCAGAATTTACGATATTTATGAGAAACGCTGCAGAAACATTCCTTTTTCCCTGGAATATTTTCTTGATTTTGAAAAGATCAAAGAGAATATCTTCTGCAAGCTGGTCAATCGGGAAATGAACCAGGAACTTCTCAGAGATGTACCGAGTGTTTCCTTTCTGGATCTTTCAGTTGTTTTTATCTGTGCCGTGAAAAATGAAGAATTTGGAAACGGCAGTGTGCTGATCCGTGAGGAACATCGGAAACACTGGAAGGTTTCGAAGGAGCTTCTCTATGAATATGCCAGAGAAAATACCTTCCGTCTCAGACCATTCGAACTGAAGAGCATGGAAGAACTGATTGAAGATCTGGTAGAACCGGAGGAACGAAATCTTTTAAAAGAGATTCCGATGTATGTACTTTCAAACAGGGACCGGGTTTTCGGGGCAGCGGGGATCCTGTATGACCGGATCTTAAGCAGTGCGGGAGCAAGACTTGAGGAGGATTTTTATGTGCTTCCCAGCAGTGTCCATGAAGTGATCCTTGTCCCAGGGCATGTGGCAGGAAGTGAAAAAGAACTTCATACGATGGTCCATGAAGTGAATCATACACAGGTGGAACCGGAAGAAGTGCTTTCAGAAAATGTATACCATTATGACAGGAAGAAACACTGCCTTTCCATTTGCTGAATAACAGACTTTCCGGCTGTTTTGAACAAAATCGAAGAAATTTCACATAAAAATTTGACATTTTCCAAAAGGTGTGGTATGATAGCATCGTTGTTGAGCCGGGGAGAATGATCCGGATAAATCAATAATGTATGCAGGAAAGAAACTTGCATAGCTGTATGCGCACTCGTAGCTCAGGGGATAGAGCAGTGGTTTCCGGTACCACGTGTCGGGGGTTCGAATCCCTCCGGGTGTGCTTTTTTGTATATGTAAATTTATTTCCGTAAGCAACGAGTCAAGCAGCCTGAGGTACAGGATTTTGCCGGCGTTTTTTGGTTTTACCGGCTTTTCTGCGAAACAACACCGAATGGAGGTATGTACAGTGGATGACTTTAGAGAATGGCTTTCAGATAATCTGAGATATATCTTACTGGGTCTGGCGATCATCATTGTTCTGGTAATTGCGTTTTTTGCAGTAAGATTTGTGTCTGACCGTCTGGGAGACAGCAGTGATAACGGACAGACGGAGGCAGTGACAGAAGCACCGGCATCTGAGACGACGGCAGCGTCGGAAACGGAAGCAGTGACGGAGACAGAGAGCGCAGCGGATAGCAGTGCTGCACTTCAGACAGACAATGCCGCTGTCCAGGAAGCAGTAACCCAGTATTATAATGCAGTGGCAGCCAAGGATTTTGATACCCTTCAGAATCTTGGAGATGTGGTTGGCGATACCGACAGAGATAAGATCAATTCCAATCCCATTGAAAGCTATAACAATATTTCTGTGTATTATAAGCAGGGGCTTACGGATGGCTCCTATAACGTTTATGTTTATTATGAGGCCAAGCTGCCGAACATCGAACAGCTGGTACCCAGTCTCGGAAATCTTTATCTGTCAACGAAGGAGGATGGAACCCTTTATGTGGTAAATCCCAGTTCTGATCAGCAGGTTTCCGATTTTATGGAACAGGCTAAGAATGACAGTAATGTGCAGGAACTGATCGCGAAGACCAACAGTGAGTATCAGGCAGTGCTGGATTCCAACAGCGATCTGCAGGCTATGATCGCCAAGATGAAGCAGCCGGAGACAGAGCTTGATATTCCGGATGCCAGCTCTGTAGATACGGATGTCAGCACTTCAGTGACGGTTACAGAAGACTTGAATGTACGGGCAGATTCCAGAGCAGATTCTGATCTGGTTGGAGTTCTGATCCCTGGTCAGACGGTGACGAGACTGGCAGTTCTGGACAATGGCTGGTCAAAGATCCGTTTTGATGACGGAGCAGGAACGGTAGTAGAGGGATATGTGCTGAGTGAGTATCTCCAGGCAGATGGTGAGGCATCGGCTTCCTCTGATGCAGGAACAGGTAGTGATCAGCAGTAAGAATGTTAGAACGCCGTGCAGGTTTGCACGGCGTTTTTTTCCAAAAGGATTATGGAAGGAAAGAAAATGGAACAGAAAAAGAGCCGTTTGGAACAGGAATTTGAAAAGAGAGAAAAGGGCCAGCTGGTAAGACTGAATAAATTCATCAGTGAGTCCGGTCTCTGCTCCAGAAGGGAGGCGGACCGGCTGATCGAGGCCGGTCGTGTCCTGGTAGATGGGATGGTGGCTGTGTCCGGTCAGAAGGTTTCGGAAACCCAGGAGATTCTGGTGGACGGAAAGCGCATTTCAAAAGAAGAAGAAATGGTGCTCCTGGCGGTAAATAAACCCAGAGGAGTTGTATGTACCACCGATAAACGCTGGGGCGACCAGACCGTCGAGGAACTGATACACTACCCGAAAAGAGTTTTTTATATGGGACGTCTGGATAAGGATTCTCAGGGACTGCTTCTCATGACAAATAATGGAGAGATCCTGAATAAAATGATGAGAGCAGGAAATTATCATGAAAAAGAGTATCTGGTCCGTGTGGACCGGACTGTGACTGCTGAGTTTCTGGATGGAATGGCAAAAGGCGGGATACCGGTGCAGGATCAGCTGACAAGACCTTGCGAAGTGGAAAAGACAGGCGACAAGACATTCCGGATCATCCTGACTCAGGGACTGAACCGGCAGATCCGCAGGATGTGTGAATATTTTGGATATCAGGTTGTAAAACTGAAAAGGATCCGCATTATGAACATCACGCTTGGAGACCTTCCGTCAGGAAGTTACCGGGAGGTGAGCCGTGAGGAACAGGAGGAGCTTTACAGAAGGATCCAGGGCTCCACAAACCAGCCCTTTGGAAAAAATAAAGGCAGGAGAGAAGAATGGAAGAAAAAAGACAGCGAATGAGAGAACTGGTCGGGCTGCTGAGAGAAGCTTCAAAAGCTTATTATCAGGAAGACCGGGAGATAATGAGCAATTTTGAATATGACAGACTGTATGATGAACTGGATACACTGGAAAAGGAAACCGGTATTGTGCTTTCCGGAAGTCCTACCCAGACCGTTGGCTATGAATCGCAGGACGAGCTTCCAAAAGAACGTCATGAAAAACCGATGCTTTCTCTTGATAAAACAAAAGATGTGGAAGTGCTGAAGGATTTTGTCGGAGAACAGAAAGCACTGATGTCCTGGAAGCTGGATGGCCTTACGATAGTTCTTACCTATCAGAACGGAGAACTCAGCAAGGCGGTCACCAGAGGAAACGGTGAGGTAGGAGAGGTCATCACACCCAATGCACGGGTTTTTTCCAATCTTCCGCTGAAGATCGCTTATCAGGGAGAGCTTATCCTTCGTGGAGAAGCGGTGATCTCTTACAGTGATTTTGAAAAGATCAACGAAGAGATCGAGGATGTAGATGCGAAATATAAGAATCCCAGAAATCTCTGCAGCGGTTCGGTGAGGCAATTGAACAGTGCGGTCACGGCAGGAAGACATGTTCAGTTTTTTGCGTTTTCCCTGGTGAAAGCAGACGGGGTGGACTTTAAAAATTCTCATGCCTGTGAGTTTGAATGGCTGCAAGAGCAGGGCTTTCAGGTGGTGGAACATAAGGAGGTCACAGGAGAGACCGTAGAAGAAACCGTTCGGCTTTTTGCGGAGAAGATCCAGCATTTTGATATTCCGTCGGATGGTCTGGTAGTTCTCTATGATGATATCGCTTATGGAAGATCACTTGGAACGACGGCAAAATTCCCGAGAGATTCTTTTGCTTTTAAATGGGAGGATGAGATCCGGGAAACCCGTCTTCTGGAAATAGAATGGAGTCCGTCCCGTACAGGACTGATCAACCCTGTGGCGATTTTTGAGCCGGTGGAGCTGGAGGGGACTACCGTAAGCAGGGCGAGCGTCCATAATCTGAGTATTTTAAAAGGCCTGCAGCTGGGCATTGGTGATGTGATCCGGGTGTACAAGGCGAACATGATCATTCCTCAGATAGAAGAAAACCTGACGAGGAGTGGAAATCTGGAAATTCCGTCTGTCTGCCCGGTCTGCGGTGGTGCGACGGAAGTCCGTTCTGCCAATGGCATTGAAACGTTAAACTGCACCAATCCGGAATGTCAGGCGAAAAAGATCAAATCATTTACCCTGTTTGTAAGCAGGGATGCCATGAACATCGAGGGACTCTCAGAGGCAACTCTGGAAAAATTCATCGGCATGGGCTTTATCCATGAGTTTGCGGATATTTTTAAACTAAAGGAACACAGGGAGAGCATCCGGGAACTGGAAGGATTTGGCGAGAAGTCCTGCGAAAAGCTGCTGAAAAGCATTGAAACGGCCAGAAATACAACACTGGTCCGGCTGATCTACAGCCTTGGGATCCCGGGAATCGGCCTTGCCAATGCCAAAATGCTCTGCCGTGCGTTTTCCTGGAGCTGGGAAAAGCTGAAAGACAGTACGGTAGAGGAGCTGACGGGAGTTGATGGTATCGGTGAGGTCCTGGCCGGGGGCATCGTGGCTTATTTCCATGATGAAAAGAAGCTGGAAGCATTTGCACATCTGCTCCTGGAGGTACATCTGGAAGAGGCAGAAGTGCAGAATACCGAACAGGTACTGGCAGGAAAAACCTTTGTTATCACCGGCAGCGTGGAGCATTTTGCCAATCGGAATGAGATGAAAGCCTATATCGAGGAACGGGGCGGAAAAGTGACCGGCTCTGTGACCTCGAAAACGGATTATCTGATCAACAACGATTCCGCTTCCGCGTCTTCAAAAAATAAAAAAGCAAAGGAACTGGGGATCCCCATTCTTACAGAAGAAGATTTTCTGAAGCTTGCAGGTAACGGGGAGGTAGCAAACGAAAGGGATAAAAACGATGGAGAAATGGAAGAAAAATGAGCTGGTCAGAAAGATAGAAAGCAGCCAGACCGTCCAGAAAGGTAAAAAGGGAATTTCTTCGGTGGTTTTCGGAAGAACCTTTATGGTATTTTTATCTCTGTTTCTGCAGCTGATCTTTATGATCTGGGGATATTACTGGCTGGCATCCAAATGGTATTTTGTCAATGGATTTGTGACAGTGCTTGGTGTGCTGGAAGTGGTCTATGTGGCGAATGAACGGAGCAATCCGGCTTTTAAGCTGGCCTGGACGATCGTGATCCTGGCGTTGCCGATCTTTGGAAGCCTTTTGTATCTCTTTGTAGAAACGCAGCCGGCTACGAAATGGATCAACGAGCGTCTGCAGAGCATGCACGCTTACAGTAAAAAATACTGGAAACAGGACAAAGAGGTTCTGGAAGAGCTGGAAAAGACGAATGATCAGGTGGCGCATCTGAGCCGTTATGTGAATCATTATGGAGGTTTTTCTGTGTACAAGAATACTTCCGCCAGATATTTTCCCTCCGGAGAGGACAAATTTAAAGAACTGCTCATCCAGCTGAAAAAAGCAAAGAAATTTATCTTTATGGAATATTTCATTGTGGCGGAAGGCTATATGTGGGAGAGTGTTCTTGAGATCCTGAAGGAGAAAGTCAAAGAAGGAGTGGAGGTCCGTTTCCTTTATGACGGCATGTGCTGTCTGTCTCTGCTGCCTTATCATTATCCGCAGGAGCTGGAAAGCTATGGTATCCAGTGCCATATGTTTGCTCCCATTGTACCGGCTCTTTCTACCCGGCAGAATAACCGGGACCACCGAAAGATCGTGGTCATTGATGGAAGGGTGGCCTTCACCGGAGGTGTCAATCTGGCAGATGAATACATCAACCAGAAGGAGCGGTTTGGACACTGGAAGGATACGGCCATTATGATCGAAGGTGAGGCGGTCCGCAGCTTTACCATCATGTTTCTGGAAATGTGGAGCGTGGATAAAAACCTGAAAAACACACCCATGGAGCTTTTTGAAAAATATCTGGATATCATACCGGATAAAGAAAGTGAACCGGGAGACGGTTTTGTCATGCCTTACGGGGACAGTCCTCTGGATAATGAAACAGTGGGAGAACAGGTGTACATGGATATTCTTTATACAGCCAGGGATTATGTACATATCATGACTCCTTACCTGATCCTCAGTAATGAGATGATCACAGCTCTTACCTATGCGGCAAAGAGAGGTGTGGATGTAAAGATCATCATGCCGCACATTCCGGATAAATGGTATGCCTTTGTTCTGGCAAAGACGTATTACAATGAGCTTCTGGATGCCGGTGTGAAGATTTATGAATATACGCCGGGCTTTGTCCATGCCAAGGTTTTCACTTCGGATGATGAGAAAGCGGTGGTAGGTACCATCAATCTGGATTACCGCAGCCTGTATCTCCATTTTGAATGTGCGGTCTATCTTTATCAGAATGAGGAGATTCCCCGCGTGGAAGCCGATTTCCAGGAAACGCTTGCCAAATGCCAGGAAGTGCTTCCATCGGATTACAGGCGTCAGAAGCTCTTTGACCGGATGGCAGGAAGAGTCTTACGGATCCTGGCACCACTGATGTGATCTTATGGCTTCTTCTGTGTGGGGAAGTGGACAACAGAAAGAAAATGAACAGAATAGACAGAAAATAAGCAGAAAATAAGCAGGTGAAAAAATATGCCGATTAAAACACAAAGTGATCTGCCCGCAAAAGAGATCCTGGAGCGGGAAAATATATTCGTTATGGAGGAAGGCAGGGCCATTCATCAGGACATTCGTCCGATTCAGATTGCGATCCTGAACCTTATGCCGTTAAAAGAGGATACAGAACTCCAGCTTCTCCGTTCTCTGTCCAATACGCCGCTGCAGGTGGATGTGACATTTGTACGTGTCAGCAGTCATGAAGCGAAGAATACGTCGACCAGCCATCTGAACAAATTTTATGTCACGCTTGACGACATCAAAAAGCATTATTATGACGGTCTGATCATCACCGGAGCTCCGGTGGAACAGATGGAATTTGAAGAGGTCGATTACTGGGATGAACTGGTGAAGATCATGGACTGGAGCAGGACGCATGTGACGTCCACGCTGCATCTGTGCTGGGGAGCCCAGGCGGGACTTTACCATCATTTCGGATTGAAAAAACGGATGTTGAAGGAAAAAATGTTCGGACTTTTCTGGCACCGGGTATCCAATCGGAAGATCCCTCTGGTCAGAGGGTTTGATGATCTTTTTCTCGCACCGCATTCCCGCCATACAGAGGTGTCCGCTGAGGATATCCATAATTGCGAAAAACTGATGGTGCTGGCGGAATCGGATGAGGCCGGTGTCTTTCTCTGCATGACGCTGGATGGCCGCCAGATCTTTGTTATGGGGCATCCGGAATATGACAGAGTGACGCTGGATACGGAGTACTGGAGAGACAGGAACAAAGGGCTTCCTATCGAGATTCCGAAAAATTATTATGAGAATGATGACCCGAATAACCGGCCGGCACTTATGTGGCGTTCCCATGCCAATAATCTTTACACCAACTGGCTGAACTATTATGTATATCAGGTGACTCCCTATGATCTGGACGGGACTCCTGATTTTCAGGGAAAACAGTAAATTTTGCAGTGTTCTGGAGATGACTCCGGACAATTACGAAAATTTCGCTTGCAGGTGTCTGTGACATCTAGTATACTTAAAAGAAAGTTTTATTTCCGCTATCATTCAGCCATTTCCGTGCAGAGGAGGACTGAATGGATCAGGATAAAGAATACGACAGATTGTGAGGGATCTTGTATGAAGAAAAGAATCGTGGTGGCGTTAGGCCACAAAGCACTGGGTACAACATTGCCGGAGCAGAAGAAGGCAGTAAAGCGTTCTGCGGAAGTTCTGGCAGATATCGTGGAAGAGGGCTATCAGCTGGCAGTTTGCCACAGCAATGCGCCGCAGGTGGGCATGATCCATACAGCCATGAATGAGTTTGGAAAAAAACATCCGAATTATACAGAAGCACCGATGTCTGTCTGCTCAGCCATGAGCCAGGGCTATATCGGATATGACCTCCAGAATGCTGTTCAGACAGCTCTTCTGAAAAAAGGCATTTATAAAGGCGCCTGCACCGTTCTTACACAGGTGACCGTAGATCCGTATGATGAGGCTTTCTATCATCCCATCAAAGTTATTGGTCGTTATATGACTGCTGAGGAAGCGGATGCAGAAGAGAAGAAAGGAAATTACTGTATTGAGGAAGCTGGGAAAGGTTTTCGCCGTATCGTAGCTGCTCCGAAACCCAAGGATATTGTTGAGATCCAGGCGATCCGGGCTCTTCTGGATGCAGATCAGGTAGTCATCGCAGCAGGCGGTGGCGGAATCCCCGTTCTGAAGCAGGGCATGGAGTTGAAAGGTGCCAGTGCTATCATCGAGAAAGATTACGCCAGCGGTCGTCTTGCAGAGATGGTAGATGCAGATATTCTTCTGATCCTCACCAAAGACGAGAATCTGTGGCTGAACTATGAAACGGAAAAAGCAAGAGCCCTTCACGAAGTCACGGTAGAGGAAGTGAAAAAACTGATCGCCGACAATGAATTCCCGAAAGCATCCAAACTGCCGAAGGTACAGGCAGCTGTAGACTTCATCGAAGAGAAAAAAGGCAGCGGACGCAAAGCAATCATCACCGATCTTGCTCATGCCCTGGACGCACTGGCAGGAAAAACAGGAACGATCATTACAGAGTGAAAACACTGAAGACATACATCAGATTATGATATAAGACCAAATCAGGCAGCTGTACTGTATACAGAATGACAAACCACACGGTAAGAAATTCTGGATGCAATACAGCTGCTTTTTATATAGCGGCAAACATTTGTTCTCATGCAAGCAAGACTCACATTCGAACAGAAAATCTCTTTGATTCCGACTAGTTACATTTTATGAAACCATCTACCAGTCAGACGTACGCCCCCCTATATTTAAAAGCGGGCCCAGAAGGGGGAGCGCGAGGGGGACGGCGGGCTCGCTGACTCGGAGCTGTCCCCCTCGTATCCTCAAAAGAGTTTCCCACCGCTTTCTCCAAAAGCGAACAATCAAAATTTTTAAAATATTCACACAATTTAGCGAGAAAAAAAGTGAGTTCCAAAAACTCAATTTTATTTCAAAAAACCACTTGACAAATTCAAAAACATAAACTATAATGATGTCAACAACAAAAAAAGAGAAAAGAAAACAAAAAACTCACAACCTCAAAAGAGGAGGCGATTCCAGTGGGAAGCAAAGGAATCACATCATTCAGAACCTAATCCACTATTCAATCTCTAGTGAATGGGAAGGCGAATAGATCGATACAGGAATACGAAAGAAAGGGAGGTACGGACCACCGAAGGATTAATTTTTCATCCCTGAATCAAATAAATCATTCAGATGGATGACAGGACAAAAGTCAGATTAGAAAAAGAGGTATAGTCCAATGGAAACGTTTCATTAGAAGGGGATATGATCAGAATCAGTTATCATATCCCCTTTCTTTTTGTGCTTTTTCTCTTTCGGAAATACTCCCGGCATTGGAAAACGGCAGATAATTTTTCTGTTTTTCGATAGAGGGAGTTTTATTTTTGAAAAAATCCGGAATGAAAAAGCGGACAGCTTCATATATACCTATAAGAGTGTGGAGGTAGGATATGAACAGAGAAGAACTGATGGATCTGTTCTCTGAAAGAATCAGGGAACTTCTGGTACGTTTGCCGGTGGATTATGAAGAAGTGCAGGAGATCCGGCTGCGGGCGGAAAAACCGCTTCTGATCCGGTATGGGACCGGAGAATACTTTGTGACAGAGGAAGGAACGCTTTCCAAAGAAGAATCGAAAGGCTTTCTGGTAGACAAAAAAGAACTGATGGAGACGATGGAATACATTGCCAATTATTCCCTGTATGCCTATGAGGAAGAGTTGAAACAGGGGTATCTCACAGTCAGGGGCGGTCATCGGATCGGTGTGGCGGGAAAGATCATCATGGATGGAAACCGGATATCCAGCGTCCGCTATATCTCGTTTCTGAATGTCCGGCTTTCTCATGAAAGAAAAGGCTGCGCAGATCCGATCATGCCTTATATTTTTGAAAACGGGGAACTTTGTCACTGCATGATCATTTCTCCGCCAGGCTGCGGGAAGACCACTCTTTTAAGGGATCTCGTCCGCCAGGTGTCCAATGGCAGTACCTGGTGTGAAGGACAGACCGTAGGGGTCGTGGATGAACGTTCTGAGATCGGAGGTTCTTACCTTGGGGTTCCGCAGAATGATCTGGGGATCCGTACCGATGTATTGGACTGCTGCCCCAAAGCAGCAGGAATGATGATGCTGATCCGTTCCATGTCGCCAAGAGTCATTGCCGTGGATGAGATTGGTGATTATGAAGATATCCGTGCCATTGAAGCAGTTTTGAACTGCGGCTGCCGGATCCTGGCCACTGTTCATGGGAATTCCATTGAAGATATCGAAAAAAAGCCGCTTCTGAAACGGTTTCTCACAGAAAAAATCTTTCAGCGTTATGTGATTCTGGGGAGCCGGGAGGCTGTCGGGAGTCTGAAAGGTATTTTTGATGAACGGGGGACTCGCCTATGCTGAAGGCGGCCGGTCTCTTTCTTTTGTTTTCTGCCTGCCTGTCTTTTGGTTTTGGAAAAAGCCATGCGTTGAAAAAGAGGCTGGAATTTTTGCGGGAACTCAAAAAAGCGCTGCTCCTGCTTTCGGGAGAGATCCGCTGTGCAAAAACGCCGCTTCCGGATGCGTTCCGTAAGATCGGCGGAAAGCTGAGAGAACCTCTGCGGGGCTTTTTCCAATCGGTTGCGAAGGAACTGGAAGGGGAAGGAAGAAAACTGCCGGAAATCGTTTTTCAGAATCAGCTGGGCTGCCTTGGCGAAAGCGCATGGAACCGGGAAGACCGGGCATTTCTTCTGGAACTTGGAAAACAACTGGGATGTCCGGATCTTTCTGTTCAGCTTCAGACACTGGAGCTTTTTGAAGAAGGTCTGAGGGAACTCATAAAAAAAGCATCGGAGGATTGCCGGGAAAAGGCGAAGATCTATCGATATCTCGGAGCTCTTTCCGGTCTTTTTCTGGTGGTCCTTCTGTTGTAGAGGAGGTGCGGACCGTGAGCGTCAACCTGATTTTTAAAATCGCAGCGGTGGGGATCCTGGTGTCCGTACTCACTCAGGTTCTGAAGCACAGCGGAAGAGAGGAAGAAGCCTTTCTGACGAGTCTTGCCGGACTTTTGCTGGTGCTTTTCTGGGTCATTCCCTATATCAATGAACTGTTTGTCAGTGTAAAAGAACTCTTTTCTCTTTAAGGAGGCGCGTGAGGATGACAAAGGTGGCGGTTCTTGGCCTGACGGGTGTATTACTGGGACTTCTGATGAAAGAGGCAAATCCTTCGTTTTCCGTTTTTGTCAGTCTGACGGCCTGTATCCTGATTTTTTTCTGCGCAGTGAACCGGCTGGGGTTTCTTGCAGACCGGATGCAGGAGATCCGGCAGGCAGTTCCAGTGGATGAAGCCTGTCTGAAAATCCTGATGAAAATGCTTGGTGTTACTTATCTGGCAGATTTCACGGCAAATCTCTGTCGGGACGCAGGGTATTCTGCCATTGCAGGACAAGTGGAGTTCTTTGGAAAGCTTTCCCTGCTCACGTTAAGCCTGCCGGTACTTGCGGCGCTGATGGAAACGGTCAGTCAGATGCTTTTACAGGGGGCCTCATGAAGTGGGTCCGGATGCTGGCATTCTGCCTGTTTTTCTGCTTTTTGGTGAAAAAAACAGCTTTTGCAGGGGAAACGGAAAATGCAGGACTGCTTTCAGAAATGGAGAAGGAACTTCTTTCGGAACTCAAGCTGGACGAGCTCGACAAAACACTGAAGGTCTATCAGGAAAAGACCGGGCTGAATTTTTCTGAAACGGTGAAGAGACTTATGAAGGGAGAACTTCCATGGTCGGGAGAGACCGTGAAAACACTGATCTTCCATGCTTTTTTTGAGGAGATTGCTGATCAGAAAAAACATGCGGCGGCAATCCTCCTTCTTCTTGCAGGAGCGGCGGTCTTTTCGGGAGCTGCCGGCATTTTTGAAAAAAATCAGGTTTCAGAGGTCAGTTTTTACATGATCTATCTGCTTTTGCTCTCTTTTCTGGTACAGGCATTTTCAGAAATGAGCCGGGTAGCGGAAACGGCACTGGAGGAGCTTCTTGTCTTTATGAAGCTTTTGATGCCTTCCTGCCTTCTGGCTTCTGTTCTGGCAGGAAAAAGCGCCGGAGGAACGGCCTTTTGCGAATTGATCCTTGGGACGCTGACGGTTTTGCAGTGGCTGGTGAAAACATTTCTTTTGCCGGGAGTGCAGTTTTATTTTCTTCTGACACTTCTGGATCATATGTTTGACGAAGCATATCTTTCTAAGATGGCGGGACTCATCAAAAGTTTTGTGGAATGGACACTGAAAACGCTGACCGGAACCGTGGCAGGGCTGCAGGTTTTTCAAAGCCTGATCCTTCCGGCTGTGGACGCTCTGAAAAACACCGTGATCCAAAAATCGGGAGGGAGTATTCCGGTGGTGGGAGGTCTTTTTGACCATGTGACGGAAATGGTTCTGGGAGCGGCCCTGCTGATCCGTAATGGTGTGGGAGTGGCAGGACTTCTGGTCCTGGTGATTCTTTGTCTGACACCTTTGGTAAAACTCCTGGCAGGGGGCTGCCTTTACAGACTTCTGTCTGCGGTAACGCAGCCGATGGCGGATAAACGTCTGACAGAATGTGTGGACGGGTTGGGGCAGAGTATCCTTTTGCTGCTGAAAATATTCCTTTTCACCGGAATTCTGTTTTTTCTTTCTCTGGCGTTGGCTCTGGCCGCATAGGGAGGAGTGGTTATGACGGAGGTTTTATCCTGCCTGCAAAGTTTTCTTTGCTTTTTGTGCTTT
Organism: uncultured Lachnospiraceae bacterium; assembly: GCA_934393555.1. Taxonomy (GTDB): domain Bacteria; phylum Bacillota; class Clostridia; order Lachnospirales; family Lachnospiraceae; genus Limivivens. The sequence continues at coordinate 34,663 of CAKRQP010000003.1, forward strand.
TTTCAGGTTTTTCTTCAGCTGGCACCCAAAGGAAATGACCGGAAATATCTGAAGTTTTTTGGGAATCTGGTGCTGGTCCTTCTGGTGCTGCGGCCGGTAACTGCTGTTTTTGGAAAAGCGGATTCTCTGGACCAGATTCTGGAGCTGGAATCTTTTCGCAATGAATACAGCGAACTTCAGATGCATATGGAAGGACTGGAGGAACTGAAAAATACGGTGGTGGAGAAAAATTTTCACCGGGAGGTGGAAGAACAGCTCCGGAAAATCCCGGAAGCACTTGGTTTGTCTGTACTTTCTCTTACGGTTTCTTATGATGATACAGGAGCACCGGAAAGTGTGGAGCTGACACTTCTTGGTTCCTCAAAAAAGGACCAGGAAGAGGTGCAGGAAGAACTGGCAAGGATCTGCGGGCTACCGGAAGAAAACGTGCGGATCACGGCAAAGGAGGCGGAGCAGTGAAAGAGCAGCTGGAAAAATGGAAAGAACTGCTGAAAAACAGCGGAAAGAACCGCTGGATTGTTTTTCTTCTGGCAGGTCTCCTTCTGCTGGTGATCTCTATTCCGAACGGAGAAGGAGAAAAACTTCCGGCAGCCCAGGCAGAGACGGCAGATGAAAAAACACTCGATCAGGCAGAAACACTGGCTGCAGGACTGGAACGGGTTTTAAGCCGTGTGCATGGCGTAGGGAAAACAAAGGTTCTGGTGACTTTGAAATCCGATGGAAAACGTCTGGTGGAAAAGGACAGTTCTGCCAGGAACAGTTCTTCAAAAGAGAACAGCGGGAATGCGGATGAGGAAAATACACAGGAAGAGAACACGGTATATGAAAAGAATGGCTCCGGCCAGGAAATCCCTTATGTTTCCGAGGTTCTGGAGCCGGAAGTGGCAGGGGTTCTGGTGGTAGCAGAGGGAGGAGGTGATCCGGTGACAGTCCGCGAGATCACGGAAGCAGTTCAGGCATTATTTGGTATCGAGGTGCATAAAATCAAAGTAATGAAGATGGATTAAGGAGGAACATTCTTTGAAACGTCGCCTGAAAAAGAATCAAGTAGTAGTTACCGCACTGGCAGTCATGGTTGCTGTGGCAGGATATCTGAATTACTCCGGAATGGAGTTTGGAAAGGAAACAGCGGCTCTTGGAAAAGGACAGGAGGAAACGGCAGAAGCCGGAACGGTGAACACTTCGCTCATTGATATTCCAAGTCTGGACGAAGATGTGAGCAGCGTGGAAGAGACAGGAGAGATCAGCGTCGCCTCTGACGGGGCAGAAGCGGAAACCGGCGAAGGGGAAGAAAATATGGATACGCCGGGAGAAGCCGTACTTACCAGTGTGACTGCAGGGAGCACCTTTGCCGCGGAAGCAAAGCTTACAAGAGAACAGGTCAGAGCCAAGAACAAAGAAACGCTTCTGGAGGTCATCAACAATGACGGCATTTCCGCAGATCAGAAGCAGTATGCGGTAGACAGTATGAATGCCATGGTGGATGCGGCAGAAAGAGAGGCTTCTGCAGAACTCCTTCTGGATTCCAAAGGTTTTCTGGATGCAGTGGTGAGTATTTCTGACGGAACAGCAGATGTTGTCATCAATCAGGCTGAGATCAGTGAGGCAGAGCGGGCACAGATCGAGGACATTGTCAAGCGTAAAACAAACATTTCCGGTGAAAATATCATCATCACTCCGAGACTCTCCTGAGGAAAGAAAGAATCCCGTTGACAGAGCCCTTTTTCGTTGGTAAAATAGCGAAGGTATAAAAATAAGAAGATGAACGAAAACAGATAGAGGCAGCCTTGGCAAGGCTGCCTGTTTGGAGGAAAAAGCTTTGGCTGATAAAACAAATGAAATTTTAAAAAGGCGTACCTTTGCCATTATTTCCCACCCGGATGCAGGTAAGACCACACTGACAGAGAAATTCCTGCTTTACGGAGGTGCGATCAATCTGGCAGGTTCTGTAAAAGGAAAAGCAACTGCCCGTCATGCGGTTTCCGACTGGATGGAGATCGAGAAGGAGAGAGGTATCTCTGTTACTTCTTCTGTACTGCAGTTTAATTATGACGATTATTGTATCAACATTCTGGATACACCGGGACATCAGGACTTCTCTGAAGATACCTACCGTACGCTGATGGCGGCAGATTCTGCGGTAATGGTCATCGATGCTTCCAAGGGTGTAGAGGCGCAGACAAGAAAGCTTTTCAAGGTCTGTGTGATGCGCCACATCCCTATTTTTACTTTTATCAATAAACTGGATCGGGATGCCAATGATACCTTTGATCTTCTGGATGAGATTGAAAAGGAGCTGGGGATCGCAACCTGTCCGGTCAACTGGCCGATCGGTTCCGGTAAACATTTCAAAGGCGTCTATGAGCGAGGAAGCAAGGAGATCACCGTCTTCTCAGATACGGAAAAGGGTACCAAAGAAGGTGAAATGCGTGAGATCCCTCTGGATTCCCCGGAATTGGATGAGATCCTGGACTATGGACAGAAGGATAAACTGATGGAAGAGATCGAGCTTCTGGACGGTGCCAGCGCAGAGTTTGATCAGGAGCTGGTAGATAAAGGAGAGCTGACTCCTGTCTTCTTCGGTTCTGCCCTGACCAACTTTGGTGTGGAGATCTTCCTGAAGCATTTCCTGAATATGACGACCTCACCGCTTCCGAGAAAGGCAGACATCGGTCTGATCGAGCCGACCAAAGAGGATTTTTCCGCTTTTGTGTTTAAGATCCAGGCAAACATGAACAAGGCACACAGAGACCGTATTGCTTTCATGCGGATCTGTTCCGGTGAGTTTGACGCCAATATGGAGGTTTATCATGTGCAGGGTGACCGGAAGATGCGCCTTTCCCAGCCACAGCAGATGATGGCTCAGGAACGTCATGTGGTGGACAAGGCTTATGCCGGCGATATCATCGGTGTGTTTGATCCGGGTGTTTTCTCCATTGGAGATACGATCTGTATGCCCGGAAAGAAGTTTGCTTTTGAAGGGATCCCTACCTTCGCACCGGAGCATTTTGCCCGTGTCCGTCAGGTGGATACCATGAAGAGAAAACAGTTCGTAAAAGGGATCAACCAGATCGCTCAGGAAGGTGCGATCCAGATCTTTCAGGAATTTCATACCGGTATGGAGGAGATCATTGTAGGCGTTGTCGGTGTCCTGCAGTTTGAGGTGCTGAAATACCGTCTGAAAAATGAGTATAATGTAGACATCATTCTGGAGAATCTGCCTTATGAGCATATCCGCTGGATCGAAAACGAAGAGATCGATCTGGATAAACTGGTTGGAACCTCTGACATGAAGAAGGTAACGGATCTTAAGGGAAGACCGCTGCTTCTCTGGGTGAACCCCTGGAGTGTCGGCATGACTCTGGATCGGAACCCGGGACTGAAGCTTACTGAATTCGGCCGCTCTTAAAGTATATTTCCCTTTGCAAAACGGGTAAAGTCTGTTATAATGGAAAAGAAGATTTTCGCATTACAGAGCCGTAAGGAGGATTGGAGCATGAAAGAGGAAAATCAGAACAGTTATACGATTCAGTCTGACGAGGCCATCGGACAGGTTCAGATTGCGGATGAGGTAGTTGCGATCATTGCAGGTCTCGCTGCCACAGAGGTGGAAGGCGTTGCCAGCATGGCTGGAAATATTACAAACGAACTGGTCAGCAAGCTTGGGATGAAGAAGCTTTCCAAGGGGATCAAAGTCAGTGTAGAGAATGGCGAAGTAGCTGTAGAGGTAGCGATCAATATTGATTATGGTTACAGCGTTCCCAAGACCAGCCGTATGGTTCAGGAAAAAGTGAAAGCATCCATTGAGAACATGACAGGGCTTACCGTTTCTGACGTGAATGTGACGATTGCAAGTGTCTGCATGGAGAAGCACGATTGACCAGGAGAGCGGAAAACTCCCTGAATGAGGAGGGATGCCCCAGGCGGGCATCCCTTTTCGGCTATAAAAACATCTGAGAGGAAAAAAAGAATGACAAGACGAGAACTGAGAGAAGAAATTTTTAAACTTCTGTTCATGGTGGAATTTTACAGTAAAGACGAAATGAAAGAGCAGGTAAAATCCTACTTCGAAGATTTCCCGGAGAAGGAGATCAGTGAGAAGGATCATGCCTATATCGAAGAAAAATATGAGAATATCTGCGCTGTGCTTCCGGAGATTGATGAAAAGATCGCCAGTGCTGCAAAGGGCTGGAAGCTGGAGCGTATCGGTAAATCCGATCTCTCGATCCTTCGCCTTGGTGTATATGAGATGTTCTATGATGAAGATATTCCTGTTGGAGTAGCAATCAATGAGGCCGTGGAGCTTGCCAAGAGCTTCGGTGAGAACGAGAGTTCCTCCTTTATCAATGGAATCCTCGGAAAACTGGCCCGGCAGTGAAAACGCAAAGGAATGTATACAGTGTCGGCCAGGTAAACACGTATATCAAGAATATGTTCACCCAGGATTTCCTCCTGCAGAGGATCTATGTCCGGGGAGAGGTTTCCAACTGTAAATATCATCCTTCCGGGCATATTTACTTTTCTCTGAAGGATGAGACCGGTACCATGCCCTGTGTGATGTTTTCCGGATCCAGAAAAGGTCTGCGTTTTCAGATGGAAAACGGGCAGTCGGTGACGGTCCTTGGAAGCATCAGTGTCTATGAAAGGGATGGGCGTTATCAGCTCTATGCTTCAGAGATCATCCGCGAGGGGGCAGGACTTCTCTATGAAAGGTTCGAACAGCTGAAAGAGGAACTTTCCGAAATGGGGATGTTTGATCCGTCTTATAAAAAGCCCATACCGGCCTTTGTGAAGACGCTTGGTATCGTGACTGCATCCACAGGAGCGGCGATCCGTGATATCATGAATATCTCCAGACGGAGAAATCCTTTCATCCGGCTGGTGCTTTACCCGGCCCTGGTCCAGGGAGAGGGAGCTGCAGACAGCATCGCAAAAGGGATCGAGGTGCTGGACCGGTACGGTGTGGATGTGATCATCGTCGGCCGCGGCGGCGGTTCCATGGAAGATCTCTGGGCGTTCAATGAGGAAAAGGTGGCGAGGGCTATTTTTGCCTGTGAGACTCCTGTAATCTCGGCGGTGGGTCATGAGACAGATACGACGATCTCGGATTTTGTGGCGGATCTGCGGGCTCCGACGCCTTCGGCAGCCGCTGAACTGGCAGTGGCGGATCTTGGCAGTATCCTTCAGAGTCTCCGGGATTTTGAAGAGCGCCTGGACCGGCTCATGGAACACAGGCTTCAGGAAAAAAGAGAAAAGCTTGAGACATTTTCCTGGAAACTGGAACGTTTAAGTCCTAGGCAGCAGCTTCTGGAAAAGCAGCAGCGGCTGGCGGATCTGGAGGAACTGCTCAGAAAGCAGATGGAAGGAAAGCTTCAGGAGGAAAGGCAGAGGCTTGCTCTTCTGATCGAGCGCCTGTCGGGCGCTTCTCCGTTGAAAAAACTGAACCAGGGCTATGCGTATGTGGCCGGGGAGAACGGAAAACGTCTGACAAAAGCAGGCAGTGCAAGGATCGGAGAGCGGCTGACGTTATATTTTGCAGACGGCAGGCTTTCCGCCAGGGTGGAAGAAAAGGAACAAGAGGAACGATAAATGGCAGAGCAGAAAGAACAGACACTGGAAGAGATTTTCAAGGAGATGGAAGGCCTTCTGGAAGCCCTGGAAAGCCGTGAGATCTCGCTTGAGGACTCCTTTGAAAAATATAAAGAAGGCATGGAACTTTTAAAAGCTGCAGGCGAGAAGATCGACACGGTGGAGAAAGCCATGCTGGTACTGAATGATCAGGGAGAAGCAGATGAATTTTGAGGATGAACTGAAACAGAAAGTACAGGAAACAGAAGAAACCGTTTATGGATTTTTACCTCGGGAAGAAGGCTTTCAGAAGACGATCCTTGAGGCAATGAATTACAGTATGCAGGCCGGTGGAAAAAGGCTCCGTCCGCTTCTGATGGCAGAAACTTACCGGATGTTCGGCGGAACCGGAGAGGTGATCCGGCCTTTTATGGCAGCTATGGAGATGATCCATACACACTCTCTGATCCATGACGATCTGCCGGCACTCGACAATGATGAGTACCGGCGGGGGAAGAAGACGACTCATGTGGTATATGGAGAGGCCATGGCGATCCTTGCAGGAGATGCTCTTTTAAATTATGCTTATGAAACGGCAGCCAGGGCTTTTTCCATCGAGCCTGGAAATGAGCGGATCGGAAAAGCATTTCAGATCCTGACCGGAAAAACGGGAATTTATGGAATGTTGGGCGGTCAGTGTGTGGATGTGGAATATGAAGGGAAGACTCTGGAAAGAGAGAGACTGGATTTTATCTACCGTTTAAAGACCAGTGCGCTGATCGAGGCTTCCATGATGATCGGAGCGGTCCTTGCCGGGGCTTCCGATGAAAAGATCGCTCTTCTTGAGAGAGTGGCAGGCAAGGTAGGACTGGCTTTCCAGATCCAGGATGATATTCTGGATGTGGTGAGTACTACGGAAATGCTGGGAAAGCCTGTGGGAAGTGATAAAGAAAACAACAAAACGACTTATGTGACTCTGGAAGGACTTGAAAAAGCAGGGGAAGATGTAAAACGGCTGTCTGATGAGGCGATCGGAGAGCTTGATATGCTGGAAGAAAAAAATCCGTTTCTTATGGAGCTTCTGAAAAGTCTGATCGACCGGAAAAAATAAGAACGGTGAAAATACAGTACAGAGGGTGAAAAACAGATGTATTTGGAAAAAATCAGTCAGGCAGGTGACATCAAAAAGCTGAATGGAGAAGAACTGGCGGCTCTGGCGCAAGAGATCCGGGAATTTCTGATCGAGAAGATCAGCAATACCGGCGGCCATCTGGCTTCCAATCTCGGGGTTGTGGAACTTACCATGGCTCTTCACCTGGTTTTTGATCTTCCGGAGGATAAGATCGTCTGGGATGTCGGTCATCAGGCGTATACGCATAAGCTGCTCACCGGCCGGAGAGAAGGGTTTGATACTCTCAGGAAATACGGCGGTATGAGCGGTTTTCCCAAGCGGAAAGAGAGTGACTGTGATGCCTTTGATACAGGCCACAGTTCCACTTCGATCTCTGCAGGCCTGGGTCTTGTACGGGCGCGGGAGATCCTGGGGGGAGATAATTATGTGATCTCTGTTATTGGGGACGGTTCCCTTACCGGTGGAATGGCCTATGAGGCGATGAATAATGCAGCCCGCCTGAAAAGTAATTTTATCATTGTCCTGAATGACAATAATATGTCTATTTCTGAAAATGTGGGAGGCATGTCAAACTATCTGGGGAGTCTTCGTACAGCAGACGGTTATCTGAATCTGAAAACCGCGGTCACGGATTCTCTGAACCGTGTGCCGGTCTACGGTGAAAAGCTTGTAAGCCGGATCCGCCGGACCAAGAATGGCCTCAAGCAGCTTTTTATTCCCGGTATGCTTTTTGAAAACATGGGGCTTACGTATCTTGGCCCTGTGGACGGACATGATCTCCATCAGGTGATGAGGGCTCTGGAAGAGGCCAAAAAAGTAGAAGGGGCAGTGCTCCTTCATGTATTTACCAAGAAGGGCAAAGGCTATGCTCCGGCAGAACGCCATCCGGCGCGCTTCCATGGGGCGGAGCCCTTTGAGATTGCCACGGGTCTTCCGAAAAACAAACGCGTGAAAGCAAACTGGACGGACGTCTTTTCCACGATCATGCGAAAGATGGGAGAGCGGGATCCCAAAGTAGTGGCTGTGACGGCCGCTATGGAGGTCGGAACCGGTCTCAAACGCTTCCATAACAACTTCCCGGACCGTTTTTTCGATGTGGGGATCGCAGAGGAACATGCAGTAACCTTTGCTGCCGGTCTTGCGGCTGCCGGCCTGAAGCCGGTGGTGGCCATTTATTCCTCCTTCCTTCAGCGTGCCTACGATCAGATCCTGCATGATGTCTGTATCCAGAACATGCATGTGGTCTTTGCCATTGACCGGGCAGGACTTGTGGGAAGCGACGGAGAGACGCATCAGGGGATTTTCGACCTGTCGTTTTTATCGACGATCCCGAATCTGTGTATCATGGCACCGAAGAATAAATGGGAACTTTCAGATATGATGAAATTTGCGGTGAACTATGATGGCCCCATTGCCATCCGTTATCCGAGAGGAGAAGCTTACGACGGGCTTCAGGAGTTCCGTGCCCCCATTATTTACGGAAAAAGCGAAGTGATCTATGATGAGGAAGACATTGTCCTTCTGGCGGTAGGAAGCATGGTGAAAACTGCAGAGACGGTGCGCCATGAGCTCCGGGAGAGAGGTTTTTCCTGTACACTGGTCAATGCCAGGTTTGTAAAGCCTGTTGATAAAGAACTGATCCTGACACTTTCCAGGGATCACAGGCTTTTTGTTACCATGGAGGAAAATGTAAGATGCGGCGGTTTCGGAGAACATGTTCTGGATTATTTAAATGAGATCGGAAGCGAGGCTTCGGTACTGAATATTTCTCTGCCGGATGATTATATTGAACATGGAAATGTAGAGGTCCTGAAGGAAGAAACCGGTATCAGTGCCTCGATCATTCTGAAGAAAGTAATGGCGGCAGCCCTGGGACAGAACCCGGAGAGATGAGCGCCGGGGAAGGAAAAAGAAATGAAAGAACGTTTGGATGTGCTGCTGGTGCAGCAGGGCTATGCTTCATCAAGAGAGAAAGCGAAGGCCATTATCATGGCCGGTCAGGTCTATGTGGACGGGCAGAAGGAAGACAAAGCCGGAAGTATGTTTAAGGAAGAGGCAAAGATCGAGGTCAGGGGAAATACTCTGAAATATGTCAGCCGCGGCGGTCTGAAGCTGGAAAAAGCCATGAGCCATTTTGCCGTGACTCTGGAAGGGAAGGTCTGCATGGATGTAGGAGCTTCCACGGGCGGTTTTACAGACTGCATGCTTCAGAACGGGGCAGTGAAGGTCTACTCTGTAGATGTGGGCCATGGGCAGCTGGACTGGAAACTCCGGAATGATCCGAGAGTCGTCTGCATGGAGAAGACCAATATCCGCTATGTGACACCGGAGGATATTCAGGAGCCGGTGGCTTTCTCTTCCATCGATGTGTCCTTTATTTCCCTTACAAAAGTGCTCCTCCCTGTAAGAAATCTTCTGACAGAAGACGGAGAAGTTGTCTGCCTGATCAAACCGCAGTTTGAAGCAGGCAGGGAAAAAGTAGGAAAAAAAGGGGTTGTCCGTGACAAAGCGGTTCACGAGGAAGTGATCCGCATGGTCATTGATTATGCCGGAAGCATTGCTTTTGAAGTGAAGAATCTGGAATTTTCTCCGATCAAGGGACCGGAAGGAAACATTGAATATCTTTTGCATATCCAAAAACAGCCGGAAGGTTTTGTCCAGACAGAACTGCCGGTGGATGTGCATGCAGTGGTAGAGGAAGCGCACAAGACGCTGGACCGGTAAAAAATATGGACAGTTTTTATATCATAACCAATAAAGATAAGGATCCGGGATTTCAGACCACCCGCTTCGTAAAAGAGTATCTGGAAAAGCGGGGAAAAAAATGCACGATCCGGGAAAATATGGCGGACAGCGGCGGCAGTTATAAATACACCGATGCCGCCGGTATTCCGGAGGATGTGGACTGTGTACTGGTGCTGGGCGGGGACGGAACGCTCCTGCAGGCTTCGAGAGATCTGACTGAGCGGGATCTTCCGCTTCTTGGGATCAACATGGGAACGCTCGGATATCTGGCTGAAGTAGACCGCAAGGGCATTGAACCGGCCCTGGAACGGCTTCTTGCAGGAGAATACCAGATCGTGAGCCGGATGATGATTTCCGGTGAGGTTTATCATCAGGGGAAAAAGGTCATGGAGGATCTGGCGCTCAATGACATTGTGATCGGCCGGTATGGCCGGCTTCGGATCATTGATTTTAAAATCTATGTGAACGGGGAATATTTAAACCGTTACAGTGCGGATGCCATGGTGATCTCCACACCGACCGGTTCCACGGGCTACAGCCTGTCAGCAGGCGGACCGATCGTCTCGCCGGAAGCCTCCATGCTTCTTATGACACCGGTTGCTCCGCATACACTGAATACCCGCAGCATTATCCTTCCGGATGACGCAAAGATCACAGTGGAAATGCTTCCGGGACACAGCCGAAGCGGTGATGATGCCGAAGTGACGTTTGATGGAGATACTTCCGTACGGCTGACCTGTACGGATAAAGTTGTGATCCGAAAGGCAGTAAAAAAGACGCGGCTGATCAAAATCAACCAGATCAGCTTTTTGGAGGTCCTTCGGACCAAAATGAATGGACAGTAGGAGGTGCCGGCAATGAAAATTGCAAGACATGCAAAAATTATTGATCTCATCAGCAGAAACGATGTGGAAACACAGGAAGAGCTGGCAGATCTTCTGAACGGCGAAGGTTTCCGTGTGACCCAGGCCACTGTATCGAGAGATATCCGGGAACTGAAGCTGACCAAGATCTCCCTGAATGACGGACGGCAGAAATACGCAGTCATGCAGGCTTCCGGGGAAAATATGAACGAAAAATATCTGAGGATCCTGAAAGACGGTTTTCTGTCCATGGATATGGCCCAGAACCTTCTGGTGGTAAAGACGGTATCCGGAATGGCCATGGCTGTGGCGGCGTCTATTGATGCCATGCAATGGCCGGAAGTGGCCGGATGCATCGCGGGGGATGACACCATTATGTGCGCCAACCGGAGCGTAGATGATACACTGATCGTTATGGAGAAGATCCGTAAGATCGTAGGAGAGCCGAACAACTAATTATGCTTTTAAACATTCATGTAAAAAATATGGCCCTCATTGATGAGGCTGACATTGATCTGACCGAGGGCCTTAATATCCTTACCGGAGAGACCGGTGCGGGAAAATCCATCATCATCGGTTCCGTCAATGTGGCACTTGGACTGGCCGGCTTTAAAGGCTTTGCCAGAGAAGATGCCGCTTTTGCCCTGGCGGAGCTTGTCTTTTCCGTAGACAATGAGAAGCAGAGAAAAGCACTGGAAAAGCTGGATCTTCCGCTGGAGGATGACCAGATCATCATCAGCCGGCGTCTGGTGAACGGCCGCAGTGTCAGCAAGGTAAACGGGGAAACGGTGCCGGTATCCCTGGTCCGTCAGGTTTCTGAAATTCTGATCGATATTCATGGACAGCATGAGCATCAGGCATTGCTCCATCAGAAAAATCATCTGACAATTCTGGACGCTTTTGCAGGAGAAGTGCTTTCGGGACCGGCAGGAGAAGTAAGAACGCTTTACCGGGAGTATGATGCACTTGATAAAAAATTAAAAGAAACCGATCTTTCTGAAACAGCAAGAGCCAAGGAGATGGATTTTCTGGCTTTTGAAGTGGGAGAGATCGAAGATGCAGCGATGAAGCCGGGAGAGGATGAAGCACTGGAGCAGACCTATCGTCGTCAGGTAAACAGCCAGAGGATCATGGAGGGTGTCACAGAAGCAGAAAACCTCACAGGTTCTGATTTTGGCGGGGCGGCAGAACTGGTATCCAGAGCTTATCGAAGCCTTTCCACTGCTTCTGCTTATGATGAAAAACTGGAAATCATTACCGCGGAGCTTGCAGATATTGATAATCTTCTGAATGATTTTCACCGGGAACTGAAAGACTATCAGGAGAGCATTTCTTTTGATGCGGAAAGTTTTCAGCAGACGGAAGACCGTCTGAATCTTTTGAACCATCTGAAAGCAAAATATGGCGGCAGTATTGAGAAGGTTCTTTCTTACAAAAAAGAGAAAGAAGAGCGGCTGGAAGAACTGGCTCACTATGAAGCTTACCGGCGGCGGCTGAAAAAAGAACTGGAGCAGAAGAAAACGGAGCTTTTGAAGGCTTGTGGCAGGGTGAGCGAAATCCGGAAAAAAGCGGCAGAGCTTCTTGCCGGAAAAATCACGGCTGTTCTTCAGGACCTGAATTTCCTGGATGTGCAGTTTTCCATTGATTTCCAGGAAACGGTGCCGGGACCGGAAGGCTTTGATGAGATCTGTTTTCTGATCTCCATGAATCCCGGGCAGCCTCTGCAGCCTCTGCAGAAGGTGGCTTCCGGCGGAGAGCTTTCCCGTGTCATGCTGGCGATCAAAACGGTTTTGGCAGATAAGGATGCGGTTGGAACCATGATCTTTGATGAGATCGATGTGGGCATCAGTGGACGGACGGCACAGAAGGTGTCAGAGAAAATGGCAGTGATCGCCAGAAGCCGTCAGGTGATCTGTATCACACATCTGGCTCAGATCGCTTCCATGGCAGATACGCATTTCTGCATTGAGAAAAAGCTTGTCGGGCAGGAAGCCAAAACCTTTATCCGCAGACTTTCGGATGAGGAGAGCATTGAGGAACTGGCAAGGATCCTTGGCGGAGCGGAGATTACGAAGACCGTTCGTCAGAGTGCCCGGGAAATGAAAGAATTGGCAGTTTGTACAAAAAAATACTAGTGTGGATGGAGCGGATTTTCACATACTAAAAAGGGATGTACCATAAGGTGCATCCTTTTTACATGAAAGGATGTGAAAATGATGAAAAGATGCAGGAGAAGATTCCCGTTTTATTTCTTTCTGGTGTTTTTTGCAGGAATCCTTGTTCTTTCTTTTGGTCTTATTTCCGGAAGGATACCGGACCATTATCTGATCTGTGAGGGAGAGAGTGCCAGTGATCTGATCCGCCTTCCTTTGGTGGAGGAAGAACTTCTGGAGGCAGACAGCCAGCTTTCCTCCAATATTCCTTCCGGAAAAGTGAAAATACGCTGCAGTCTTCTCGGGATGATCCCCATAAAAAATGTGGAAGTAACTGTGGTACCGGAGACCAGGGTGTATGCCGGCGGAATGCCGGTTGGTATTTATATGAAGACCAGAGGGATCCTGGTGGTGGGGACAGGAAGCGTGGAAAAAAACGACGGTAGTTTTTCAGATCCGGCGGAAAATATCCTGCGGTCCGGTGATTACATTGTGGCGGTCAATGGTTCTGCAGTAACGCGAAAAGAAGAGCTGGTACAAGAAGTGAAAGAGTCTGACGGAGCACCGGTGGTCCTGAAGGTAGACAGAGGCGGGAGTCTGACAGAGCTTCTGGTACAGCCGGTACTGGATAAGGAAGAAAGCTATAAGCTGGGCCTCTGGGTGCGGGATGATACGCAGGGGATCGGGACGTTAACCTATATGGATGAAAATGGAAGGTACGGTGCGCTTGGTCATGGGATCAGTGATGTGGATACGGGAACGCTCCTGAATTTAAGCGGTGGAAGTCTTTATCATACGGATATCCTTTCCGTAGTCAAAGGGCTCAGGGGAACTCCGGGGGAAATGACAGGAGTGATCCGTTATCAGTCCTCCGAGATTCTGGGGACCATTGAAAAAAATACTTCATCAGGGATCTTTGGACGGATCACAGAAAACAGGGGGCTTTTCTGTCAGGGAGAACTGGTGGGAACAGCCTACAAGCAGGCTGTGGAAACCGGTCCGGCTGTCCTCCTGTCTGCTGTTGGAGGTGCGGTAAAAGCCTACTCCATCCAGATCGAAAAAGTGAACCTGGCCGGCTCCGATCCCAACAAAAGTATGGTGATCTCTGTCTCTGATCCGGAGCTTCTTGCGGTCACAGGCGGTATCATTCAGGGTATGAGCGGTTCTCCGATCCTTCAGAACGGGAAACTGATCGGTGCGCTGACTCATGTGTTTGTCAATGATCCGACAAAAGGATATGGGATTTTTATCGAGAATATGATCGGTGTCGAATCCTGACGAGAAAGGGAGATAACTTCTGGTTGCGATTTTCAGAGGGCCTTATTATAATATTTTTGTGGCTATTTGAACACAGAATGAGTATTCCCCCGCTGATAATCGCGAAGAGACTGCATTCATAACCAGGCAGCGAAAGCGGATCGCGAATGTCCGCTTTGCGAAATAGTCACAGATAAAAAGGATTTGGAGGAAAAACCAGATGGAAAAGCTGAATGTGGCCATTGCTGACGATAACGAGCGGGTTGTGGAGCTTCTTGACCGGATCGTGAGCAGTGATGAAGAGCTGAACGTTGTAGGAAAAGCCGGAAACGGAGAAGAACTTTACGATATCATCAAGACAAAAGAGCCGGATGTGGTCCTTCTGGATATCATCATGCCGAAAGTGGACGGACTGACGGTGATGGAACGGGTGAATGCAGACAAAAGCATGAAAAAACACCCTGCCTTTATCGTGATCACTGCTGTGGGGCAGGAAAAGATCACGGAGGATGCTTTTGCACTGGGAGCCAATTACTATATTTTAAAGCCATTTGATAACGATATGGTGATCAGCCGGATCAAACATGTGAGAAAAAGCCGCAGTGAGAAGAATTTTCAGGAAGTCCGTAAGGTGAATGCCTATGAAAGCAAGGCGGAATACATGGAACGGAACCTGGAGACGGATGTGACAGAGATCATTCATGAGATCGGTGTGCCGGCGCATATCAAGGGTTATCAGTATTTGAGAGATGCCATCATCATGTCGGTGGGAGATATGGATATGCTGAATTCCATTACCAAGATTCTCTATCCCACCATAGCGAAGAAGCATCAGACGACGCCGAGCCGGGTAGAACGGGCGATCCGTCATGCGATCGAAGTGGCATGGAGCCGCGGAAAGATGGATACGATTGAAGAACTCTTCGGATATACGGTCAGCGGAGGGAAGGGAAAACCTACCAATTCAGAGTTTATCGCTCTGATCGCAGACCGGATCCGGCTGGAATATAAAAACAGATAAATTGTTGGCTTTTTCCGGAAAATGCGGTATAATATCTTTTATAAGCAAGAACTATCAGAAACAGGAGGATCAAGTATGAAGAAGGTATTATTTATCGCTTCCGAGTGTGTTCCGTTTATCAAAACGGGAGGACTGGCGGATGTGGTCGGGTCTTTGCCAAAGTGCTTTGACAAAAAATATTTTGATGTCAGAGTGATTCTTCCCAAGTACATGTGCATGAAGGAAGAATTCAAATCAAAACTGGAATACATTACTCATTTTTATATGGATCTTGGCTGGAGAAGTCAGTATGTGGGTGTGTTGGGAATGAACTATGATGGGATCCAGTACTATTTTATTGACAATGAATTTTATTTTGCCGGTCCCAAGCCCTATGGAAACATTTATGAAGATATTGAAAAATTTGCATTTTTCTCTAAAGCAGCTCTTTCCATCCTGCCGGATATTAACTTCCGACCCGACATTATCCACTGTCATGACTGGCAGACAGGTCTGATCCCTGTTTTCCTGAAGGATCAGTTCAGCGACAATGAATTTTACCGTGGCATCAAATCTGTAATGACGATACATAACCTGAAGTTCCAGGGCGTCTGGGATGTGAAGACCGTGCGGAACATCACAGGTCTTCCGGCTTATTATTTTACTCCGGATAAGCTGGAAGCTTATGGAGATGCGAACTATCTCAAGGGCGGTCTGGTTTATGCAGATGCCATTACAACCGTAAGCAGCACTTATGCGGAGGAGATCAAGACTCCATTTTACGGAGAGCATCTGGATGGTCTTCTCAATGCCCGTTCCAATGATCTTCGCGGAATCGTAAACGGAATTGATTACGATGAATACAATCCGGAAACGGATGCTTTCCTTACAAAGAATTATAACATTAAAAATTTCCGTAAGGAAAAAGTGAAAAACAAACGGGCTCTGCAGGAGGAACTGGGACTGGAGCAGGATGATAAGAAATTTATGATCGGTGTGGTTTCCCGTCTGACAGATCAGAAAGGTTTTGATCTCATTGCCTATATGATGGACGAGCTCTGTCAGCAGGATGTTCAGCTGGTCGTTCTGGGAACCGGTGAAGAGCGCTATGAGAATATGTTCCGTCATTTTGCATGGAAATATCCTGGCAAGGTATCTGCGAATATTTACTATTCAGAACCGATGTCTCATAAGATCTACGCTTCCTGTGATGCATTCCTGATGCCGTCTCTCTTTGAACCCTGTGGACTGAGCCAGCTGATGAGTCTGCGCTACGGAACACTTCCCATCGTTCGTGAGACCGGAGGATTAAAGGATACGGTAATCCCTTATAATGAGTATGATGGAACCGGAACCGGTTTCAGCTTTACCAATTATAATGCGCATGAAATGTTCAACACCATCAAATATGCCATGTCTGTTTACTATGACAAACGGAGAGAATGGAATAAGATCATTGACCGTGCCATGGCAGCGGACTTCTCCTGGAAGGCTTCTGCAAAGAAATACGAAGAGATGTACAACTGGCTGGTACCCTGAAGAAAATAAATATCAGATTCATACAAAAACTCCGGAGCGGATCTTCCGCACCGGAGTTTTTTGTGAAAAGTCTTTTGATTTCGTTTAATTGATGTTCACTACGGGATTGGAGGAACCGGAGGAAGAGGATTTGATCCGGATCTTCTTTTTCATTCTTCCGTCAACACCGTAGTAATATTTGTAATTTCCGATCTTTACCCACTTATTGGTGACCATTTTGCCATTGATCCCTACATAATATCTGCCGAGCTTGGTACGCCGTGCCATATAGCCGCTGGAATAAAAATAATACCAGGATCCTTTGATGCACTGCCAGGTCTTCCGGGAATACGTGCCATCGAGATTCCGGTATCGGAAGCCCTTGGAATCCTTGATGAATTTAGCGGGACGGGACTTGGAATAATTTTCTACCGGGGTACCGTCTTTTCCGACATAGATGCGCCCCGAAACATCCTTCACATACTGGTTGACAGCCATGCGGCCGTTGGAGAGAAAATAGCGGTTTGCACGCCATTCACTTCTCAGCATGGCGCCGGTGCTGTCAAAGTAGTAATAAAAACCGTCAATCTTTGTAAAACCGGTGGCTGCATAGCCGTTCTTGTCAAAATAATACGTATAGCCCTTGATCTTTTTGAACTGGGATTTCAAAGGTTCCCCTGTAGTCGTATTCACATACTGGATCCGTGCATTGAGCGTATCAGTCACCCATTCATAGGCATCCGCTGCCTGTCCCTTCACCGGGAACAGAAGACAGAACGCCGCAGCCAGAAGACAGAACGTGGTTTTAAATTTCTGTTTCATGAATCATCCTCCTGCCGGAACTTTTTTCCTTTTTTATCATCATCGCATAGAAAAAAAGTTCTGGCAAGGGAAAAATTCTTATTTTTGTCTGAACCTTGCAGGGAAAGAAAAGCGAAAGGTGTTTTCCAGGCGGATAAAAGCCGGGAGTGTATAGGTGACTGCAAAAATACCTCCCCGCAGAAAAAGCAGGAACGGAGCCGGAGTGGATCCTTGAGTAAGTACGGGAATGAAAACAGGGATGATCTGGTCAGCCAGCATGACAAGGAACAGGCTCCATCCCAGAAAAAGCAACGGAAGCAGCAGATCCTTTGTGGATAATTCAAATCCCGGTACGGCTTTCAAAAGCGTTCGGAGAGACAAAAGTGCCGTTACAAGCTGGGAAACGAGAAGCCCCAGAAGGCAGCCTGAAATTCCGGATCCGGGAATGCAAAACCAGACAAAAAAGATCCGGATCAGAATCCCCAGAAGATTCTGAAAGAAGACGGCTGTCGTTTTCCCAAGACTGTTCAGGATGCTGGAGAGAGTGGTTCCAAGATATAAAAAGGGGCAGATCCATCCAAGGATCCGGATATAACTGCCGGCTTCTTCACTCTGAAAGAGAAAAAGACCGAGTTCTTTCCCGAACAGAAAAAAGCCGCCGGTACAGAAAATGCCCAGATACAGACAACCGGAAACGGTATTTCTGGCCGTACGCAGGATCGCCTGCCGGTCATTTAACGCATCTGCCTCGGAAATCTCCGGGATCAACAGCAAAGATATGGCTCCGGTGATGGCAGAGGGAAAGAGGACCAGAGGGAGAGACATGCCTGTGAGCGTACCGTAATGACGGTAGGCTTCTGTGGCGGTATAGCCAAAAAGGCGGAGCCTCAGCGGGATCAGGACGGCTTCCACACTTTGAAAGATCCCAAGGATACAACGATTCATGCTGACAGGGAGTGCGATTTCCGACAGCCGTTCCAGATTTCCTTTCATGACAGCAGGAGATGGCAGTGGAAAAACAGGACTCTGAAAAAGAAGCAGGAGAAGAGTGAAAAGACTGGTCAGAACTTCAGAGACCAGTATGCCGCCCACGGCAATAAGCGGGGTGGGTGAGAGCTCTTTTTTCAGAAAAATCTGCCAGAGCAACAGGGAAGAAAGGATGCGGACGGCCTGTTCAAAAAGCTGAGAGAGGGCTGGAAGCCCTGCTTTTTTCCTTCCGATAAAACAGCCGGTGACGATGGAATGGAGAGAGGCGAAGGGCAGAGAGAGCGCCAGATATTTCAGAAGTTCTTCACAACGGACATCCTTCAGGAAAGCTTCTGCCAGAACTCCTGCACAGCGCCAGAGCAATCCTGCTGCAAAGCCGGAAAGAAGGAGGGAGAGTACGGCCCCTGTGAAAAAAACTTCCCAGACACCTTTTTTATCTCCGAGGGCATTTTTTCTGGAGACCTGATGAGAGACGGCGGTATTCAGGCCGGCAGAGGTAAAAGAAAGAGCCAGAGCAAAGACAGGAAAAATCATCTGATAGAGTCCGAGGCCGTCTGCACCAATGCTCCTTGAAAGGAATATTCTGTAGAAGAAGCCCATGATCCGGCTCAGAAAGCCTGCGGCAGTGAGAAAGAAAGCACCACGCAGGATGGCTTTTTTATGCTTCATGGAAAACCAACCGTTTTCTTTCAGTTTATGCAGTATGGGGGCTTGACAGAACCGGATGGTAGTGCTATATTTTTAATGCAAAACCTAGCAAAATAGTTGGAATTGAAAAATGCTGACGGAGGGAAGATGCCATGAAGTTGTCAACAAAAGGCCGTTATGGTTTGAGTGCCATGATCGATCTGGCTGTCTACAGTGAAAACGAAGCGGTTTCCCTGAATAGTATAGCAGAGCGACAGCATATTTCCGAGGGCTATCTGGAACAGCTTATGGCAAAGCTGAAAAAGGCCGGTCTGGTGACCAGTATCAGAGGCGCTTCCGGAGGATATTATCTGGCAAAGCCGGCCAGTGAGATTTCCGTGGGAGATATCCTGCGGGCTCTGGAGGGAAGCTTGAAAGCAGTGGAATGTCCGGGAGAACGGGCAGACGGCTGTGAGGAATCTTCGTTCTGTGTGACCAAATATGTCTGGGAGCGGATGAATGCAAGCATTCAGAAGACTGTGGATGAGATCCGTTTATCTGATCTGATCAGAGAAAGCAGGCGTGTGAAGAAGACGACAGAGATCCATACGGCAGATAAAACCAATGAGCCATGTGCAAGGAGTGAAAAATCATGAAAAAATTAATTTATCTTGATAATGCGGCTACGACAAAGACCGCACCGGAAGTAGTAGAGGCAATGCTTCCTTATTTTACCGAATATTATGGAAACCCGTCCAGTGTCTATGAGTTTGCAGGAAAAAGCAAACAGGCAGTGGATGTTGCGAGAAAGACCATCGCTGATTCTCTCGGGGCAAAACCGGAGGAGATCTACTTTACTGCAGGTGGTTCCGAGTCTGATAACTGGGCATTGAAGGCGACTGCAGAAGCATATGCTTCTAAAGGAAAACACATCATTACCAGCAAGATCGAGCATCATGCGATCCTTCATACCTGTGAATATCTGGAAAAACGTGGTTTTGAGATCACATATCTGGATGTAGATGAAAATGGTGTGGTAAAACTGGATGAGCTGGAAAAGGCCATTCGTCCGGATACCATCCTGATTTCTGTCATGTTTGCAAACAATGAGATCGGAACGGTCCAGCCGATCGAAGAGATCGGTGCCATTGCAAAAGAACATGGAATCCTTTTCCATACAGATGCCGTTCAGGCATTTGGTCAGCTGCCCATCCATGTGGATGCCTGTCATATCGATATGCTCAGCGCCAGCGGACATAAATTAAATGGTCCCAAAGGGATCGGATTCCTTTATATCCGGAAAGGCGTAAAGATCAGAAGCTTTGTACACGGTGGAGCCCAGGAGAGAAAACGTCGTGCCGGTACAGAGAATGTTCCTGGTATCGTAGGATTTGGCAAAGCGGTGGAACGTGCCATGAACAGCATGGAAGAGCGTACCGCAAAAGAGAGAGAAGTCAGAGATTATCTCATTGAGCGTGTGCTGACAGAGATCCCGTACTGCCGTCTGAATGGCGACCGTACAAAGAGACTGCCGAACAATGCCAATTTCAGTTTCCAGTTTCTGGAGGGAGAATCCCTTCTGATCATGCTGGATATGAAAGGAATCTGCGGAAGCAGCGGATCTGCCTGCACTTCCGGCTCTCTGGATCCCTCTCATGTGCTGCTGGCCATTGGCCTGCCTCATGAGATTGCTCACGGCTCTCTGCGTCTGACCCTGAATGAAGAGATCAGCAAAGAGGATATAGATTATGTTGTGGATTCCCTGAAAGAGATTGTTGACAAACTCCGCAGCATGTCTCCGCTTTATGAAGATTTTATCAAGAAACAGAAGTAATAGAAGATCATTTGGAGGAATAGAAAATGTACAGTGAAAAAGTAATGGATCATTTCCAGCATCCCAGAAACGTAGGAGAGATCGAGAATGCAAGCGGTGTAGGTACCGTAGGAAATGCCAAATGCGGTGATATTATGAGAATTTACCTGGATATTGATGATGATGGCATCATCAGAGACTGTAAGTTCAAGACCTTTGGCTGCGGCGCAGCAGTAGCTACCAGCAGTATGGCAACCGAGATGGTTATGGGTAAGAGCATTCAGGAAGCTCTTCAGGTGACGAATAAAGCCGTAATGGAAGCTCTGGACGGACTTCCGCCTGTAAAGGTCCATTGTTCTCTGCTTGCAGAGGAAGCAATCCATGCAGCACTCTGGGATTATGCAGAGAAACACGGCATCAAGATCGAAGGTCTGAAGAAACCAAAGTCAGACATTCATGAGGGTGAAGAAGCAGAAGAAGAGGAATATTGATCCTTATAAAAAATCCCGCAGAAGGGCCGGAAATGAGACCGGCAGCCGTCTGCGGGATTTTTGTCAGAATGTTTCCACCGGGTAAAAAACCGGCATCCGTTCCTCGAATACCGTATAATACCGGAAACCGCATTCTTTCAGAAGAGAGGGGATTTTCCGGAAATCCCAGGCCAGCTGTTCCGGAGCATGACCGTCGGAACCGATGGTAAGGATTTCTCCGCCCAGTTCTGCATATCTTTTCAGGATCGCTTCTGTGGGATTCGGATGTCCAAGCCCGTATTTATAGCCGGCAGTGTTGAGCTCCAGGCCGATATTCTTACGGATCAGTGTCTTCAGGATCTCATCCAGAACCTCCCGGTAAACTTCGTAAGAATAATACTGATTTTTATTGGGACCATAACGGACAACATAGTCGATATGCCCGTAGACATCCATTTCATCAAAAACAGCCAGGTTTTCCAGGATACTTTCAAAATATTCCTGATAGGCCTGTGCTTCTTCTTTTCCTTCATAAAAAGAGGGATAGTAGGGATCCTTTCCGTGAACAACATGGGAGGAACCGATGACGAAATCAAAGGGCCATTCATTCAGATAGCTCCTGTGAATTTCAGCCAGATGAGGCTGGAGTCCCAGTTCAATGCCGAAAAGCAGCTCGATCTGGTCCTGGTATTTTTCTCGCATCTGAAGAAATTTTTCACGGTAGCTTCCTGTATTTACCTCAAAAAGTCCCGGCTCTTCCGGGTAATCCAGATCCATATGCTCCGTGAAACACATGGTCCGGAGTCCGCGCCTGATCCCTTCCAGGATCATCTGCTCCATAGGAGCTTCAGAATCTCCGGAAAACGCGGAGTGCAGATGAAAATCAACTGCCATGACAAACCTTCTTTCCTGATAATAATTTGCTGATTTACTGCGTAAATCGCTGTTGTCTACGCTCTGCTTCGGTCGGTGCAAAACGAACATCCACCGGATGTTCTGCACCTCATGTTTGGCGGATCCCAGGTTTTTGTACCTTTGGACCCTGGCATCATCATATAGAAAAAAGGAAGGAATGTAAAGCGAAACTCTAAAAAGAGAATAAAATTTGAAATGGGACTTGAATTTTCTGGATGAATTAGGTAAAATAAAAACAAGTTGATGTATCTTTAACAATCTGCTGAAAGAGACTTGAAGACGCATTTACATGAAACTATCAAATTACTTTTAGGAGGAATATTATCATGGCAGTAAAAGTAGCGATTAATGGATTCGGACGTATTGGACGTCTTGCATTCAGACAGATGTTTGGCGCTGAAGGTTTTGAGGTTGTAGCAATCAACGACCTTACATCCCCGAAAATGCTTGCTCACTTACTGAAATACGATTCCACTCAGGGTAAATATGCACTGGCTGATACTGTAACCGCTGGTGAGGACTCTATCACTGTTGATGGAAAAGAGATCAAAATTTATGCAAAAGCAAACGCAGCAGAGCTTCCGTGGGGAGAGATCGGTGTTGATGTAGTTCTGGAGTGTACCGGATTCTACACCTCCAAAGCAAAAGCACAGGCTCATATCGATGCAGGCGCTAAGAAAGTTGTTATTTCCGCTCCGGCTGGTAATGACCTTCCGACCATCGTTTACAACGTAAACCATGAGACCCTGACCAAAGATGACAACATCATCTCTGCAGCTTCCTGTACCACCAACTGCCTGGCTCCGATGGCAAAAGCTCTGAACGACCTGGCTCCGATCAAATCCGGTATCATGTGCACCATTCATGCATACACAGGTGATCAGATGACTCTGGATGGACCGCAGAGAAAAGGCGATCTGAGAAGATCCCGTGCAGCTGCTATCAATATCGTTCCGAACAGCACCGGTGCTGCAAAAGCAATCGGACTGGTTATCCCGGAGCTGAACGGCAAACTGATCGGTTCTGCTCAGCGTGTACCGACCCCGACCGGTTCTACCACCATCCTGACTGCTGTTGTTGAAGGAAATGTAACCAAAGAGCAGATCAATGCTGCTATGAAGGCTGCTTCCAACGAGTCCTTCGGTTACAACGAGGATGAGATCGTATCCAGCGATATCGTTGGTATGAGATTCGGTTCTCTGTTCGATGCAACTCAGACCATGGTTCTTCCGCTGGAGAATGGTACTACTGAGGTTCAGGTAGTTTCCTGGTATGACAATGAGAACTCCTACACAAGCCAGATGTGCAGAACAATCAAACACTTCGGTAAACTGCTGGAGAAATAATTTATTCTGTAAGCTAAGGCTCATGAAAGGGTCCGGTCGATTTGGACCGGGCCCTTTTTTGCGAGAAAACAAAGAATTAAGGAGGGTATTCCCATGCTTAACAAAAAATCTGTTGATGATATCAATGTGAAAGGAAAACGTGTCCTGGTTCGCTGCGATTTCAACGTTCCCCTTCAGGATGGAAAGATCACCGACGAGAACCGTCTGGTAGCAGCTCTTCCTACAATTAAGAAACTGATCGCTGATGGCGGAAAGGTTATCCTTTGCTCCCACCTTGGAAAACCGAAGGGAGAGCCGAAGCCTGAACTGTCTCTGGCACCGGTAGCTGTACGCCTTTCCGAACTTCTTGGTCAGGAAGTAAAATTTGCTGCTGATCCGGAAGTGGTAGGTCCGAACGCAAAAGCTGCTGTAGCTGCAATGAAAGACGGAGATGTGATCCTTCTGGAGAACACCCGTTATCGTGCAGAAGAGACCAAGAATGAGGACAAGTTCTCTGAAGAGCTGGCTTCCCTTTGTGATGTATTCGTAAACGATGCATTCGGTACCGCTCACAGAGCACATTGCTCCAATGTTGGCGTTACCAAATTTGTCGATACCTGCGTAGTAGGTTATCTGATGCAGAAAGAGATCGATTTCCTTGGCAATGCTGTAGAGAATCCGGAAAGACCTTTCGTTGCTATCCTGGGTGGTGCTAAGGTTTCCAGTAAGATTTCTGTGATCGAGCGCCTTCTGGACAAAGTAGATACTCTGATCATCGGCGGCGGTATGTCTTATACCTTCTCCAAAGCTCTGGGCGGTCACATTGGTGTTTCCCTCTGCGAGGATGATTATATGGAGTATGCTCTGAACATGCTGAAAAAAGCTGAGGAGAAAGGTGTAAAACTTCTTCTTCCGGTTGACAACCGTATCGGTGACAGCTTCTCCAACGATTGCAATATCCAGGTTGTAAAACGTGGTGAGATCCCTGATGGCTGGGAAGGAATGGATATCGGACCGGAGACTGAGAAGCTCTTTGCAGATGCAGTGAAAGATGCGAAGACCGTTGTATGGAACGGACCGATGGGATGCTTCGAGATGCCGAATTTCGCACATGGTACCGAGGCTGTTGCCAAGGCACTGGCTGAGACAGATGCTACAACTATCATCGGTGGTGGTGATTCTGCAGCAGCAGTAAATATCCTTGGATATGGCGACAAGATGACTCATATCTCCACCGGCGGCGGCGCTTCCCTGGAGTTCCTGGAAGGAAAAGAGCTTCCGGGCGTAGCAGCAGCTAACGATAAAGACTGAGTATAAAAAATGATATGGGAGCCGGTTTCACCGGCTCCTGAAAACATAAGAATTCGATAGGAGATCGATTAATCATGGCAAGAAAGAAAATTATTGCAGGCAACTGGAAAATGAACATGACTCCGAGTGAGGCAGTTGCTCTGGTTGAAACTTTAAAACCGCTGGTAGCTACCGAGGATGCAGATGTAGTATTCTGCGTACCGGCTATCGATATCGTACCGGTTGTTGAGGCTGTAAAAGGCAGCAACATCCAGGTAGGTGCTGAGAATATGTACTTTGAGGAGAAAGGTGCATATACCGGAGAGATCGCTCCGAACATGCTGGTAGATGCCGGTGTGAAATATGTTATCCTTGGTCATTCTGAGAGACGCGGTTACTTTGGTGAGACCGATGCAGATATCAACAAAAAGATGAAAAAAGCTTTCGAGCATGGTCTGACTCCGATCATGTGCTGCGGCGAGTCTCTTGAGCAGAGAGAGCAGGGGGTTACCATGGACTTCATCCGTCAGCAGGTTAAGATCGGTTTCCAGGGACTGACTGCTGATCAGGCAAAAGAGGCTGTTATCGCTTACGAGCCGATCTGGGCAATCGGAACCGGAAAAACCGCTACTACCGAGCAGGCGCAGGAAGTTTGCGGAGAGATCCGTAAATGCATCGCTGAGATCTACGATGAGGCAACAGCAGAGGCTATCCGTATTCAGTACGGCGGATCTGTAAATGCTGCAACCGCTCCGGAGCTTTTCGCTCAGCCGGATATTGATGGCGGTCTGGTAGGCGGAGCCGCTCTGAAACCAGATTTCGGAAAGATCGTAAACTACAAATAATCAATAAGCAAGACATAAAAGCCGTTGAATGGGGGAAAACCAACATTCAGCGGCTTTTTTTGCGTTCCGTACTTGCCATGGAAAGCAGAAAGCTTTATTATGTAATAGAATGCTGATGCCAGGGGTAAAAGATCAAAAAGCCGTTCATGCTTGCATCATAAGGTGTTTGAACGCAGAATAAGCATTCCCTCGCTTTATCTTGAGACATGCCTGGCATTGTATAGAAGTCTGTATCAGCCGCAGGCAAAATAAGGATCTGTGACAGTGGTATGGACGATAGTAAGGAGGAAAAACGCATGCAGGTGAAAATGTCGGAACACCTGACAGCAGTAAAACCGGATATGCAGAAGCTCATCGGGCTTTTGAAAAAGGAATTTACTTATGTCAGCGTACTGTGTACGGATGTCACAGGTACGACTTATCTGGTGGGGCAGCGTCAGACCAGCGTTGGTGATTATGGTTTCAACGAACGCGGGTTTGTGGTTCGTGTATACGAAAACAGCTGCTATATGGAATACTCATTTAATGAATACGAAGAAGTTGAGGAACTGGCAGCTGAAATCACGGGAACTTTGAGGAAAGAGCTTTCTGCGATGGAAGCACTTGGAATAGAAAAGCTGGAAGCTCCGCTGATCCATGAAGAAAAGATGGAAAAAACCATGAATGGAGAGATCGGAGAGGATCCGATGGCTGTTTCTCCGGAAGAAATTCTGGCACGGCTGAAAAAGATCAGTGATACGGGAGCTGAAGGAAAGTTTGTCATTGATTTCCGGGTGGCTGCCCAGTTTGCACATGTGAACAAACTGTTCCTTTCAGAAAAAAAGGATCTTATGCAGACTTATGCTTTTGCAGAAGGCATGGCAGCAGCCATTGGTGCCGACGGGGAAAAACAGGATATGATCTTCCGTGGCTTTTCCGGTCTGAAGGGAGCAGAGCTTCTGGATGAGATCGGTGGTACCGTAGATGAACTTTTGAAACTTCTGGATGAGAAGCTTCATGCAGATCCTGTAGTTCCCGGTATGTATGACGTCATCACTGCTCCGGAGGTCACCGGTCTGATTGCACATGAGGCTTTCGGTCATGGGGTGGAGATGGACATGTTTGTAAAGGAACGGGCCCTTGCAAAAGAATATCTGGGCAAAAAAGTAGCTTCTGATATTACTTCCATGAAGGATGGCGCTGCCAGTGCTGCAGAAGTCAGCAGTTATCTTTTTGACGATGAAGGAACACTGGGAACAGACACGACTATTATTGAAAATGGAACGCTGGTGACGGGTATCAGTGATCTTCTGAGTGCGCTGCGTCTGGGAACAGCCCCGACTGGAAATGGTAAAAGAGAGAGCTTTGAGAGAAAAGCCTACACTCGTATGACGAATACATTCTTCACTGCCGGAGAGAATACGCTGGATGAGATGATCGCTTCCATCAAGGATGGTTATCTTCTGGAGGGAGCCCAGTCAGGTATGGAGGATCCCAAGCACTGGGGGATCCAGTGCATGGTTTCCATGGGAAGAGAGATCAAAGACGGAAAGCTTACCGGAAAGGTGGTCGGTCCGCTGACACTTACCGGCTATGTGCCGGATCTTCTGAAGAGTATCACCATGCGTTCTGACAAGGTGGAACTTTTTGGAACAGGAGCCTGTGGAAAAGGGTACAAAGAATGGGTGAAGGTCAGTGACGGTGGCCCATACCTGAAATGTAAAGTGAGGTTGGGATAATGGATAGATTATATGAGATTCTGGAAAAAAGCGGAGCCAGTGATTTTCTGATCCGTGAGACGACCACCTGCTCCAGGGAAGCCTTCTTTATCGGACAGAAGCTGGATATGGGCAGAGCCAAAGAAGTCCGCCACACCTTTGTGACGGTCTACGTGGACAGTGAAGACGGTAAATTCCGTGGAAGCGCCACAAAAGAGATCCATCCCTCCAGTACACAGGAGGAGATGGAGCATGAGATCCAGGCGGCACTTTTTGCGGCAAAATTTGTAAAAAATCCCTGGTATCCGGTGGTGACAGGCACCAGAGCTGAGGCGGCAGAAAAATCAGCGTCCGATCTGGACGAAGATCTGATCCGCATCATCAAAACTCTTCAGGCAGTGCGGACAGAAGCGGATGAAAAAGTGAATTCCTGTGAGATCTTTGTCAATCAGAAACAGACCCGCATCCGCAATTCCAGAGGAGTGGATGTAAGCTTTTCCGGCAGTGACTGTCAGACAGAACTGGTGATCAATGTAGAGAAAGACGGACATGAGATCGAGCTTTTAAGGGAAATCTGTTTTTCGGCGGAAGATACTGCCAGAGTCACAGAAGAGGCAAAAAAACTGTTTCTCAGCGGACATGACCGGCTGAATGCAAAACCCACTACACAGCAGGAGCACGGAACGATTCTTCTGACCGGAGACGACGTGGCGGGATTTTTCCGTTATTTTACGGCACATTCCAACGCTTACAACCAGTACATGGGCGTGGCGAAGGCCAGGATCGGTGAAAAAATGACAGGAGAAGAAGCGGATCCGCTGACGATCCGTCTGGTTCCTGAAATGGAAGGTTCCACAAGAAAGGAACCTTATGACAGCGATGGAAATCCGGTGAAGGAACGACTGCTTTTTGAGGACGGTGTCTGCAGGAATTTCTGGGGAAGTACACAGCATGCCTATTATATGAAAATGGATCATACCACTTCTATGAACAATATGATCGTTTCCGGTGGTGATCTTTCAGAAGCAGAACTCAGAAAAATCCCGCATCTGGAGATCACAGAATTCAGCTGTTTTGATATGGATCCGGTGTCCGGAAGCTTTGGAGGAGAGATCCGGCTGGGTTACGAATCTGACGGAAAGACGAGACGATCCGTGACTGGCGGTTCTCTCTCCGGAAATTACGGTAAAATTTTGAAAAACATAAAATTTTCAAAAGAGACCAGACAGATCAACAATTTCATTGTGCCGTGTGCTGTTCTGCTGGAAGATGTGAGTATCGCAGGCTGTTAAGGGATGTATAGGAAAACGTCTTTGGGGATAAACAATAAAAAGAGAAAACTGTTGGGTTTACCAGGAAGGAGACAAGAAAAATGGAAAATGTTCAGATCGCATTGCTGGGCCTTGGAACGGTGGGTACCGGTGTCTATAAAGTATTGAAAGCACAGAAAGAAGAAATTTCCCATAAAGTAGGTACGGAGATCCAACTGAAAAAAATTCTTGTACGGAATACAAAGAAAGCAGCAGAAAAGCTGGATGATCCTTCCGTCCTTACCACAGAATGGAAGAGTATTCTGGATGATCCGGAAATTTCTGTTGTTGTGGAGGTCATGGGCGGCATTGAGCCTGCCAGAAGCTATATCCTGGACGCCCTGCATGCCGGAAAAAGTGTGGTGACAGCCAATAAAGATCTTTTGGCATCTCATGGAAAAGAACTGATGGATGCCGCAGCAGAAGCAAAAGTTGATCTTCTCTTTGAAGCTTCTGTGGCAGGCGGAATCCCTATCATCCGTCCTCTGAAGGAGTGCCTGGCCGGAAATCAGATCTCTGAGGTGATGGGAATTGTCAACGGAACCACCAACTTTATCCTGACGAAAATGGCAGAGGAAGGAATGGAATTCAAGGAGGCTCTGGCACTTGCCACGGAGCTTGGTTATGCGGAGGCTGATCCTACCGCAGATATTGAAGGACTGGATGCAGCCCGAAAAATGGCGATCCTGGCGTCCATTGCCTTCCATTCCCGGGTGACATTTGATGATGTCTATACGGAAGGGATCACAAAGATCACAGCGACAGATATCCGTTATGCCAAAGAAATGGGCTGCGACATCAAGCTTCTGGGTATGGCGAAGAACACACAGGAAGGTATTGAGACCAGAGTACAGCCCATGCTGATCCCGAGCACACATCCGCTGGCTTCTGTGCGGGACTCTTTCAATGCAGTCTTTGTCCATGGGGATGCAGTGGATGATACCATGTTTTACGGAAGAGGCGCAGGAGAACTTCCGACTGCCAGCGCAGTAGTCGGAGATATCCTGGATGCTGTCCGTAATATGGTCTTTCACTGCAGAGGCCGGATCGGCTGCACCTGTTATAAAGAGATCCCCATGAAGAAAATGGAAAATGTCTCCAGTGCATATTTTCTCCGTATGCAGGTGGAAAACCGCAGTGGCGTTCTGGCTAATATCGCAGGCGTTTTTGGAAATAACAATGTCAGTATCGCCCAGATCATCCAGAAGGGCAAAAAGAAAAACCGGGCAGAGATCGTGGTTATCACGGATGAGGTAAAGGAGAAGAATTTCCAGGATTCACTGGCAGTGATCTCCGGTATGTCTGCAGTGGGGGAGATTTCTTCCATGATTCGTGTGTACGGTCAGATATAACTTCGTGAAAGTATTGACGGAAAGAAGAAAATCAGTTAAAATATGGACGATGCAAAAGGAGTCTCTATGGGGTCTTTTGCATCGCACATTTTATGTGATTCAGGTTCAAAAGCCTTATCGTGCAGACGAGGATGGTTTTTGACCTTTTGACACTGATGCATACGGAATGCGCTGCTGCAAGACAGCTCCCGCGATCCTGCATCATCAATATGAAAAAACAGAAAGATAAGGAGAATTCAAATGAGTAAGAAACCAACTGTATTAATGATTCTCGACGGTTACGGACTCAACGATAAAGTGGAGGGAAATGCTGTAAAAGAGGCAAATACTCCGGTAATGGATCAGCTGATGGCAGAGTGCCCTTATGTAAAAGGTCTGGCAAGCGGAATGGCAGTAGGCCTTCCGGAAGGTCAGATGGGTAACTCTGAGGTAGGCCATCTGAATATGGGTGCAGGCCGCATTGTATATCAGGAGCTTACCCGGATCACCAAAGAGATCCAGGATGGCGATTTCTTCAAGAATGAAGCGCTTCTTCATGCAGTAAAGAATGCAAAAGACAATGGTACGGCTCTTCACCTGTTCGGTCTTCTTTCTGATGGTGGTGTACACAGCCATATCACTCACCTGTTCGGCCTTCTGGAGCTGGCAAAGAGAGAAGGTCTTGAGAACGTTTATGTACACTGCTTCCTGGATGGCCGTGATACACCGCCCCAGTCCGGTAAAGGCTATGTACAGGAACTTACGGACAAGCTGGCAGAGCTTGGTGTCGGCAAGATCGCTACGGTTATGGGCCGTTATTATGCAATGGACCGTGACAACCGCTGGGATCGTGTAGAGCGCGCTTACAATGCACTGACAAAGGGAATGGGGATTCCGGCCGAGAGTGGTGTGGCTGCTGTACAGAATTCCTACAACAATGACAAGAACGATGAGTTCGTAGAGCCGGCTGTTGTTATGGAAAACGGAAAACCGGTAGCAACCATCAAGGATGGTGATTCTGTGATCTTCTTCAACTTCCGTCCGGACCGTGCAAGAGAGATCACCCGTGCATTCTGCTGTGATGATTTCGACGGCTTTGCAAGAGAGAAGAGAATCCAGACAACCTATGTCTGCTTCACCGATTATGACGAGACCATTCCGAACAAAGAAGTAGCTTTCCATAAAGTAGCGATCACCAACACCTTTGGCGAATTTCTGGCAGCACATGGTCTCAAGCAGGCAAGAATTGCCGAGACTGAGAAATATGCACATGTTACCTTCTTCTTCAACGGTGGTGTGGAAGAACCCAACGAGGGAGAGGACCGTATCCTGGTAAAATCCCCGAAGGTAGCTACCTATGACCTGAAACCGGAGATGAGTGCACCGGAGGTATGCGAGAAACTGGTTGACGCTATCAAATCTCAGAAATATGATGTGATCATCATTAACTTTGCAAACCCGGATATGGTGGGTCATACCGGTGTGGAGAAAGCTGCCATTGCAGCAGTGGAGACTGTAGACAGCTGCGTAGGAAAAGCAGTAGCTGCGATCAAAGAAGTGAACGGCCAGCTGTTCATCTGTGCAGACCACGGTAATGCGGAGCAGCTGATCGATTATGAGACCGGAGCACCCTTTACGGCTCATACCACCAATCCGGTTCCCTTTATCCTGGTAAATGCAGATCCTTCTTATACTTTAAGAGAGGGTGGCTGCCTGGCAGACATCGCTCCGACACTGATCGAGCTTATGGGAATGGAGCAGCCCAGAGAGATGACCGGAAAATCCCTTCTGATCAAGAAATGATGTAGACGCTTCAGTAACCACTGTCCGGAGAGGCATTTTGGCATGAATCTGTCAAAATGCCTCCGGTGTGGGCTGAAAGGGGAATATTTATGGTTATCGATATCGTCAGACAGGCAGTTCAGTATAAGAAGAAATGCAGCACAGAGAGTCCGCTGATCTCAGAAGGTGAGTATTGCTGCGCCTGCGGAGAAGCACTTCGCATGCTTGGTGATCCGGACGGTCTTCTGGAACAGGTAAAAACCATGGCTACAGTAAAAGAGGTGAAAGATCTGGTACTTCCGGTTTTTGAAAAAGCATTGGAAGAGGCACCGGAAAAGCCGGAAGAAAAGCGGCTTCTTCATCTTCTCATCCATAGCCGTGTGATCGGAGAAATAACGGATGAAATCCGGGTATTATTTGAAGCATGACAGGACACACTATCCAAAAGGAGGTGTGTCTTTTTATGCATCAATATTCAGAGATCCTGGATGTATACGCAAGAGAGATCCTTGATTCCCGGGGAAATCCAACGGTTGAAGTAGAGGTCATGACGGAAGATGGTACCGTGGGACGTGCTTCCGTTCCATCAGGAGCCAGTACCGGCCGGTATGAAGCGGTGGAACTACGGGACGGAGAGGAACGCTACGGAGGAAAAGGTGTTCAGAACGCTGTGGCTCATGTCAATACAATCCTGGCAGACTGTATCATCGGAGAAAATGTTTATCAGCAGGCGGAGATCGACCGGAAGCTGATCCGTGCGGACGGAAGTGAAAATAAGGCAAGGCTGGGAGCAAATGCCATTCTGGGAGTTTCCATGGCTGTGGCTCATGCGGCAGCAAGATCACTGGAGCTTCCGCTTTTTCGGTATTTGGGCGGTTCACAGGCTGTGAGGCTGCCGGTTCCTATGTTTAATGTCATCAACGGAGGCTGCCATACCAGAAGTGCTCTGGATTTTCAGGAATTTATGCTGATGCCGGTAGGGGCGGAAAACTATGGTGAAGGGCTGAGGATGGCAGTGGAGATCTATCATCAGCTTCGCAAACTTCTGGATGAAGCCGGTTTATCTGTGGCTGTTGGAGATGAAGGCGGTTTTGCACCGGATCTTTCCGGGGCAGAGGAAGCGTTTGAGTACCTCAGCCGGGCAGTAAAAGCGGCCGGTTATCTGCCGGGAAAAGAAATCCGTTTTGCCATGGATGCAGCAGCCAGCGAACTCTG
The DNA here is from genome assembly GCA_934393555.1 of uncultured Lachnospiraceae bacterium. Taxonomy (GTDB): domain Bacteria; phylum Bacillota; class Clostridia; order Lachnospirales; family Lachnospiraceae; genus Limivivens. Next base: position 67,307 of record CAKRQP010000003.1, read on the forward strand.
GGATGAGTCGAAAGGCGGCTATTACTTTCCGGGCGAAAGCCGGATGAAAGGAAAAGAGATCATTCGGAATACAAAAGAAATGATCCATTATTACCAGACTCTGGCAGAAGAATTTGCCCTTTGGTCTGTTGAAGACGGACTGGACGAAAATGACTGGGAAGGCTGGGGGCATTTAAACGCAGCTCTGGGAAAAAAACTGCAGCTGGTAGGGGATGATCTTTTTGTCACCAATGAAAAACGTCTGAAAAAGGGCATCCGTCTGGGAGCAGCAAATGCGGTGCTGGTAAAAGTCAATCAGATCGGTACTTTAACGGAAGCTTTTGAGACCATGGAACTGGCGTGCAAAAACGGTTATCGCTCCGTGGTTTCCCATCGCTCCGGAGAAACGGAAGATACGACCATTGCGGACATAGCAGTGGCTTCCGGTGCGGGACAGATCAAAGCGGGGGCACCCTGCCGGGGAGAACGGACGGCGAAATATAACCGGCTTCTCCGGATTGAGGATTTCCTTGGAAACACAGCAAAATACGGGATTGACAATCGATCTCTCCTATGCTAAACTGAACATGTTTGGTATAGGAGGTGTGACTCGTGGCAGTATTAAGAGCTATCTTAACGGTTATCTTTGTTATTGTATGCATTGCTCTGACCGTTCTCGTATTGATGCAGGAAGGAAAATCTCAGGGACTGGGAAGTATCAGCGGTATGGCAGATACTTACTGGGGAAAGAACAAAGGACGTTCCATGGAAGGTGCGCTGGTTAAGATCACCACCGGACTGGCAGTCGGTTTTATGGTACTGGCTGTTGTTCTGAATCTGAATTTCTAAACGGACATGTCGCCTGACGGTGACATCCCTATGTTAAAAGGCCGAAGCACTCTTGCAATATTGCGAGGGTGCTTTTTTACCATACAGGAACAGGAGACCACTCATATATGGAAAAAGAACAGTTTGAACGACGGAAAAAAGTAATCAACGACCTGATGCATGACAAAACTTATGTCCCCATGAAGATCAAAGAGCTGGCCATGGTTCTTGGCGTAAGCCGCGAGAAACGAGGCGAGCTGGAGGCAGTTCTCGATGAGCTGGTCGGTGAAGGAAAAATTGAAGTATCCAGGCGGGGAAAATATCAGATCGCCAAGAGCCATCTTCTCACAGGAAAATATACCGCTCATGTGAAAGGCTTCGGTTTTGTTGAAATAGAAGGACAGGAAGAAGATATTTTTATACCGGAAGAAAGCACAGGAGGTGCTTTTGAGGGAGATATGGTCCAGGTGGCAGTGACACCCGGACGTACAGGCAGAAGAAGAGAGGGAAAGATCGTCCGGGTGCTGGAACGTGGCATTACCGAGCTTATCGGTACGTATCAGCAATCGAAAAATTACGGCTTTGTGGTACCGGACAATCTGAAATTTTCCAGGGATATTTTTGTTCCCATTGAAAAATCAAAAGGAGCCGTCAATGGTCATAAGGTGCTGGTGCATCTGAACAGCTATGGTGATCAGAACCGCAGCCCGGAAGGAGAAGTGGTGAAGATCATTGGTCATATCAATGATCCGGGAGTAGATATCCTTTCCGTGGTCTATGCCCACGATCTGCCCCAGGAGTTCCCGGAACGGGTATTGAATCAGGCGGAACGGATGAATGTGCCTGTGTCTGAAGCAGATACCTTTGGGCGGACAGATCTTCGGGAGCTTCTCATGGTGACGATCGATGGTGAGGATGCGAAAGATCTGGATGATGCCGTATCTCTTACAAAGGATGAAAACGGATGGCATCTTGGTGTCCATATCGCGGATGTGGCCAATTATGTTCAGGAAAACAGTGCATTGGATCGGGAGGCTTTGAAGCGAGGTACCAGCGTTTATCTGGCCGACCGTGTCATTCCCATGCTGCCGCATGCCCTTTCCAACGGAATCTGTTCGTTGAATGAGGGACTGGACCGTCTGGCGTTAAGCTGTCTGATGGATGTTGATGAAAAAGGTCAGGTGACCGGTCATCAGATCGTGGAGAGTGTGATCCGGACAAACCATCGCATGAGTTATACACAGGTGAAAAAGATTTTGGCAGACGAAGATCCGGAACTTGCCGGCGTCTATCAGGATGTGGTTCCCATGCTGAAAGATATGAATGTGCTGGCCAAACTTTTACGGGAGCAGAGAAGAAAACGCGGTTCCATCGATTTTGATTTCCCGGAGGCAAAAATCCATCTGGATGAGAAAGGTCATCCGACGGAGATCCTTCCCTATGACCGGAACGATGCCACGAAGCTTATTGAAGACTTTATGCTCATAGCCAATGAAACGGTGGCAGAGGATTTCTACTGGCAGGAGATCCCGTTCCTTTACCGGGTACATGAAACACCTGATCCGGAGAAGATCCAGAGCCTTCAGCGCTTTATCCAGAATTTTGGCTATTACATCAAAGGAGACCGGGAAGAGATCCATCCCAAGGAGCTTCAGAAGCTTCTGGCAAAGATCGCGGATTCACCGGAGGAGGATCTGATCAGCCGTCTGACGCTCCGGAGCATGAAACGGGCAAAATACAGTCCGGACTGTACCGGTCATTTTGGTCTGGCATCCCGCTATTACTGCCATTTTACATCGCCAATCCGACGCTATCCGGATCTTCAGATCCACAGGATCATCAAAGAAACCATCCGTGGCCGTATGGGAGAAACCAGACGGACACACTATGAGGAGATCCTTCCAACGGTGGCAGAAAAGACCAGTGAGGCAGAACGCCGGGCGGATGAATCGGAACGTGAGACTCTGAAACTGAAGAAAGCGGAATATATGGAAGACCACATCGGGGAAGAATTCGACGGTGTGATCTCCGGTATCACCAACTGGGGTATCTATGTAGAGCTCCCAAATACGGTGGAGGGCCTGATCCATGTATCCCGGCTTTATGACGACCGCTATTATTATAAGGAAGATACCATGGAAATGTACGGTGTGGATACGGGAAGAGTCTTCAAGCTGGGACAGCCCATCCGTGTGCGTGTGGCAGATGCAAGCAAAGAAGAGCGCACCATCGATTTTGAACTGGCATATGACAGCGAAGATTAAGGGGAGAAAAGAATGGGAAAATCAAGTATCAAACTCATTGCAAACAACAAAAAAGCGTATCATGATTTCTTTATTGAGGATACCTTTGAGACCGGAGTTTCTCTTCATGGTACGGAGGTAAAATCTCTCCGTATGGGAAAATGCAGCATTAAGGAAGCTTTTGTCCGGATAGAAAATGGAGAGGTCTTTGTTTACGGAATGCATATCAGCCCCTATGAAAAGGGCAATATCTTCAACAAAGATCCGCTTCGGGTAAAAAAACTTCTGATGCATCGCTATGAGATCAACAAACTCATGGGAAAGATCAAGGAAAAAGGATTTACGCTTGTCCCGCTGAAGGTCTATTTTAAAGGAAGCTTGGTTAAAGTGGAGATCGGTCTTGCCCGTGGTAAGAAGCTTTACGACAAACGGGAAGACATTGCCAAGAAAGACCAGAGAAGAGAAGCAGAGAAAGAGTTCAAGATCCGTAATCTCCGCTGAGAAAGGCGGAGAACAGAAGGGGGAAGAAAATTGCGTCTTGTAAAAGCACAGGAATTATTGAAAGAACATAACTGTGAGTTTGATTATGCAGAAGAAGACGGACTGGGAAGTATTGATCTGGTTTACCGGGGAGTCAGTTATCATATCTGGGAATTTGCCGATGAACAGGCAGAAGGTGTGGAGACCAATCTCCATAACGCCGGCCGCAGCGAAGATCTGACCGGAAGTGATTACGAAGAAAAGCTTCTGGAACTGCTGAAATGGAGACTGGCGTCCTGAGAAGAGAAAACGCCGGAATGTCGGATTGCGAATGTCTGCTTTACGATTGCAAAAAAAGCTTGACAAAAAAACAGAAATCAAATATAATATATACACGTTTGCGAACCAGCATAGATCAATCGATCACAACCCGGGGTTGTACTGGTTTCGACGGGGATTTTGAAGTTGGGGAAGCCATCCGCGGGCCGGGACCGCGTAGTAAACCGGAACTTAAAATTAAACGCAAACGATAATTTCGCGTTAGCAGCTTAATTGCTGCTCGTCGGCCTCGGGCTGCTCACCACTCGAGTCACCGGCGTCAAATCGGTGAGGCACTTTTTTCCCAAAGCTTTGCGGGATAAAAAGAACTTATGAAGCTACTGAAGTCAGCAGCCTGTCATTTGGCGTCTGATGGAGGGAATGTCAAAGAAATGACTGTGATGGGAGATGCCGCAATGGAGAGGTTTTCGGACAGGGGTTCGATTCCCCTCAGCTCCATAAAATGGACAAA
>CAKRQP010000004.1:0-60369 GCA_934393555.1 uncultured Lachnospiraceae bacterium
TTTTACCCTCAGCCTAACAGCTCCAGACACTTCTTAAGCCACTCAATCACCATCTCCTCCCGCATAACAGCTCCCATCAGCACGAGATAATCGCCAAATTCATTCGCCTCACTGTCCGGTACGGCGGTAAATTTGGTCTGGTTGTTCCTGAGGTGCTTCAGGCGGGAGGAATGCTTGTGGAGCTGGTCCTCCAGGAGAAATTTCCGGTCCTCAGCCGGAAGACAGTTACAGAAAAAAATCTTCAGCCGGGAAATATCCTTCGGGGTGGGCTGAGGTTTGGTTTCGGAAGAAAGCCAGTCGATGAAATCCCTTCGCCCTTCCTCCGTGATATGATAAATTTTTTTCTCAGCTCCGTTGTCAGAAGGCTCCGTCTTATAAGCGACGCTGCCCTCCTCCGTGAGCTTCTTCAGTTCCGGATAAATCTGGCTGTGCTTGGCAGACCAGAACTCACACAAAGTAGATTCAAACTGCTTCATCAGATCATACCCGGTCATTTCCTTCTGATTCAAAAGTCCAAGAATTGCATATTTTAAAGTTCTCATTTAAATTCACTCTTTCTTTCGTATAAAAATCCTGTTTTTATCATACCATATTGTCAGAAATTTCCAACTGGTTTTTACTCAAATCAAAGCACCAATTAGGGATCAGGATTTATTCCAATAGCCACACCCAGCCCCACGCTCCAGCAAGGGTCAGACTTCATGTGGAGGCAGGGGAGAAATTCTTGGTTTGTCGGAATCTGCGTTATGAGCAGAAATCCATTGTCTGAGCGAAGCGAGTTATGGATTTCCGCGAATGCTTTTAGCAGATTGCGGCAAGCCTTAGAATTTCCTACTGCCGCAACTGAAGTCCGATCCCTGCCGGAGCATGGGGCGTCCTGTTTACAAAATGACGAAAATTACATGTAATATTTTATATGTCACTATTTACATATTGAGAAAGATGTGATATGATAGCGATGCATTGATAGAAAATTAACAAAGGAGAGTAAAAAATGAACTTAGCCAAAAAACGATGGGTGACTCTGATTACCTGCTGCTTCATCAATCTGTGCCTGGGGTCCATTTATGTATGGAGCGTTTTCGCTTCCTCCATGGCAGAATTTTTAAGCGCACATAACGGCGTTTCCCTGACAACTGCGGACCTGGCAATCGTTTATACCGTAGCCAATTCGGTTGGACCAATCACCATGATCACAGGAGGCTGGTTTAACGATAAATTCGGCCCGAAAAAAGTAATACTGGCAGGCGGCCTCATGGTCGGTGTCGGCATGATTGCCTCCGGCTTTGCCACAAGCGTCGGCATGCTGGTAGTGACCTACGGTCTGATCTTCGGACTGGGACTTGGAATGACCTATGGAACGGCAGTCAGCAGCTGCATGAAATTCTTCCCGGACAAACGCGGCCTCATCGGAGGAATCACGACGGCCATTTACGGACTGGGCTCCGTGATTCTGCCGCCGGTGGTGACACTGATTGTCTCAAAATCCAGCGCCCCGACAGCCTTCAAAATCGTCGGCATTGCCTTTCTCATCATTATCTGCGGATGCTCCTTCCTGATGGAACAGTGCCCGGCTGATTTTAAGCCGGAAGGCTGGAATCCGCCGGCAGCTATGAAACAGGGCGGCGCGGAAAACAAAAACTGGAAAGAAATGCTGAAAACGCCTGTTTTCTATGTGATGCTCCTTCTTTTCACCTGCGGAGCCTTCAGTGGAATGATGGTTATTTCCCAGGCTTCCGCTGTGGCAGCAAATATGGTAGGAATGACTGCTGTTATGGCCAGCACGGCCGTGTCTGTTCTGGCAGTCTTTAACGCCTCCGGCCGTATTCTGGCAGGTCTTTTATCCGACCGGATCGGCCGCATCAGCACACTGACCATCGCGACCGTTCTCGGAGTTGCAGGTCTTCTGCTTCTCTATTTTACCGGAGAAGGCGGCTATGTTACCTTCTATATCGGAATCGCAGGCATCGGCCTCAGCTTTGGTTCCTTCATGGGCGTTTATCCTGGCTTCACCGCCGATCAGTTCGGCGCAAAAAACAACAGCGTAAACTATGGTATCATGTTCATCGGTCTGGCAGCGGCAGGCTACTTCGGACCGTCGGCCATGCGGAGTATTTACCGGGCGGACGGAGCCTATGGACGGTCCTTCCTCGTTGCAGCCGCTTTCGGAGCTGCAGGCTTTGTACTTACCTTTGTATATCGTTTTTTCACCAATAAGAGAAAGAGAGGAATCTAAAAATGAAAAGAAAATATCCGCATTTATGTCAGCCCATCACCCTGGGAAATGTCACCTTCCGCAACCGCATGTTTGCTTCTCCGATTGGAGCCACCGACATCGACAAAGACTGTGTGCCCGGCGAGCGGACAAGGGCCTTTTATGAGCTCCGAGCAAAAGGCGGTGCAGCAGCTGTGACCATGAGTGAGCTCGTGGTTCATCCGGAAACCGATGGTTCTCATATGCTTCATCTGGACCTTGCCACCGTCGGTTCCCTGGCAGCCTTTACCTTTACGGCAGACGCCATCAAACGCCACGGGGCAGTCCCGAGCGTGGAATTTTCCCATTCCGGCCAGTATGCCGGAACCTACATGGCAGACAAAGATAAAAAACAGGGCCTGACCCAGTACGGCCCGAGCGACGGCGTGCGCTCGGACGGCAGAAAAGTGACCGCCCTGACGAAAGAGCAGATCACGGATATCGTGAAACGTTACGGTGAAACTGCGATCCTTGCAAAAAGAGCCGGCTTTGAGATGATCATGGTTCACGGCGGCCACACCTGGCTTCTGAATCAGTTCATGTCTCCATTTTTCAACCACCGGACCGACGAGTACGGTGGAAGCTTCGAGAACCGCATGCGCTTTACTATCGAGGTACTTCAGGAAGTGAGAAAAGCCGTAGGTCCCATGTTCCCGATTGAGTTCCGTATGAGCGGTTCTGAACTTTTCGAGGGCGGCTACGATCTGGAGGAAGGCGTGCGGATTGCCCAGGCGGTAGAAGAGTATGTGGATCTCATCCATGTCTCTGCCGGTTCCTACCAGTTTGGCTTTTTCAAAACCCATCCTTCTATGTTTTCCGAGCACGGCGTGAATGTTTATCTCGCTGAGGAGATTAAGAAACATGTGAAAAAGCCTGTGGCTACGATTGGTGCCCTCAACGATCCGGAGCAGATGGAGGAGATCATCGCTTCCGGCAAAGCAGATGTGGTCTACATGGGCCGTGCTCTGCTGGCAGATCCTTACCTGCCCCAGAAGGTTGTTTCCGGAAATGATGACAAGATCGTGAAATGTCTCCGTTGCTTTACCTGCATGGCGGAGCGCCCCACGACCCAGACCAGAAGATGTACCGTCAACCCCCTGATCGGAAGAGAGATCGAGGGAACAGAAGTTCTTCCGGCAGCTGTGAAAAAGAAAGTTCTCGTTGTGGGCGGCGGCGTGGCAGGCCTCAAAGCGGCTGTCACTGCAGCGCTCCGCGGTCACAAGGTTGTGCTCTGTGAGAAGAGCGACAAGGTCGGCGGTATCTTAAAATGCGAGCAGGCCATCGATTTCAAACAGGAAATGTATCAGCTTGGTCTTTCCCTGGAAGCACAGGCAAAGGAGGCCGGTGTGGAGATCCGCTGCAATACGGAAGTCACCCCGGAGTATGCGGAGAAGGAAAATGCCGATGTCATGATTCTCGCTGTTGGCTCCAATCCCATCGTTCCGCCCCTTAAGGGTATCGACGGGGACAACGTGGTCATCGTCAACAATTATTATCTGGAAAAAGAAAAAGTCGGGGATTCCGTGGTCGTTCTCGGCGGCGGTCTGGCAGGCTGTGAGGCTGCCATTCATCTGGCCCAGGAGGGCAAAAAGGTTCATCTCGTGGAGATGCGCCCCGAGCTTGCGCCGGATGCCAACATTCGTCACCGTCCGATCCTGATGCAGATGGTGGAAAAATATGTGGAGGCACATACCGGCTACCAGGGTCTGGAAGTCACTTCCGAGGGCGTGATCTGCAAAGATCCCGAAGGAAAAGAAGTGCTGGTGCCTGGAAAATCCGTGATCTGCGCTGTGGGCCAGAGAGCCAACCGCGCCGCTGTAGACCAGCTTCGTGACTGCGCGCCCGTCGTTCGCGAGATTGGCGACTGCGTCCGTCCGAGCAACATCACCAGCGCCATCTACATGGGCTACCATGCAGGACTTGATGCATAAATTATAAAAAAGAAATGCGCTCCGGGCGAAAAAAATCCGGGACGCATTTCTTTTCTTATGATAAACTATAGTCAGAAAGAAGGGTAAAAGCGATCGAACTTACTATGAAAGTGGCAACCATCCTGGTTCCCTTAACAGAAGTGCTGAGCATTTACCGAAACGCTTCCCTGCTATCCGGAGAAGAAAAAATGGACTTTACAGTTTTTACAAGAGAAGAATCAGAAGAATTGTTTGATATGATGCTGGGGCAGGTACAGATTTATAAGGACAAGCGGGTGCCAGACAGCAACGGATGAGAAATACGGAGAAGGGCCTGATAAAAGTTGGTTCATCTTCTTGTTCCAAATGCCTGCCCGATGGAAATCAACCGCCTGTCTCAGTTGCGCGGACGGGCCTATGAGAATCAGCTGGCGATTGCTACCTGCAACTATCCGGCTTTGCAGCGCGGCTGCAATGGCCATTCCACGCTATTTGACGGTGTGATATATGATATGGAAACGGGTCTTCCCCGCGATATGCTTGTGTGTGAAACAGGCGAAGAAGAAGGCGTGTTTCTGGCTAAGCTGGATGTAACGATGCTGCGGGAGTATAGAAAACGTGAGAGCTGCAATTTCAAAAACAGACGGCCAGAATTGTATGGGATGATTGCAAGGAAGATAGAAATCTGACCGAATTTTGATTTGCAAAAAGGAAATAATGGGGGAAACATTTATGGAGGTTAAGATTCGTTCGCCGAAACAGCAGGATTATGACAGATTTTCCAATATTATGGATCAGGTTCAGCTGCTTCATGTTGGCTGGAGACCGGATGTTTACAAACCGGCCACTCCTTTGATTACGAAGGAAATGTTTGAAGAAATTCTAAAGGGAGATAACTGGTATGTAGCTGAGGCAGATGGTAAGGTAGTCGGTGTTCTGGAATTAATTACATACCATATTGAGAATCCTTCTCAGGTAACCAGGGACATTTTATTTATCAGTTCCATGGCGGTTGATCAGGAATATCGGGGAAAAGGAATCGGACACCAGTTTTTTGAAAAAGTAAAGCAAATCAAAGAAGAGAATGGTTATGATTCTATTGAATTACAGGTAAATGCCAAAAACAAAATGGCATATGAAATGTATAAGAACTATGGGTTTACGGAAAAAACGATCAATATGGAATTGAAATAGAAATTATGGACCACGGCCCAGCTTTTGAAAGGCTTGCTGGAATACCGGACGGCTGCGACCGGATCCTGAAAATGGTTGAGGCGAGAAAATAAAGCTGTTGTTTTTCTCCAGAGTCTGTTATACTTTTGGAAGAACAAGAAAAAAGGAGAACAACAATGGAAAATAAGGTATTAGCCACCGTAGCAGGTGAAGAGATCACAGAAGCAGAATTTGAAGCATTTTTACAGAATGTGCCGAGAGAGCAGCAGGCGTATCTTTCCAATCCGGCTATGAGAAGCCACTATCTGGATCAGCTGGTCGCTCTTCATCTTTTTGCAAAAGACGGAGCAGATCAGAAGCTGGATGAAACAGAAGAGTTCAAAAGCATGATCACCAATGCAAAACGCGATATTCTGGCCCAGCTGTCTATGGCAGAGGCTTTAAAGACTGCAACGGTTTCCGAGGAAGAGATCCGTACTTTTTACGAGGAAAATAAAAATCAGTTTGCAAAAGGCGGAACCGTCCGTGCGAAACACATCCTCACGGACAGTGAAGACAAATGTAAAGAAATCCTGGAAGAGATCGAAAACGGAACCAAAGCCTTCGAGATGGCAGCACAGGAGTATTCCACCTGTCCTTCCGGCCAGAAGGGCGGAGATCTTGGCGAATTCGGCAGAGGCCAGATGGTAAAAGAGTTTGAGGATGCAGCCTTTACAGGTGAGATCGGCAAAGTCATCGGACCGGTGAAAACACAATTCGGTTATCACCTGATCAAGGTTGAGAGCCGCACAGAAGAAAGCATCGCCTCCTTTGACGAAGCAAAAGAGTCCATCCGCAGAAATCTTCTGAATAGGAAGCAGAATACGGTTTATAATGAAAAAGTAAAAGCACTGAGAGAAAAATACAACGTAAAATAAGAAATACATATCTGTGGCGCAGTTTGGATGAAAACCTTCTGCGCCACAGGTGTAAAAAGGATGAAGTGATGAAACAGGAATACTATTTTCAACAGATGAACCGGGAAGAAAAACAGGTCTACCGGGCCATGTATGACGGTTTTACAGCTCTGGCACCGGAATTTCCAGTTCTCCGTCTGGAAGGAAAAGAACTTGCGGAGATTTTTTTCCGGCTCCGGCTGGATCACCCCTCGATCTTTTATGTGAGTAACTTCACGTATCGTTTTTTTGATCAGGCGGATTCTGTTCATCTGATTCCGGAATACCTTTTTGAAAAGAAAAAGATCAAGGAGCATCAGAAGGCGCTGGAAGGGCGGATCACCAGACTGCTTCGTCCGATGCAGGAGCTGACGCCGGAGGAACAGGAGAAAAGCATTCATGATTTTATTCTGGAAAATGTGACTTATGACAAATTACAGAAGCAATATTCGCATGAGATCATCGGTCCGCTCCAGCATGGAATCGGTGTCTGTGAAGGGATCGCCAAGACCGTGAAGCTGTTCTGTGACCGTCTGGGGATCGACTGCCTGATTGCTGTCAGCGAGGCAGACCCGGAACATGGCGTCCGCTACCGGCATGCGTGGAATCTGGTGAAGATCGGCGGGGACTGGATGCATCTGGATGTCACTTTTGACAATTCCCTGAAACGGTACGGGACAAAGAGATACGATTATTACAACCTGGATGACCGCCAGCTTTTCCGGGATCATCAGCCTCTGATCGCACCGGTACCGGCCTGCACAAAAAAAGATGCTTTTTATTACCGGGTCAACCGTCTGTCTTTGACAAAGACGGAAGAGGTGGGAAAAAGACTGAAAGCCGTCCTCCGGAAGAAACAGCCCTGTTTTGTATTTCACTGGCGGGGCGGTGCCTGGAACCGTTCCATCCTGGAGGAGATTTTAAGAGAAGCGGAAACACAGGCGGCAGCAAAGGACAAACATGTGTGGCTTTCCGTCAATTACCCACAGTCGGTCGTTCAGATCAATTTTACGGATCAGCCGGCCAGGGAAGAGATTCTGACAGAAGAGGCAAACGAGGGAGAGGAAAAAGCCTGAAAGGGCTATCGTTTATCAGGAGGGCAGACTATGGCAAAAGAAGCAGCAACCATTGAACTGATCTGGGATCTTATGAGAGGAAGAACGGATGGGATCAGCCGGGTGGATTATGTTCCCCAGAAACCGGCTTTCCCGGAGGCGCTTCCCTATGAACAGCCTTTTCCCAGGACTTCACCGGAGTCTCAGGGGATCCACTCCCGGCAGATCGAGGAACTTTTCCGGGCACTTAAGGCTTCCGGAGAGCTTCATATGCATAATGTGATGATACTGAAGGGAGGAAAAGTCATCGGAGAGACGGCTTTTTATCCTTACCGGCAGGAGCTCTGGCATGCAACCTATTCCATGTGTAAAAGTGTGACTTCCATGGCTGTCGGTCTTCTGATATCCGAAGGAAAGCTTACGCTGGATACAAAGGTTGTAGATATTTTCCGGAAAAACGTGAGCCTTTTTGGCTTTATCCGGCAGAAAGATCTGACGGTGCGCCATCTCCTGACCATGACCAGCGGTGTTTCTTTTAACGAGACCGGTGCGATCTCCGGCAATGACTGGGTCAAGAGTTACCTGGAGGCTTTCTGCCATCATGAGCCGGGAACGTTTTTTGAATACAACAGTATGAATACATATATGCTTTCTGCGATCTTCACGGAAATCACAGGAGAAACCGTACTGGAATATTTAATCCCCAGACTTTTTGCCCCCATGGGGATCACAAAAGTCTTCTGGGAAACCTGTCCAAAGGGAAACAACAAAGGCGGCTGGGGCCTGTTTCTCTGTGTGGAGGATATGGCCAAGCTGGGTCAGCTGTATCTGGATGCCGGAAAATGGAAGGGGCAGCAGCTCATTCCGGAGGACTGGGTGAGAGAGTCTGTTTCCTCCAAGGTGGTTCCGCCGGAAGATACCGGTTTTCCGGGCTACGGCTATCAGATCTGGGCCTGCAAAAGAGCCGGGCAGTTTGCGTTCAACGGGATGCTGGGGCAGAATGTCTTTGTTTATCCGGATGTGGATATGGTGGTAGTGACCACAGCAGGAAATGAGGTGCTGTTTAACAGCAACGTGCTTCAGGATGTGCTGGAAGAGCATCTGCCGTCGGAGAGTGCGTATCTTCCGCCGCTTCCGGAAGACAAAAAGGCATATCAGAGCCTGCTTGCCTGTCAGAGGGAGCTTTCCGGTCCTTCCCCGGCGGCATCCATTCTCAGACACGGAGGCTGGAGCCGCAGGATGGGCGAAAGCCGCAGAGGCTGCCGCAGCAGGAAAGACCGCAGCTTTCTTTTAAAAACAGAGCGGCAGAGCAGTATGGAGCCGGCGGATATCCGGCGTTTTCAGCATTTTCTGGATGGAAAACGCTATGTAATGATGACTCCTCAGGTGGGCTTATTCACCCTGATGGGACAGGTCTTTCATAACAATTACACCGATGGGATCCGGGAACTTGGTTTTCATATGGAAAAGAACCGTTTTTTCCTGGATATCCGGGAGGGAGAGAAGAGCTTTTCCATCCCGGCAGGGTTTGAAAAAGCAGAATATTCCGGAATCGATTTTCACGGAGAAACCTATCTGGCTGCAACAGAAGGCCGCTTTGCCTTCGATGAAGACGGAAGACCGGTACTGGAACTGAACATTTATTATCTGGAAGACGCCATAAGGAGAAGGATCAAAATTTTCTTTAAGGAAGAAGAGATGGAAGTACACTTCAGTGAAGTGCCCGGAAAGAAAATCCTTCTGGATGGTCTGGAATCGCTTACCGCTGCCTTGTCGGAGATCACAGTGGTACGGAAGATACGGGAAAAAGGAAATGTGGATCTGCTCAGACTGGCAATGGAAACGACACTGGAACCGGTGGTACGCGGAAAAAGGATTGTATAAAGGAAGCAAAAAGGGACGGCTCGAAATCACGGGCCGTCCCTCTTAAACTCAAGGAACTTACAAAAGCATAGATGATTGTTAGAAATCTACCTCGGTACCATAGAAGGTGCAGGTCAGCAGTTTTTCCATATTAGCCGGATCAATGGCTCTCGGGTTGGATCCTGTGCAGGCATCACCAACGGCCAGCTCAGCGATCTTGGCAACCTTTTCTTTGAATTCCTCTTCGTTGATCCCGAAATCTTTCAGGGTCTTCGGAATGTTCAGTTTTACATTGAAGGAATCGATCTTTTCGCAGAGGCTGTTGATCAGAGCCTGCTGGGAAGTTCCTTCCAGACCCATTCTGCGTGCGATCTCAGCATAACGGGAAGCAGCAACCGGATCTTTTGCGTTGTATTTGATAACATACGGCAGATAAATAGCGTTTGCACAGCCGTGAGGAATATGTCCGGTAGAGAATGCAGCGCCGGTCTTGTGGGCCATGGAATGAACGATACCCAGAAGAGCGTTGGAGAAGGACATACCAGCCAGGCACTGTGCATAATGCATCTGCTCTCTGGCAACTTTGTTTCCGTTGTAAGAAGCCGGCAGATATTCCAGAACCATTTCAATGGCCTGCAGAGCCAGCGGATCGGTGAACGGGCAGTTCAGGGTGGAAACATAAGCTTCGATGGCATGAGTCAGAGCATCCATACCGGTATAGGCAACCTGTTTTACAGGAAGTCCCATAACCAGATCCGGATCAACGATGGCAACATCCGGAGTGATGTTGAAATCAGCCAGCGGATATTTGATACCGCTCTGATAATCAGTGATAACGGAGAAAGCAGTTACCTCGGTAGCAGTACCGGAAGTAGAGGGGATAGCAGCGAATTTTGCTTTCTGTCTCAGCTCCGGGAAACCGAAGGGAGTGATGAGATCCTCGAATTTTGTATCCGGATACTCATAGAAAGCCCACATAGCCTTGGCTGCATCGATGGGGGAACCGCCGCCCATTGCCACGATCCAGTCCGGCTGAAACTCCTGCATCACTTTTGCACCTCTCATGACAGTCTCGACAGAGGGATCCGGTTCTACACCTTCGATCAGCTGCACTTCCATGCCGCCCTCTTTCAGGTAGTTTACAGCGCGGTCAAGAAAGCCCTGACGCTTCATAGAGCCGCCGCCTACAACCAGAACAGCCTTTTTACCTTTCAGGTTTTTCAGCTCTTCCAGACATCCAGTTCCATGGTAAATATCTCTCGGTAAAGTAAATCTTGCCATGTTTGTCATCTCCTTTAAAAAAAGTTTTAGTAAGCTTGATCAGTTGTTCGAGATCTTTTTCTCTCGACGGTCCTATTATAACTCTGTTAAATAATTAACGCAAGTACTTTTTGTCTTTTTTTTAACAAAAAAGAACTCTACGAAAAGTATTAACCATTTTCAGGAAAATATGCTAGAATAAAGGTACAGTATTTTTACAAAGGAGACTTATGAAATGGATACGATGATTTCTATGGAAAGTCTGGAAACGTTCGAAAAAAACTTTGACGCCAATCGTGCCAATGCTCTGGCAATGAATGCAGTGACTGCAAATGGTGTGAACGCTTCCGCGAAAAATTATGAGACCGAGAGAAAGACGACTTTTGATTTTTCCATCAGCCTGGAGCAGGGAAAGATCACCAACCAGAAGAAGAGCGGACGCTGCTGGATGTTTGCAGCTCTGAACTGCCTGCGTTTCCAGGTGATCCGGGAACGGAATCTGGAGAACTTCGAACTCTCCCAGAACTATACGCTGTTCTATGACAAGCTGGAAAAATCCAATTACTTCCTGGAATGCATCCTGAAAACACTGGATGAGCCGACAGAAGGAAGACTGATCGCCCATCTTCTTTCTATGCCGTTAAACGACGGCGGACAGTGGGATATGCTGACTGCGATCGTGAGCAAATACGGCCTGGTTCCGAAGGGAGCAATGCCGGAGACCTTCTCTTCCTCTGCAACCAACGAGATGGTTTCCTATATGACGGAGAAGCTTCGTGAGTATGCCTGCATCCTGCGAAAGGCCCACAAAGAGGGAAAGACAGACGCAGAGCTTCGTGCCATGAAGGATGAGATGATGCAGACCGTTTATAACATGCTCTGCATCTGCCTTGGAAAACCGCCAAAGACCTTTGATTTCGAGTACCGTGATAAAGATAAGAACTTCCACCGGGATCTGAACCTGACTCCGAAGGCTTTTTATGAGAAGTACATCGGCCTGGATCTGGATGAGTACATCAGCATCATCAACGCTCCCACCGAAGACAAGCCCTACTATCGCAGCTACAGCGTCGAGTATCTGGGCAACGTTCTGGAAGGCCGTCAGGTAAAATATGTAAACCTGCCGATCGAGGAGCTGAAAAAAGCTGCCATTGCCCAGTTGCAGGATGGCGAGCCGGTATGGTTCGGAAGTGATGTAGGACAGCGTTCCTGCCGTGAGGGCATCATGGATCTGGATCTTTACGGTGTAGATGACCTCTTTGGAACCACCTTCGGCATGAACAAGGCGGAGAGACTGGAGTATGGCCAGAGTCTGATGACTCATGCCATGGTATTCCAGGGTGTCAACCTTGACGAGGATGGCAGACCCAACCGCTGGAGAGTAGAAAACAGCTGGGGCGAGGATGCCGGTAAAGAAGGTTATTATGTAATGTCTGACCGCTGGTTTGACGAGTATACCTACCAGATCGTGGTCAATAAGAAATATCTTCCGAAAGAGGCACTGGAGGCTTACGAAAGCGAGCCGATCATGCTGAAACCCTGGGATCCGATGGGATCTCTGGCATAAAAGAGATAAAAAAGGAGCGGCAATGCCCTGAAAAGACAGAGCTGCTCTTTTTTTACTTTGAGGCATGCGGCATCATGGAAGGAACAGAAAGGGGCGGATTTGCAGATGACGAGAGAAGAAGCAAGAAAACGGGCAGAAGAACTGGTGGGAAAAATGACGCTGGAAGAGAAATGCAGCCAGTTAAGATATGATGCACCTGCTGTCAAAAGACTTGGAATACCGGCGTATAACTGGTGGAATGAAGGTCTTCACGGGGTCGCAAGAAGCGGACAGGCGACGGTTTTTCCGCAGGCGATCGCTCTGGCAGCCAGTTTCGATACAGAGCTTCTTCATGATGTGGCAGAGGTGATCGCGACAGAGGGAAGAGCGAAATATAATGAAAATGTGAAACAGAACGACAGGGATATTTATAAGGGTCTGACTTTCTGGTCTCCGAACGTGAATATTTTCCGTGATCCCAGATGGGGACGTGGACATGAGACCTACGGAGAGGATCCTTATCTTACCGGAAAGCTGGGAACGGCTTTTGTAAAAGGTCTTCAGGGAGAGGGAGAATACAGGAAAGCGGCTGCCTGTGCAAAGCATTTTGCCGTTCATTCCGGCCCGGAGGCTCTGCGTCATGAGTTTGATGCAAAGCCAACGGAAAAAGATCTCTATGAAACGTATCTTCCGGCTTTTGAGATGCTGGTAAAGGATGCAGATGTGGAAGCCGTCATGGGTGCTTATAACCGGACAGACGGGGAACCCTGCTGCGGCAGTGAAAAGCTTCAGCATATCCTTCGCGGGGAATGGGGCTTTCAGGGACATTTTGTTTCCGACTGCTGGGCTATCCGTGATTTCCATACCAACCATATGGTGACTTCCACAGCAGAAGAATCGGCTGCTCTGGCGATCAACAACGGCTGTGACCTGAATTGCGGCGTTACCTACCTTTATGTCCAGAAGGCCTGTGAGGACGGGCTGGTTTCTGAAGAAACCATTACGGAAGCTGCGGTACGTCTTTTCACAACTCGTTATCTTCTGGGACTTTTTGATGAGACAGAATACGATCAGATTTCTTATCTGGAAGTGGAGTCCGAAGAGCATCTGGCACTGGCAGAAAAAGCAGCAGAGGAGAGCTTTGTCCTTCTGAAAAACAATGGAGTACTTCCATTGAAAAAAACGGAAATCCATACGCTTGGCATTATCGGCCCCAATGCGGACAGCCGGGCTGCCCTGATCGGTAATTATCACGGAACGGCGTCCAGATATGTGACCATTCAGGAGGGACTGCAGGATTATCTGGGTGATTCTGTGCGGATCCTTACTTCTGTGGGCTGTGACCTCAGCAAAGACAGAGTAGAATCTCTGGCTTACGCCAAAGACCGGATTTCCGAGGCAAGAACGGTAGCAGAATACAGCGATGCGGTAATCCTTTGCGTGGGACTGGATGAGACGCTGGAGGGAGAAGAAGGGGATACCGGAAACAGTTATTTTTCCGGAGATAAAAAGGATCTTCTTCTGCCGGAATCCCAGAGAGAGCTGATGGCAGCATTGGCGGACTGCGGAAAACCGGTGATCCTTTGCCTGATGGCAGGAAGCGATATTGATCTTTCTTATGCGAGGGAGCAGTTTGATGCCATTCTGGTGCTCTGGTATCCGGGGGCAGAGGGCGGCCGTGCGGCTGCGAAGGTTCTGTTCGGAGAAACAGCGCCTACCGGAAAGCTGCCTGTGACCTTCTATGAATCTCTGGAGGAACTTCCGGAATTTGAAGACTATACCATGGAGGGCAGAACTTACCGTTATCTGAAGGGCAAAGCCCAGTATCCCTTCGGCTATGGCCTGACCTACGGAAAGCTGGAGCTTACCAATGCTGAAGTACAGAAAAGAGAGAGCGGTGCGGAAGTAGTCGTGACCGTTCATAACCCCGAAGAGAGAGAAGTGACAGAGACGCTTCAGATCTATGTCAGGAGCGAGGAATCTCCCTGGGCGCCTCTCCATCCGTCTCTTTCCGCGTTCGCCCGCATTACCGTTCAGCCTGGCAAGACCATGGAAAAGACACTGGTTCTCGATGAACGGTCCTTTACCGTAGTAGATGAAAAAGGACAGCGCCAGGCTGCTGCCGGAGCATTCGAAGTCTATGCAGGCTTCTCACAGCCGGATGAACGAAGCGTGGAGCTGATGGGATGCGGACCGGTACGGATGGAGATTCGTCATGATAGCTGTTCACAGATTGCATAGAGCCAGTCAGCCACCTTGTTGATGGTTTGAAAAGCCTCCGGATGAGAAAAGAAGGAAGCAGCCTCGCTCTGAAGGCGTTCCTTGAATGATGGATAAAAAACAGATTGTATATTGAATTTTGCAAATATATATGCTATAATGCCAATAGGCAAGAGAAGCGAGTAATTCAGGTGATTCGACCATAAGCCGACAAAAACCCCAGGGAGGCTGACTCTGGGGTTTTTTATTCCCATTTTATGTATGGAAGGGGTTAAGTCCATAGGCTCGTTACCGACTATTTGTCACCATCCAGCCATTTGATGATGCAATGACAAATCACACCACCCACAACGGTGACAATAAAAGAAGCGAGAATAATAAAAAGGGGCTGTCGTACGAACGCGACAGCCTCTTCTAACGTAGTTGAAAAAAGAATGATACCATTCACTTGTTTGCAAATCTGACTATTGTCGTTGGCTTTATGCTTCCTTTCTTTCCCCCAGCCAGTCCGTCTTAAAGAGATAAAACAGAAAGACGATCGTGCTTAAACTCCAGGTCAGGGGATAGGCCCAGAAGATGACCTGAATGGAGGGGATGAAATGGAGTGTGATCGTGATGTAGGTCACGCGGATCATACACCAGCAGACCATCATGACGATCATGGGAACAACGGATTTTCCGGCGCCGCGGAGGATTCCGGCGGCACAGTGGGAAAAGGCCAGGAGGAAGTAAAACAGTGTATCGATCCGGGCCTGGCTGGTTCCATACTGGATGACTTCCGGTGTGCGGTTAAAGGCGGAGATCAGATAGGGAATGAAAAGAAACATAAGGATTCCCACAAGTTCTGCCAGCGTGATGGAACAGAGTACGCCGAAGCGGGCACCTTTTTTGACACGGTCATATTTTTTTGCCCCGATGTTCTGACTGGTGAAGGTAGTAATGGAAAGGGCAAAACAGGTAACCGGGAGAAAAGCAAAGCCCTCCACCTTGGCATAAGAGCCGCAGCCGGCCATAGCCATTTTTCCGAAAGAGTTGATGTTGGACTGTACCACCACGTTAGCCAGGGCAATGATGGAATTCTGGACGCCGGCAGGAAGACCGTTGGAAATGATCTGCCGCAGCATGAAGAAATCCAGACGGATCTTTTTGATGGAGACCCGGTACTCTTCCGGGCTTCTCAAAAGCTGGCGGAGACAGAGAATGGCACTCAAAGCCTGTGAAATCGTGGTAGCCAGGGCAGCAGCTCCTACGCCGAAGTGGAAAACGGCTACGAAGATCAGATCCAGGATCACGTTTGTGATAGAGGAAATGATCAGGTAGTAGAGCGGATGTCTGGAATCACCCACTGCCTGAAGGATTCCGACAAAAATATTGTACATGACAAAAAAGATGGAACCGGCAAAATACACCTGGAAATAAACCGTTGAATTCGGAAGTACTTCCTCCGGTGTGCCCATCAGGATCAGGATCTTCGGAGCCAGGATCACGCCGATCAGTGAGAGCGCGATACCGCAGATCAGACCAAAGGCAATGGTGGTGTGGATGGAACGCTGGAGCTGCTCTTTTTCCTGCGCACCAAAGTAGCGGGCGATGACGACGCCGGCTCCTACGGCGATACCGTTGAAAAAGCCGACCAGAAGGAAGATCAGGTTGCCGGAAGAACTGACTGCGGCGAGAGCGTTGCTTCCGAGAAAGTTCCCTACAATGAGAGAGTCCGCCATGTTGTAAAGCTGCTGAAAGAGGTTCCCGAGAAAGAGAGGAATGGCGAAAGCGACGATCCGTTTCCAGATCGTTCCCTCTGTCATCGGTATGGTTTTGTTGTGTGCTGCCATCAGAAAAAACTCCTATCTTAGTAAATTAACTTCATTGTACCGAATAAAACTGTAAACGTCAATGTCCAACCGGGGCGGACATGAGAAAAATATTTGTCTTTCTGAGAAAAGCAGCAGACCTTAAGAGAAAAGCCAGGATTTTTCATAAAAAAGATAGGCATTTTTCGGAAAATCTGCTAAAATAGGAAGTAGGCTCCCGAAAGGGAAGCGAAGGTTAAGACATAACAAGTGAGGAGGTTTTATGATGAAGAAAAAATTTACCAGTGTGGCTGCTCTTGGACTCTGCCTGGCACTTGGATTTTCCATGGGTGTCAGTGCAGACAGCAGAAAAGTAGTAACTCTTGGAGCTGATCTCAGTGAACAGCAGAAACAGATCGTTATGAATTATTTTGGCGTGACCGCCGATCAGGTGGATATCCTGACGATCACCAACCAGGACGAGAGAGATCATCTGGGATCCTATGTTCCTCTGGAGCAGATCGGAACCCACACATACAGTTGTGCTCTGGTATCCCCGACAGCTTCCGGCGGAATCCAGGTAAAGACAGCCAATCTGGACTGGGTGACCTGCAACATGATCGCTACCACCCTTTCTACTTCCGGTGTTGTGAACTGTGATGTAATTGCTGCATCTCCCATTCAGGTATCCGGAACAGGTGCTCTGACCGGAATCATCATGGCTTATGAACAGGCCAGCGGAGAGACTCTGAGTCCTCAGAAAAAAGAGCTTGCCACAGAGGAGCTTGTCATTACCGGACAGCTTGCCAATAATGTAGGTCAGAAAGAGGCAACTGCCATTGTCAATGAGGCAAAGACGGAGATCATTTCCCAGAATATCACAGATATTACAGTGATCCAGAATATTGTCAATGAGGCAGCCAATGACAACAATACACAGCTGACCCAGGATCAGGTCGATATGGTTACGGAGCTTCTGGATAAGATTTCCCAGGAGGATTATAACTACGATGATATGAAGGATACGCTGGAGCGTGTGGATGAGAACGTAGGAGTGACCAGTCAGACGGATGAACTGAGCGGAGACGAGTCGAATGACGAAGAGAGTGCCGCCCAGCAGGCTGCACAGGACGCGCAGGCAGAAGCTGAGACCGAAACAGAAGAGACAGAGGCCAGCATTCTGGATAATACCAACGATGATGCGTTTGGCGGGGATGTCATCACCGGATCTACCCTGGAGCCGGAAACCGATGCACCGCTTCCTGAGACGGAATCACCGATCCTTGAGACGGAAATGCCTGCAGAAACTTATACCGAGGGCAGTGATGGAATCGATGCCCAGATGCCTGCAGAAACCGAGATGCCGGTGGAAACAGATGGCTACAGTGATGTACCGTCCGAAACACCGGAATTCGAGACAGAGGCTCCGCTTGAGACAGAAGCTCCTGTTCTTGAAACCGAAGCTCCTGTAGAAACAGAAGCTCCTGCAGAAACGGAAGTTTCCACAGAGCCGCAGTATACCACAGATGATCTTAGCGATGAGAAGAAAGTGACTTACACCGAGATCAACTGGTATCTGGACAGAGTCCTGGATCTGACTACCGAGGCATCCAGAGTGGAAGCAGAAAACGGTGAACATAAGGAAGAGTACAAAGAGATCAGTGAGATGGATGTGACGGCTCTGGAGGCAGATGAGGAAACTTCCAAAGCACTGAAAGAGGAATTCAATAAATTCCTTCTGAAATTCCTGGTTGAAGGACTGAGCGAAGAGGCGAAGACGCTGGATGAACTGGATACCGCAGAGTATGGCGCACCGGAAGTCAAGGTTCTTTCTCAGAAAATCAAAGATCTGATTGTTACCGATGCAGCCCAGAAGCTGGTTTCTGTAGATCCGACTGTCCGTCAGACCGTAAGCGATGAAGCAGAAGCATTCTTCAAGAAGATTTATGGCGTGGATGGTGCCGGGGACGAGGGAACCTATTCCGAAGAGGAACCGGGTGAGACCGAAGCCTACAGCGAGGATTCCTACGAAGACGAATACAGTGATGAGAGCTACAGTGAGGAAGGCTCTGACGAAATCTATGATGAGAGCATGATCCCGGAAGCAACCGACGACGGAACCATGGAGTAAAGCGATCAAAGAGAAATGAAAAATATCCTGGAGGTTTCCTCCGGGATATTTTTTAAGGAGTATGGGATATGAAGAGAGTTTGCAGATTGTTAGGGACTGTGCTGGCAGTCTTTTTTGTGCTTTGCTTTCCGGTGATGGTCCGGGCAGCAGAGGAAGATGGCTGGGAACAGGAATATTCCGATATGAAAAGAGATGAGACGGGAGAGCTGATCTATGAGACAGGCATGAACCCGCGGGAGAACGGTCGTCCGGAGAGGACGTATCTGTGGTTTTTTGTAAGAAATGCAGTACTGGAAGGTGCAGAGGAAGCTGTCTTTACAAGCTCCAATCCCCAGGTGGCCCGGATCGATGCGGACAGCGCGGTGCAGAAGTTAAGAGTGACGGATATTTACTGCAATGTGTATTTTACGTTTGCTTCCTGCGGAACCGCCAGGATCACAGGAACGGTCGGGGGAAAAGAGTACCATTTTACGGTAGTGGTAGCGCCTTATACTTATGCAAAAATCATTTCTGTGGATGTCAATGACTACAAGAGCATTCGGTTAAACTGGGAAAAAGTAACCGGCGCAACAGGCTATCTCATAGCCCGGGCAGAGAAAGCTGACGGCAATCTGAAAGAGCTGCAGGTCATCCAGGAGATTGATTCTCCGGATCAGCTTTCCGCAGTTCTTCCAACGGAGCAGAATGTGGAGTACGGTTACTGTGTCATTCCGAAGCTGCGGGCAGGAAACAAGGATTATTATAAGGTTGAGGAGGGCATTTACTACTGGCAGATCGACGCCATGGCTTTTTACAAAATGAGCTATAAAGATGCGAAGATCACGGGCATCACGCCGGGAGATTCCAAGGTCACACTCAAGTGGAAGGCGAATCCCAGTGTCAAATATTACAAAATTTATTCAAGACCCAATCTCAATGCGTCATGGAAGCTGCGCTATACAGAGAAAAATCCTTCCGCCGGGCAGAAAACTCTGAATGCAGAGGCAGGAAAAGCGTCTATTTATAAGGTAGAGTATGTTTTCCCGGAGTATACCACCAGCTCCAAAGGACGCTCCTGCTATGTCCCCAAAAAGACAACGGTCAGCAAGAAAGAAGTCAAGATAAAGCTGGACCAAAGGGAAGAGGGTGGACAGTACGGGGGAAGTTTCTGGGTCAGCAGGGATGAGACGTTCTATTATGAAAAGGGAAATACCCTCCATGCCGTATGCCGGGAAAAACAGACCCTGGTTGATTATACACTGAACGCCACAGGAAAAATCAAAACCAAAAGGCGGATCCGTCTGGGAAAATTCGACTGCTGGGGCGGTTTTTACCGGGGGACGGACGGCTGCTTCTATGTAGCCGTGGGCTATTCCAATCCCAAGAAGAGCAGGACGAAGACGGTCATCAAAGTGATGAAATATTCTGCTTCCTGGAAATTACAGAAGACCTGTAATGTCAGAGGAGCAGAAGGAAACGTGTTTGAAGGGATTGTCACACCCTTCGAAGCAGGAAACTGCCGGATGGAGCTGAAGGGAACAAAGCTCTATGTGACCACCAGCCGGATCATGTTTTATGACGGGCATCAGTCCAATATTTCTTTCGTGGTTGATACGAAGACCATGAAATACAAAATGGCAAACGAGGATTATACAAGCCACTCCTTCAACCAGTATGTGGATTTTGATGCGGACAATCTCTATCTCTCCAATCATGGAGATGCCTATTCCCGGGCGGTGGATCTGACAGTAGTGAAAAATTACGGCACTAAGGAACAGACCATCGAGACCGTTCTGCCCTTTAAGATTAAAGGCGAACAGGGAGTAAATTATACCGGTCTTACAGAAGGCGGCATGAAAACCACGGCAGATAACGTGATCATCGCGGGAACTTCTGTGCCTCAGGGCTATAAGGTGGCCGGAGTGACGGGGAATTCTTCCAAATATGCCCAGAATGTGTTTGTGACCATCACGAACAAGGAGACTCTGAAAACGAAGATCAAATGGCTGACCACCTACAATCCGAAAACTACGAAGGTCCGGGTGGGAGAAGTCCGTATGGTAAAACTTTCCGATGACCGGGTGGCTGTGATGTTTACCACAACCAGGAACAACAAAGGAACCCTGCATTATGTGGTTTTAAATAATGAAGGAACTGTGGTCTTTCGGAAAAAATACAGCAATATGGAATTTTCAGCCAGCTCCCAGCCGATCCTCAGCAATGGAGGCATTACCTGGCTGGATAAGAAATATACTTATGGAAAAATGAATTTCTGGGGCTATACCTTTTATGGTGTGACCTCCGAGAAAAATTATCTCTATCGGATTCCTGCTCTTGTAAAGAAATAAAATCAGTTGGGGGCAAAAGACCTTTTGACCCCAACATCTTTGGATGGAAGATTGCAGGAAATATCGGCAGGGAGAGGAGGATGCGGATGAAAAATAAGAAGCTTTTGGCCTGGCTGGCCATGTTTGGGTGCAGTCTTTTAAGCATTGTGATTTATATGCTTATGACGGTAGAAATCGTAACGAGGGAAGGCAGCGGCGGGAAACTGGACCCGGGTGCAGATTCCTTAGGCATGCTGGTAGGAGCCAATCTCTTGGTGGCTTTCTTTCTCCTGGTGTTTACGGTGTTTTTTCACGGGCTGATCGGTTTTCTGGGAAAGCATAAGATCGAGGAGATCAATTTCCACGTGCTGAGGGCCGTCCGGGAAAACAGAAAAAACCGCTGGGTGGTTGTCTGGACGATCTTTCCGGCTTTTCCTACCGCCTTGTTTTTGTTGGAAGGGATCACGGAAAAGTTTTTTTCGGAGATTCTCCTGGGGCTTGTGGCCTTAGTCTATACCTACTTCTATATGGTATGGTTTGTGAGCTTTGAAAAAAGAGAGAAAAAGTAGAAAAATATCCTGTTTTGCTGAAATCTGTGTTAGAATAAATTCGGAAAAGAAGGATCCGGAGAAAACAGACAGATTCCGCAGAACAGGATTTTTTTGACCGGAAATCCTGTTGTCCGGAAGATCGGAGGCGTCTATGGAAAAATGGGATTTGTATACGAGAAACCGGGAATGTACCGGACGGGAGCAGATTCGGGGAGAGGCCATACCGGAAGGACTGTATCATCTGGTTGTTCATGTCTGGCTGAAGAACCGCCAGGGACAGTACCTGATATCAAAACGGTCAGCGGACAGACCGACGCATCCGCTGATGTGGGAGTGCCCGGGAGGGTCTGTGCTTCTGGGAGAGACAAGTCTTCACGGAGCAGTCAGGGAAGTAGAAGAAGAAGTAGGGGTAAGACTGGTACCTGAGAATGGCAGACAGGTTTTCTTTATGGTGAGAGATTCGGCGATGCCTCATCTGCTGGATGTCTGGCTTTTTGAAGAAAAAGAAGAGGATTGTTTTGTGCCGGATCTTAGTGCGGCAGAAACAAAAGAGGTGAGTGAAGTCCACTGGATGTGGCCGGATGAGATACGGAAGCTTTATGAGGGCGGACTTACCGTGCCGAGCATCGGCTATTTCTTTTCAACAATTGAAAAACAGGAGGAATGGAAACAATGAGATATCCCCAAAATCTGAAAAAAGGCGGAACGATCGGTTTTGTGGCGCCTTCCTTTGGCTGCGCCACGGAGCCTTATAAATCCGCGTTTCTCAACGCACAGAAGAAATTTCAGGAAATGGGATACCAGTGCCAGCTGGGTCCGAACTGCTATGCATCTGAAGGAATCGGTATCAGCAATACACCGGAAAAATGTGGAAAAGAACTGACAGAAAGCTATCGAAGTGTGGAAAATGACTGCCTGATCTCCTGTGGTGGTGGAGAACTGATGTGTGAGATACTGGAGTATGTGGATTTTGATGCCATCCGGGAAGCACCGCCCAAATGGTATCTGGGCTATTCGGACAATACCAACTTTACCTATCTTCTGACAACGCTCTGTGATACTGCTTCTGTGTATGGTCCCTGTGCCGCTGACTTTGGTATGGAACCCTGGCATCCATCTCTGAACGATACTTTTGGTATCCTGACAGGAGAGGTTCGGACGGTACAGAATTATGACGGCTGGGAAAAGGCGGACGGTTCCTTGAAAACAGAAGAAACCCCGTTGGAACCCTATCACATCACAGAACCGATGATCCTGAAAAAATATCCGGATCAGGATACGGCTTTTGAAGGAAGGCTTCTGGGAGGCTGTCTGGATTGTCTGGTAAATTTAAAGGGAACAGAATTTGATAAAACAACAGAATTTATAGAAAAATACAAAGAAGACGGGATCCTTTGGTTCCTGGAAGCCTGTGAGCTGAATGTATTCAGTATCCGCCGTGCGATCTGGCAGCTGGATCACGCAGGCTGGTTCCAGTATACAAAGGGATTTCTGATCGGGAGACCGATGATGTTTGACCAGCCTGCGATGGGACTGGATCAGTATCATGCAGTAACGGATCTGCTGGCAAAATATCAAGTGCCAGTCATCATGGATGTGGATCTCGGGCATCTCCACCCGGCAATGCCTCTGATCACAGGAAGCTATGCAAACGTCCGGGTGGAGGGAAATTCCATTGAGATCCATATGGAATGCAGATAATGCTTATTTTTTCCTGCCGCAGAAACCGCAGGAAATGGCATCCTTCGGACAGGCCTGACGGCATCTGCCGCAACGGATACATTCGCTGCTGTTCGGGTTTTCTACCGGGTTGACACCCATCTGACAGGCACTGGCGCATTTTCCGCAGTGTACACATTTTTCCCTGTCGATGCGGTAACGGAAAACAGAAACCTTATTGAAAACGGAATAAAAAGCGCCCAGCGGACAGAGATACTTGCAAAACGGCCGGTAGATCAGGATGGAAAGCAGGACCGTCACAAGGAGAATGGTGTTTTTCCAGAGATAAAGCCAGCCGATGGCGCTTCGCATTCCTTTGTTCAGGAGCACCAGAGGAAGACCGCCCTCCAGAGTTCCGGCAGGACAGATGAGCTTACAGAAATAAGGAGCACCCTGTCCCATAATATCTGTGAGAAACAGTGGAAGCAGGATCACAAAGACCAGGAAGATCACATATTTCAGCTTCCTCAAAAGCTTGTCTCCACGGAAGGTGCGTATTTTTTTGAAAAACGGGATTTTATGTAAAAGATCCTGGATCAGACCGAAGGGGCAGAGAAAACCGCACACCAGACGTCCAAGAAGGGCACCGACAAAGATCAGGAAACCGATGACGTAGTAGGCAAATTTAAAGTTCCAACTGCCAACGACCGCCTGCAGGGAGCCAATGGGACAGGCTCCTGTGGCACCGGGGCAGGAGTAGCAGTTCAGACCGGGTACACAGACGTTTTTCAGTTTTCCGGTATATATTTTTCCGGTAATAAAGCCGGAAATATGGGAGTTTGTGAGGGCGGCCCAGCCAGCCTGTATCAAATGTCTGGGCCAGTCTTTGATCTGTTTTTTCTTATCCAATTCCGACACACTCCATACAGATATTTATGGCTTTGGTAAGAACAACGCTCATCTCTCCCCGGAAAATCCCGTAAGCCATCATAAGGATCCCGGCAGCGGCCAGGGCAAGCCCCGGCCATTTGGTATCAAGTATTTTTTTCATGGAAGATCATTCTCCTTTGAGGGCAGCAAGCTGATTTTCAACCGCTTCTTTCCAGCCGTCAAAATCATTGCTTCCCATGATGGGATCGCCGACGATGTTTCCTTCTTTGTCAACGAAGAAGGATTCCGGGAAGGACTGCAGTCCCTGGATCCGTCCGTTCAGAAAACCGGAATCGGGGATCAGGAGCGGGTAGGTAACACCGGTTTTTTCTTTTAAAACCTGTGCTTTTTTAACGGTCTCGTCATTGACGCTTCCGTCATCACCAACCGTATCCAGTACCATGCCGACAACACCGACACCCTGCTCTTTCATTTCTTCATAGAGCTTTTCCAGCTCCGGCATCTCATTGACACAGGGAGAACACCAGGTTGTAAAGGCATTGACCAGAGTGAGGTCATAATCGCTGAATACCTTTTCTGTATAGGCATTTCCATCAATATCGGTAGTCTCGAAGGTTCCTACCGTGTTAGCATCGGAGGTGGCGGCAGAAGGCTGTTCAAAAGCAGACTGTCCGTTGAAGGGAGTCATCTCGGTCAGTGTGGTCTCGATTTTCTCGATTTCATCGGTGAGTTCTTTTTCTGCATCCGTATTGATGCTCAGATAATATTTGAATTTGCCGTCCGCACTGCTTCCGAGCTCTTTGTGCTCTTTACAGCCGGTCAGTGTGTCGAGATCGTCCAGAACATCGGTGCTGTAAACGCCAAGGGTTCCGATGCGTTCGATGCTGTCAAGCCATTCATCGTAGCCGGTTCCGAGAAGATTGACATCTTCGGATTTCTGCTCCTCGGTCAGCTTGTTCCAGCTGAGGTAAGCATATTTGATCCCGTCAAAAGCCTCGGTCCAGTCTTCAGCGGAGAGCATGAGTACATCAGAAGAATCAATCTGCTTTTTTAATTCGTCCGGAAGGACAGCGGTCAGTCCCATAAAGGGGAAAGAATAGGAATCTTCAGAAGCCATTCCCATCTCAGAGGCTTTGGCTGTCTTTTTGATGGGAGTTCCGTCATCAGAAACGATCATCTGTCCATCTGCACCGTCGCCGTCTGCGGCAAAGGCTTCACCGGCAGGAACAGCAAGGGCTTCGCCAGTAGTGGATTCGGTTTCCGCACTTTCTGCCAGAACGGCAGTTGGATTTATAGAAACGACGCTGAAGATACCAGCGGCCAGAAGGGCCATCAGTTTTTTTCTGTTCATAGTGTTTGATCTCCTTTGATAAAAGATTATATTTTAGTAAAATGAGGAGAAAAGCAGGGGCGACTTTCTCCGTGACGTGTGTATTGTAACACACAGAACGTAAGTTGTGTACATATAAAGGGAAAATTCACAGAAAAATCACAAGATGATGCAAGGGGGAAATGAAAATGGAAACATGGATGATCACAGGAACCACAGGTTTTCTGGGACCGAGAGTAGAAGCTGCTCTCAGAGAAAAGGGAGAGGTAAAGGTGCTTCCCATGACCAGACGGGAACTGGATTTTACAGACGAAGAACAGGTGAAAAGAGTATTGGGAAGCTTTCGACCGGATGTCCTGGTCCATGCAGCAGCCATTTCGGACACCGGAGCCTGCGAACGTGATCCGGAAGGAAGCTGGAAGGTGAATGTCACCGGTGTGGAGTATCTGGCAAAAGCATGCCGCGAAAATGGAACGAAGCTCATTTTTGCCAGCTCGGATCAGGTATATACCGGATCAAAGATCCGGACACCACACAAAGAAACAGAAATTCTGAAACCGGCAAATGTATACGGAAGAGAAAAACTGGAAGCGGAGGAAATCATTGCCGCACAGTGTCCGGATGGTATTTCTCTCCGCCTTACCTGGATGTATGATCTTCCAGGAAAACTTCCGGTAAAACCGAATTTTATCACGAATATCAGGAATGCTATGGATAAGGGAGAGCTTCTCTTATTTTCAGAAAATGATTTCCGGGGACTGACGGATGGAAGAACCGTGGCGGAGCGGATCAGCAGACTTGGAAAAATCCCGGGCGGTGTCTATAATTTTGGCAGTCCAAACCGGGTGGATTTTTATGAAACAGCGAGAAAGACGGTCGAAGCCCTGGGTGGAGATCCGGAAAAAATCGTTGGCAAGCAGGAAAACGGTGCGTTCCGGAATCTGGCTTTCTCTACAGAAAAGCTGGAAGCAGCCGGGATTTCCTTCCCGGATACACTGGAAGGGATCTGCAATTGTCTTCGCTGAAAATTTTGAAATTTTTTGCCGGAAGCTGTCTCTTTTTCTGAAGGAAGTGTGTTATAATCTTTTTAGATAATCTGAGAAATGAGATGACAGCAATGAGAAAAAAATGGAAATACAGGATCTGGATGCCGGTAGTTGCCCTGGGACTTATGAATATCCTGGCTATGAAACCGGCCAGAAAAGGAAGAGTCTCCATGGAAGTGATCCAGGAATATGATTATGCTCACCGGGGACTCTATAATATGAGGGAAGGAATTGCAGAAAATACGATGCCGGCCTTTCAGCGGGCAATCGACAAAAATTCCGGTATTGAACTGGATATTCATCTGACCAGTGATGGAGAACTGGTGGTTTTTCATGATGACAATCTGGTGCGTGCCTGCGACAGCAGCCTGAAAGTGGACAGCAGCACTTTAAAGGAGCTGCAGAGCTATAAGCTGTTCGGGACGGATGAGACGATGCCGCTTTTTAAGGATGTTCTGTCTCTGGTAGACAGTAAGGTCCCGCTTCTGATCGAACTGAAGACAGACAACAATGCGATGAGTAAACGTTATATGAAGCTTTGTCAGAAGTTGAAAGAGTGCTTAAGCGGCTACGAGGGAACCTATGCGATCCAGTCCTTTGATCCGAGAGTATTATGGTGGTTTCGGAAAAACTGTCCGGAGGTTCCAAGAGGACAGCTCATGGAGCATTTCCGGAGACATGGGACCAATGTGGTGCCGATCTATGATTTCTTTGCCAGCCACCTGCTGTTTGATTTTATCACTCAGCCCGATTTTATTTCTTATCAGTATATGGACAGAGACCGTCTGGCTTTCCGCATCATCAAGGGACTCTATGGCGTACAGGAATTTTCCTGGACGGTCCGTGATGAAGAACTGGCAGATTTCCTGAAAAAGGAAGGAAGCCTGGTGATCTTCGAGGGCTATAATAATAAGCTGGATGAAGAAGAGTAGAAGACGGTCTGTGTTTATGAGCAAGTAGAAAAAAGCTTAAGAGGGAAGCAGGTGTGTACGTGAAAAAAAGATGTTATGTATTTCTGACTTTATTCATGCTGATGGTGGCATTGATCCCGACAGGAAAAAGCCAGGCGGCCAAGCTTCCATCTTTGAAAGTAAAAGGTACAAAACTGGTCAATTCCAGAGGGAAGGCGGTGCAGCTGAAGGGTGTGAGTACTCATGGACTTTCCTGGTATCCTCAGTATGTGAATCAGAAAGCTTTTTCTTATATGAAGAAAAACTGGAAAATCAATGTCGTGCGTCTGGCACTCTATACATCAGACTATAACGGTTACTGCACAGGAGATACTGCGAACAGACAGAAGCTTTTGAAGACTGTGGATCAGGGAATCAAGAGCGCTACATCTGCCGGGCTTTATGTCATTGTGGATTGGCATATTTTAAGTGATGGTAATCCGAAGACAAACCAGAGCCGGGCACTGTCTTTTTTCGCACGGATGGCGAAGAAGTATAAAAATAACACGAATGTGATTTATGAAATCTGTAATGAGCCAAACGGAGGTACTTCCTGGAATACGATCCGTTCTTATGCGGGAAAGGTCATCCGGACAATCCGGAAATATGACAAGAATGCCGTGATTCTTGTTGGTACGCCGAACTGGTCACAGGATGTGGATGTGGCTGCGGAAAAGCCATTAAAGGGTTACAAAAATATCATGTATACGCTTCACTTTTATGCAGGAACGCATGGCTCCTGGCTTCGGGACAAGGCACAGAAGGCTTTGGATAAAGGTCTGCCTCTTTTTATATCGGAATTTGGTATTTCTGATGCATCAGGAAACGGGAATCTTAATAAAACAGAGGGAAATGCATGGATCCGATTTTTGAACAAGAACAAGATCAGCTACGTAGGCTGGAGTCTTAGCAACAAGGCAGAAAGTTCTGCTCTTATCAAGAGTACGGTAAACAAAACAACGGGCTGGACGAATAAAGATCTGACGGATTGGGGACGCTGGCTGAAATCCAGATTTCACCCGGGCGTAACCTTTCAGAATGATTTCTCGTTGATTATGCGTGTGCTTTGTCTGCTGATGGAATAAAAAAGAACCCTGGACCGTGCAGACGGAAGGGTTCTTTTTTTATGGTTTTATTTCTGAAGTTCGCCTTTGAAGATCAGATGCTTCATGTTCAGATCCTGGTCCAGAAGAACGATATTGGCTTTTTTGCCAGGGGTGATGCTGCCGTAGGTATCATAGATGCCGATGGCTTTTGCAGGATTGACAGCGGCACATTTGACTGCGCTTCCAAGAGGGATTCCCATCTTTTTCACAGCGGTGCGCATGCAGTCCATAAGGTTTGTTGCACTGCCTGCAATGGTGCCGTCAGCCAGGGTAGCCAGATTTCCCACTACCTTTACCGGCTGGCCGCCAAGGGAATAATCACCGTCGGAAAGACCGGTAGCCATCATGCTGTCACTGATCAGACAGATCCTGTCGTCACCGAACATCTTAAAAGTGGTGCGTACGGTAGCCGGATGCAGGTGAACACCGTCGCAGATCAGCTCTACCCGTACATGGTCGCTGTCGCAGGCGGCACCGATGACGCCGGGAGCCCGGTGTGAGAAGGGCGGCATGGCATTGTAAAGATGAGTGGCATGACGGGCGCCGCGGTCATACGCTTCTTTTGCAATGTCATAGTCAGCGGTGGTGTGGGCAATGGAGATACCTACTTCATCCTTGAGTTCATCGATGAATTCCATGGAACCTTCTGTTTCCGGAGCAATATCACAAAGTTTGATGAGACCGCCGGAAATCTCCTGAAGGCGGCGGAACATGGCTGCATCCGGATTATGGATGTAGATACCGTTCTGTGCGCCTTTTTTTGCCGGAGAGATAAAAGGACCTTCCATATTGATGCCAACCAGCTCGGCGCCGGTCTTATTCTCATAGGAAGCAGCAGCTTTCATGATACCGGCGAGGATCTCCTCGCTGAATGTCATGGTAGCCGGACAGATGGTGGTGACACCAACAGAAAGCTCATAATCAGCCAGAGCCTGGATCGCCTCCGTGGTGCCGTCGCAGAAATCGTGACGCATACAGCCATGGAAATGGATATCGGTAAGTCCCGGAATGGCAATGAGACCGGAGGCATCGATCACATCACCGCTGCCGCTTTCTGCAATCTTATCGCCTTCCATATAAATATCCTGTGTTTTGAAAGTGCCGTCTTCCTGGAAAACGGAAGCATTCTTGATGATCATAAATATCAGGACTCCTTTTCAGTCAAAGTCATTAGTCAATCTTGCTTTTCACAAGAGAGAGAGCAGCTTCATCAGCTACGATGGTTACATCCGGATGGAACTGAAGGATGGAAGCGGGAACTTCGGGAGTTACCGGTCCTTCAATGGTTTTTGCAAGAGCCTCTGCTTTGTCAGCGCCGCTGGCTACCAGAAGCACTTTCTTTGCCTGCATGATGGTCTGGATTCCCATAGTATAAGCCTGACGGGGAACATCCTCTTCTTTTTCAAAGAAGCGTTTGTTTGCATCGATGGTGCTGGGGGTCAGATCTACACAGTGCGTTTCCTTCGGGAAGTGATCGCAGGGCTCATTGAAACCGATGTGACCATTGCGTCCAAGACCAAGCAGCTGGATGTCAACGCCGCCTGCAGCGTGGATGATCTCATTGTAAGCTTCGCAGGCCTTGTCAGAATCCGGCTCCAGTCCGTTGGGAACGTTGGTGTTTGCTTTGTCGATGTTGACATGGTCAAAGAGGTTATGGTTCATGAAGTAACGATAGCTCTGGTCATTGTCACCGGAGAGACCTTTGTACTCATCCAGATTGATGCTGTGGACTTTGGAAAAATCAAGATTTCCGCTCTCGTAGGATGCGATCAGGTTTTTGTAAAGACCGATCGGGGTAGAACCGGTTGCCAGACCCAGTGTGCAGGTCGGATTCAGAGTGATGACGGAAGCCATGATATCGGCTGCCTTTCTGCTCATATCGTTGTAATCTTTGGTTTTGATAATTCTCATGATTCTTCTCCTTTTGTAAACTCTCGTTTTTGCTGTCTCTATTGTATATCAATAATGTAAAAAATGCAAACAAACTTGTGGACACTTTCAGATAAAATATTTTCACTTTTGTATCTGCAGACGGAACGGACAAGGCACAGGAGAAAAAGAGAAGAAGTTTCTGAAAAGCAGAAAAAAACTGCCCGGAAAAGGAAACAGCACCTGTTCCGGACAGTGTAAAAAACAGAAAAGATAAAATGTTTACAAATGTTCACTCCATCAGTGATAAATATGGTCATTCTCATACTGGGGTTCCATGGTAAGCTGGATGCCCAGGCGTTTGAAGGTCTTGATATCCACCTCGGAAAGCATGACAGAGGTATGGGCCTGACAGCCGGAGAGTCTGGAAAGCTGCTCCAGTGCCTGACGGGCTGCCTGGTCAGAAGCGGCGGTGGTGGAAAGAGCGATCAGAACCTCATCGGTGTGCAGTCTGGGGTTGTGGCTTCCCAGATATTCGGTCTTCAGAAGCTGGATCGGTTCAATGGCTGCCGGAGAGATCACATGGTAATGACGATCGATACCGGCCAGCTCTTTTAAGGCATTCAGAAGCACGGCAGAAAGAGCGCCCAGAAGATCGGAGGTTTTTCCAAGGATCATTTTTCCGTTATCCAGCTCCAGGGCGGCAGCAGGGGCACCGGTCTCTTCCGCATAGGAAAGGGCAGCATCCACGACCTTTCGGTCATGAACCGTAACGCCGGCTTTTTTCATGAGGAGTTCCAGCTTGAAGATCTCAGATTCGGAGCCTTTGCCGGATTTTCTGGCATCCATGGCGTTGTAGTAACGGCGGATGATCTCCTGACGGGAAGCCTCCTGGCAGATTTCATCATCGATGATACAGTTGCCTGCCATATTAACACCCATGTCGGTGGGAGATTTGTAAGGGCTTTCGCCGTAGATCTGTGTGAAGATCTCATTCAGGACCGGGAAGATCTCAATATCACGGTTGTAGTTTACCGTGGTCTTTCCATAAGCTTCCAGATGGAAGGGGTCGATCATGTTTACATCGTTCAGATCGGCAGTGGCTGCCTCGTAAGCCAGGTTTACCGGATGCTTCAAGGGGAGATTCCAGATCGGGAAGGTTTCAAACTTGGCATAACCGGCCGGGATTCCGCGTTTGTGTTCATGATAGAGCTGGGAAAGGCAGGCTGCCATTTTTCCGCTTCCCGGTCCCGGAGCAGTGATCACGACCAGAGGACGCGTGGTTTCAATGTATTCATTTTTTCCATAACCCTCGTCACTGACGATCAGAGGGATATTGCTGGGATAACCCTCGATATTGTAAAGGGTGTAGACTTTGATGCCAAGTTCGTTCAGACGCTGCTTGAAAGCATCAGCTGCACGCTGACCGGAGTACTGGGTGATGGCAACACTTCCCACATACAGACCGCGGTCCTTGAAAACATCGATGAGACGAAGCACATCCGTTGCATAGGTGATGCCAAGATCACCACGGACTTTGTTTTTCTCAATGTCACCGGCACTGATCACGATGACGATCTCAGCCTGATCAGAGAGCTGCATGAGCATGCGCAGCTTGCTGTCCGGTGCAAAACCGGGAAGAACACGGGAAGCATGATAATCGTCAAAAAGCTTTCCGCCGAACTCCATGTAAAGCTTGTTCCCGAACTGATTGATCCGTTCACGGATATGTTCGGACTGCATTTTCAGATATTTGTCGTTGTCAAATCCAATTTTCATCTGTTATTCATTCCCATTCTTCTTTTACGAAATTTAGAGCCAAAAAATTTGACTCCATTATTTTTAGTATACACAAAGCGCCGACATTTTTCCATACTTTTCTTTCATTTTTTGCCAGTCTTTTGAAATCTGTCTATTGATTTCTGGAAGAACAATCTTTATAATGGAAGAGATTAGTTTTTAGGAGGAAAAAAATGAACCATAATCAAATACCTGGTGGAGACCCTGATCAGAGACCAGGCGATCAAAATAATAACCGGAATGGCAAGGGAACGAAGAACGGACAGACCATTCTGATCTTTCTGGTCGTTTCCCTGGTAGTGCTTCTTCTGGTGAATTTTATGAACGGGATACTTAAGGACTCCACGGAAAAGGAGATCACTTATAACCAGTTCATGAAGATGCTGGAAAACGGAGAAGTGGATAAGGTGGTCATCCAGTCCAGCGAGATTGAGATCACACCGAAAAACCAGCCTTTCCCGGGGATGAAGCTGACCTATTATACAGGTGTGATGGCAGATGACAATCTGCAGCAGAAGCTGGAAGCAGCCGGTGTGGACTACACACAGGAAATCCCGGATGTGACGGGAGCGATCCTCTACAATATTTTAAGCCTGGTGATCCCTCTGGTCCTTGTCTGGGTGGCATTCGGCTTTATCATGCGGAAGATGGCCGGCGGCGGAGGCGTCATGAATGTGGGAAAAAACAAAGCAAAGGTTTATTCCCAGAAGGAGACAGGCGTAACCTTCAAAGATGTGGCAGGACAGGATGAAGCGAAGGAATCTCTTCAGGAAGTCGTGGATTTCCTGGAAAATCCCGGAAAGTATACGACCATTGGAGCCAAGCTTCCAAAGGGTGCACTTCTCGTCGGACCTCCGGGAACCGGTAAGACGCTTCTGGCGAAGGCGGTAGCCGGTGAGGCGCATGTGCCTTTCTTTTCCATTTCCGGTTCTGATTTCGTGGAAATGTTTGTTGGTGTAGGTGCATCCCGTGTCCGTGAACTCTTTGATGAGGCGAAGAAAAATGCCCCCTGTATCATTTTTATCGATGAGATCGATGCCATCGGTAAAAGCCGTGACAGCCGGTACGGCGGTGGAAACGACGAACGGGAACAGACGCTGAACCAGCTTCTGGCAGAGATGGATGGCTTTGATACCTCCAGCGGTCTTCTGATCCTGGCGGCAACCAACCGTCCGGAGGTACTGGACTCCGCCCTTCTCCGTCCGGGTCGTTTTGACCGGAGAGTCATTGTAGACCGCCCGGATCTTAAGGGGCGTGTGGATATCCTCAAAGTACATGCGAAGAATGTCCATCTGGATGAGACCGTTAATTTTGAAGAGATCGCACTTGCCACCAGCGGAGCGGTCGGTTCTGATCTGGCAAACATGATCAATGAGGCGGCAATTCTGGCAGTCAAGAAAGGCCGTAACCGGGTTTCCCAGAAAGACCTTTTTGAGGCAGTGGAAGTGGTTCTCGTCGGTAAAGAGAAGAAAAACAAGATCCTGAGCCAGAAGGAACGGGAGATCGTTTCTTATCACGAAGTAGGACATGCACTTGTGAGTGCACTTCAGAAGCATTCTGAGCCGGTGCAGAAGATCACCATTGTTCCCAGGACCATGGGAGCACTGGGGTACGTGATGAATGTGCCGGAGGAAGAGAAGTATTTGAACTCCGAGGCTGAGCTTCGTGCCCGTCTGGTGGAGTGTGTGGGTGGCCGTGCGGCAGAGGAGATCGTTTTTGATTCTGTGACCACAGGCGCTTCCAATGATATCGAGCAGGCGACCAAGATCGCCAGAGCCATGGTGACGCAGTATGGTATGTCAAAGAAATTCGGTCTTATGGGACTGGAGATCTCAGCAAACCAGTATCTGGATGACCGGACGGTCATGAACTGCAGTGATGTCACGGCCGCAGAGGTGGACGAGGAAGTACGGAAGGTTCTTCAGGAGTCCTACGATGAGGCGAAACGTCTTCTGACGGAGCATCGGAAGGCACTGGATCAGATCGCAGAGTTCCTGATCAAAAAGGAAACCATTTCCGGTAAGGAATTTATGGAGATCTTCGATCAGGTGGAGAAGGCAGATCAGCCGGAGAGCGCGAGTGAGGCGACAGAGGTCAAAGAGACTGAGGCTGAGACTTTCAAGGACGTTCCGGCGTCGGAAACCACAGAAAATAAAGAAGATACAACCGTGTAAGACACAGTCGATTCCAAGGGCTGCCGTCTGGAGAGATCCTCCGGACCGGCGGCCTTTTCTGACAGGAGGACAGAAATGTTTGATATTCAGGAAGAACTGAAAAAGCTGCCGGGAAAGCCCGGCGTCTACATAATGCATGATGAGAAGGATGCCATTATCTATGTTGGAAAGGCCGTTTCTCTGAAAAACCGGGTGCGGCAGTATTTTCAGGCCAGTCGGAACAAGGGAGCCAAGATCGATCAGATGGTGACCAGGATCCGGCGTTTTGAGTATATTGTGACCGATTCGGAGCTGGAAGCACTGGTTCTGGAGTGTAATCTGATCAAAGAGCACCGTCCGAAATACAATACCATGCTGAAGGATGACAAAACCTATCCGTTTATCAAAGTGACGGTACAGGAAGAGTATCCGCGGATCCTTTTTTCCAGATCCATGAAAAAAGACAAGAGCCGGTATTTTGGCCCTTATACCAGTGCCGGAGCCGTGAAGGATACGATCGAGCTTCTGCGAAAGGTCTATAAGATCCGTTCCTGTCAGCGGAATCTGCCCCGGGATATCGGAAAGGAGAGACCTTGTCTGAATTATCATATCCACCAGTGCAAGGCTCCCTGTCAGGGATATATTTCAAAAGAAGAATACCGGAAAAATGTCAGCGAGGCGATGGATTTTCTGAACGGGAATTATGAACCCATCATGAAGCTTATCACGGAACGGATGAATGAAGCGGCAGAAAATCTGGAATTTGAGGCGGCGATCGAACAGCGGGAGCTCCTCAACAGTGTGAAGCAGGTGGCACAGAAGCAGAAGATCACCGTCAGTGACGGAGAAGATAAGGATATCATCGGTGTGGATATACAGGATACGGATGCAGTGGTGCAGCTGTTTTTTGTCCGTGATGGAAGGATGATCGGAAGGGATCATTTTTTCCTCAGGGTAGCTCCACAGGATACGGAACGGGATATAGTGGGAAGCTTTCTTACCCAGTTTTATGCGGGAACGCCTTTTATCCCGAAAGAGATCATGCTGCCCTGTGAAGTGGAGGACGAGCAGGTAGTCAGTGACTGGCTTTCCGCCAAGCGCGGCGGGAAGGTTTATCTCCGGGTGCCGAAAAAAGGGACCAAGGAAAAGCTTGTGGAGCTGGCAGGAAAAAATGCGGCCATGATCCTGAGCCAGGACAAGGACCGGATGAAAAAAGAAGAAGGAAGGACCATAGGAGCCATGAAGGAGATCGCTGAATGGCTCCGGCTTCCGGAACTGACCAGGGTGGAAGCTTACGATATTTCCAATATCAGCGGTTTTGAGTCCGTTGGTTCCATGGTTGTTTATGAACGCGGGAAGCCCAAACGCAGCGACTACCGGAAATTTAAGATCCAGACAGTTCAGGGACCGGATGATTACGCCAGCATGGAAGAAGTGCTGACCCGGCGTTTTTCCCATGGACTGGATGAACAGGCGGAGATCAAAGAAGCGGCTCTGGAAAAAGAATTTGGAAAATTCAGCATTTTCCCGGATCTCATCATGATGGACGGCGGCAGAGGACAGGTGAATGTGGCCCTGCGGGTACTGGACAGGCTGAACCTGGAAATCCCGGTCTGCGGTATGGTAAAGGATGACAATCACCGGACCAGAGGACTTTATTTTCATAATGTGGAGATCCCCATTGATACAAACAGTGAGGGGTTCCGGCTCATCACACGGATCCAGGACGAGGCGCACCGGTTTGCGATCGAATATCACCGGTCTCTCCGAAGCAAGGAACAGGTTCATTCCATTCTGGATGATATCGAAGGCATCGGGCCGACCCGGAGAAAATCACTCATGCGGACCTTCCAGAGTCTGGAGGCGATCCGGGGAGCAGAGGTGGAAGAATTGAAAAAGGCCCCATCCATGAATGAACAGAGCGCCCGGAGGGTCTATGAATTTTTTCATAAAAAGTGTAAAGAAAACGAAGAATAATCCGTTGAACGTACCGGCAAATTATGGTAGACTGATGTCATGCAGAATTGCACGTGCCGCTTTGCGGCGAAGCAATTTCGTAGGCGGCATGACAGCGGAAAGCGTCGTGCCTGCGATCTGAAGAAAAGGAGAAAAGGCATGGGAAGTGTAGCATTATCAAAGATTGTTGAGCAGCTGGATCTGAAAAATGTGACGCCGGATGTGGATATCAGTAAGATCCGCATCACATTGCCGGAAATCAACCGGCCGGCCCTGCAGCTGACAGGATATTTTGATCATTTTGATTCCAAACGTGTTCAGATCATAGGATATGTAGAGTACACCTATCTGGAGCATCTGTCCAGGGAGAGAAAGCTGGAGATTTATGAGCAGTTTCTTTCCTATGAGATTCCCTGTTTGATCTACACCACAAAGACCAAGCCGGATGAGGATATGCTCCGTATGGCGGTCGAACGGAACATTCCTATTTTCACGGCACATAAGACGACCACCTCTTTTATGGCTGAGATCATCCGCCGTCTGAATGTGGAGCTGGCACCCTGTATTTCCATTCATGGCGTACTGGTGGATGTTTACGGTGAGGGCGTCCTGATCATGGGCGAGAGTGGTATTGGCAAGAGTGAGGCGGCCCTGGAGCTGCTCAAACGGGGACACCGCCTTGTCAGTGATGATGTGGTGGAGATCCGTCGGGTCAGCGACGATACCCTTGTGGGAAGTGCACCGGACATCACCCGCCATTTCATCGAGCTTCGCGGCATCGGTATCATCGATGTGAAAACGCTGTTCGGTGTTGAGAGTGTAAAAGATACGCAGTCCATCGATCTGGTCATCAAGATGGAAGAGTGGAACAAAGACAAAGAGTATGACCGTATGGGACTTGAGGAGGAGTACACCGAATTCCTTGGGAACAAGGTAGTCTGCCATTCCCTGCCCATCCGCCCGGGCCGTAACCTGGCTGTCATCGTAGAATGTGCGGCAGTCAACCACCGTCAGAAGAAGATGGGATATAATGCGGCCAAAGAGCTGTACAACCGTGTACAGGCATCCCTTACAAGAAAAAGAAATCCGGAGGAAGAGTAAAGATGAAAGAATATTGTTTTGGTATTGATATTGGAGGAACAACCGTAAAATGCGGTCTTTTCAGTGTAAAAGGTGACATCCTGGATAAGTGGGAGATCCCCACAAGAACGGAAAATAACGGCGTGAACATCCTTCCGGATGTGGCTGCAGCCATCGATGCGAAGATTCAGGAAAAAGGGATCGCCCGCGATGCCATCGCCGGTGTGGGTCTTGGTATTCCGGGACCGGTCAACGAGGATGGTGCCGTGATCTGTGCCGTAAACCTTCACTGGGGTTATGTAGAGCTGGAGAAAGAACTGGAGAAGCTCACAGGTCTGACGGTAAAAGCCGGAAATGACGCCAATGTGGCAGCTCTCGGTGAGATGTGGAAGGGCGGCGGAGCCGGTTATCACAACGTTGTCATGGTAACACTCGGAACCGGAGTCGGCGGCGGAATCATTGTCAACGGAAAGATCGTTACCGGAACCCACGGTGCAGGCGGAGAGATCGGCCATATCCATGTAGAAGATGACGAGACGCTGTCCTGCAACTGCGGAAACCAGGGCTGCCTGGAGCAGTATGCCAGCGCTACCGGCGTTGTCCGTCTGGCAAACCGTATGCTGGCAGCTACCGACAAGGCATCTGTATTAAGAAATGAGGAAGTGACTGCAAAAGCTGTTTTCGATGCAGTAAAAGCAGGAGATGAGCTGGCTATGGAAGTTGCTGAAAAATTCGGCAAATATCTTGGAACCGCTCTGGCAGTGATCGCCGGCGTGGTAGATCCCGAGGTTTTTGTTATCGGCGGCGGTGTTTCCAAAGCAGGTAAGATCCTTCTCGACTATGTGGAGAAATATTACAAGAAATATGTATTCCAGGGCAGCCGTGACTGTGCTTTCGCTCTGGCTGAACTGGGCAATGACGCAGGTATCTGCGGCGCAGCCAAACTGGTATTGGGCTGATTTTTTCCATTTCAATAAAACTGTTTCCGGGCAGATGGAGGCAAGGGCCTGCATCTGCCTGGAATTTTTTTGACTTCCGGGAAAAGGCCTGACTTGTAATGGATCTTTATCTATGCTATAGTACAGGGCAGATAAAAGGAATGAACGCTTATCCTGGAGGAAACCATGATTTCAAAGACCATGCATGCAATTTTACACGCGCTTTCGTACGGCAACATTGAGGTAGAATCATCCAGAAGACTGGTGGACATCAAGAAACTGGA
This sequence comes from uncultured Lachnospiraceae bacterium, assembly GCA_934393555.1. GTDB lineage: Bacteria > Bacillota > Clostridia > Lachnospirales > Lachnospiraceae > Limivivens. The sequence goes on from CAKRQP010000004.1 coordinate 38,057, forward strand.
CGCCATCCGTATCTTCTTAAAGAAACTGGATGAAAAAGTATACAACGGGGATTATGAGATTCCGATCCGCCTGTATTTTCCAAGTGAGGAAGCGATGAAAAAGGGAATAGAGGAGCAGCAGGAATACCCGGTGCTCCTGTTTTTTCATGGAGGCGGCTGGGTGACAGAGAGTGTGGATACCTATAACCGTGTCTGCGCCCGGATGGCACAGTCCACCGGCCAGATCGTGGTATCGGTAGAATACCGTCTGGCTCCGGAGTATCGCTTTCCGACCGCTCTTCTGGATTGCTATGCGGCGGCAGAGGCTCTTTATACCGGCAGGCTTCCGTTGAAAACAGTTCCGGAAAAAATCACAGTCATGGGGGACAGTGCGGGCGGAAATCTGGCGGCGGCGGTTTCCATTATGGCCCGTGATAAGGGACAGTTTGCAGTGAAACGGCAGATCCTGATCTATCCGGCGCTGAACAATTGTTATACGGAAGCGTCGCCCTATCCTTCCGTAAAGGAGAACGGAACGGATTATCTTCTGACAGCCGTTAAGATGGAAGATTATTTGAAGCTTTATGAAAGCAGTCCGAAAGACCGGGAAAATCCGTATTTTGCACCGTTGCTGGAAAAGGATCTTTCGGATCTTCCGGATACCCTGATCCTGACAGCGGAATTTGATCCGCTCCGGGATGAAGGCGAGGAATTTGGAAAGCGCTTAAAGGAAGCCGGAAATCAGGTGGAGATGCACCGGATCAAGGACGCTCTCCATGGATTTTTCGCATTGGGGATTCAATTCCTTCATGTGAGGGAAAGCTTTACTTATATGAATGCGTTTTTGCAGAAAGAAGCGTGAGGAACGTGGAAAAAGGATATTCAAAATGGAGAAAACTGGATAATGCGGCTCTGGCCTTTCCACTGGTCACAGGAAAAGACGATACGAGAGTGTTCCGTTTTTACTGTGAACTCAAGGAAGAGGTGGATCCGGAGCTCCTGCAGCAGGCGCTGGATGAGACGATGGAAAAATACCCGCTTTTTCAGGCGGTTTTAAGAAAAGGTTTCTTCTGGTTTTATCTGGAGCACAGGGATATTCAGCCAGTGGTAAAAAAGGAGAAAAAGCCGCCCTGCAGCAGGCTTTACATTCCGGATAAAAAATCCCTGCTTTTTGAAGTCAGCTATCATAAAAACAGGATCAATTTTGAGGTATACCATGCGCTGACAGACGGAACCGGGGCAATGTATTTTCTGGAAGAGCTGGTACAGGATTATCTGATCCTGGCTCATCCGGAAGCAAACCTTCCAAGGATCGAGCCGCCGGAGGAGATCACACCGGGAGACAAGGAGGAAGACAGCTTTTCTCAGTATTATTCAGCGGATGTTCCAAGAGATAAGGAACGCAAACCGGCAGCCGTGAAGCTCAGAGGGGAAAAGGTGGTCCATGAGGAAATGCACATTCTGGAGGCAGAACTTCCGGTAAATGAGCTTCATGCAAAGGCAAAAGCCAGAGGTGTTTCCATCACCGTTTATCTGACGGCGGTCCTTCTCTGCGCCATTCATGAGGAGATTCCGAAAAACCGGCAGAAACGGCCGATCGGTCTGATGATCCCGGTAAACTTAAGAAACTATTTTCCATCCCAGTCCATGACCAACTTTTTTGGCTGGATCGAGATCAGCTTTGTTTTTCAGGAGGATACAACATTTGAGGATGTGCTCGCAGCTGTGAAAGAGCAGTTCGCCCGGGAACTTATGCCGGAAAAGATCGCCATGCATATGAATGGTTATGTGCGGATCGAAAAGCATGTTCTGGTACGGATGGTGCCGCTGGAACTCAAACGATATTTCCTGATGGCAGGGGCCAATCTGGGAAGCCGCAGCATCACGGCGGTCTATTCCAACATCGGGATCCTGAAATTACCGGAAGAATACCGGAGTTATATAGAGCGCTTCGGCATTTTTGCCAGCACGGGTTCTCTTCAGCTCTGTTCCTGTTCTTATGAAGGGAAAATGGTTCTTGGCTTTACCTCCAAGCTTCCGGATGACAGCATTCAGCGAAATTTCCTTCAGATCCTGAAAAAGGAGGAGATTCCCTGCACGGAGGAGAAAAATGATTTTCCGGGCTGTCAGGAGCATTATAAAAAAGAGGATAAAAAAGTCTTTCAGCTCTTTACCTTCCTTTGTATCGCGGCAGCGGTGTTCTGCGGTATGATTAATTATCTGACAGCGGAGACGCTGAACTGGTTCTGGTTTGCAGGTGCAGGCTGTCTGTGTACCTGGCTGATCGTGGCTGTGGCTTACATGAAACGGCGGAATCTTCTGAAAAATGAGATGTGGCAGCTGCTTCTCGTGACAGGCATAGCCGTGCTATGGGATATTTTTACCGGCTGGAGAGGCTGGTCTGTGGATTTCATTTTCCCGATCGGGGCTCTGACGGTACTTTGTTCGATCCCGCTGATCGCAAAGGTACAGCGGCTGGAGAGGGAAGAGTATCTTTTTTATCTGATCCAGGCGGGAATGGCAGGCTGTGTCCCGGTGATCCTTTTATGGACGGGACTGCTGAAGTTTACCTATCCATCGGTGATCTGCAGCGGCATCAGCTTTCTGGTGCTGGCGGCCCTGTTTATTTTCCAGAAGAAGGATACAATACGGGAATTCAGAAAGAAATTAAGGATGTGAAAGGACCCCCGGGTTCCGCAAACGTAAAAAAGGCAGTTCCATGCAGAAGAAAATCTGTTGGAACTGTCTTTTTTTGTGTGATGATTGTCTCATTTATTTACGGGAGACCCAGGCTCACATCGCCGTCTCCGTCTCCGGGGATCGTGACAGGTGTGTCTCCGTCCTCTTCAGCCCGCCGTTCCGTGTTCTGTGTTTCGGAACTGTCAGGATCGATCACAGTGGTTACGCTGTTGTCCTGACTGTCTTTGAGGCCATCCAGGATTGTAACCGGTTTGTGTCCGGGGCAGGTCTGGGTGGGTGGGGCATAGCTGGTATCGTCCGTGGTGTCAAAATTATCTTCCGGCAGTTTGAGGAAGACACGGTTGACGGGAGTACAGGTAGAACTGGCCAGAAGACCGGTTTCCTGGCAGACGGTGAGAGATACATGCTTGTCACAGGAGCTTTTGGGCTCAGTGCCGCGGATGAAATACTCCTCGTAAACCTGGCTGCCTCTCGGATCCTGGTCGCAGATGCCTTCGATGGCGAGCTTGCCGGATTTTTTGCAGACGGCTGCAGTAACGATATCATCCGGCTGTTCGAAATCTTTCACAGGAAGATCCTGATGAATCCGGTTCATGACAGCGTTCCAGAGTATTTTGTGATAAGTATGGTAACTGTCACCGTCCACAGTCGGAAGGTCATCATTGTTGTCGTAGCCGCCCCAGATCGAGCAGGTATAGTAGGGTGTGTAGCCGGAGAACCAGATATCTTTATAATCCGAGGTGGTTCCGGTTTTTCCCGCCACGGGCATATCTCCAAGAGAGATCAGCGTTCCGGTTCCTTTCGTCACGACATCTTCCATGGCACTGGTCAGAAGCCAGGCATTTCCCTCCTTCAGAACTCTGGTCGTGACAGGGGTACGGTTGTCAATGAGGATCTCTCCGTCGGGACCTTCGATATGCGAGTAAAATTTCGGTTTGATGTATTGTCCCTTGTTGGCGATCGCAGCAAAAGCACCGGTGAGCTCCAGGTTTGTGACACCGTTTGTGATGCCGCCAAGGGCCAGAGGCTGGCTGACGTCCAGAGCTTCACTGTTTTCCAGTGTGGAGATACCAAAGCGCTCCGCATACTGGAAACCGATGGCCGGGGTGATCTCGGTCAGGCATTTGACGGCAACGATATTGATGGAATTGGTGATGGCATCCCGGATCGTGGTGTAGCCGGTATAGGTGTTGTTGCTGTCCCAGTTGTTGACAGGGACGCCGTTCCGGTAGGTATAGGGAGCATTGTAATAAATGCTGGAAAGCGTCATATTGTCATAGTCCAGAGCAGGGGCATAGGTGGTGATGATCTTGAAGGTGGAACCGGGCTGACGGGTGGTTGCTGTTGCACGGTTCAGCGTAAGGCTGGCTTCTTTGTTTCCGCGTCCGCCCACGATCGCTTTCACATAACCGGTCTCCTGCTCCATGATGACCAGGGAAGCCTGCGGCTGGGGAGCAAGTGAGATCCGTTCACCGAGGATCGTTTCACCGTTTGCCGTTTTACTCTCTTTAAAAGAAGCAAGGGCAGAGCGGGCAGAAGCCTCATCATCGAACATCAGGTTAAAAGAAGCATCGAAATTCTGGCGGTACCAGGAGAGAAAGGCTTCATTTCCGTAATGAATGGTTTCCCCATCCGCTGTCTGTACACTGAGGGCATAATCGACCCCTACCTGCGTTCCGGAAGGGAAATTGGCAGGATTGGCAAATTCTTCGTCACAGATCTTCTGGATCGCCATATCCTGAACAGAATAGATTTTCAGACCTTTGGTGAAAAGAATCTTGTTGGCCTGCTGCTCCGTGTAGCCCTTCTGCTCCATGAGGTCCTGGATGACCTGGTCGATCATGGCATCTACATAATACGTATAGATAGAAACTTCTTCTGTCTGTGAATCGGTCTCCTGGATCCTTGCATAAACGTCATCGGCGACTGCTTCATCATAGGCTTCCTGTGTGATATAGCCCTGCTCCAGCATATAGTCCAGTACCGTCTGTCTTCGAACGGCATTTTCCTCCGGATGGGTGATCGGATTGTAACGGGTGGGATTCTGGGTGATGCCGGCCAGTACGGCACATTCGGAAAGATTCAGTTCGGAAACACTTTTTCCGAAGTAACGGCGGGAAGCTGCCTGAACGCCGTAGGTTCCGGCCCCAAGATTGATGGTGTTGAGATAATCCTCCAGAATCTGTTTCTTGCTGACTTTTTTCTCCAGCTGGAGCGCCAGATACTGCTCCTGAAATTTTCTGCGGAACCGGTCAATGAGAGAGGATTCCTTCATCCAGCCTGTAAAAACACTGTTTTTCAGAAGCTGCTGGGTAATGGTGCTGGCACCCTCATCAAAACGGCCGGAAGCCAGACCGTGAATACCGGCCCTCAGGATCCCGCGGATATCAATCCCCTTATGCTGATAAAAGCGCTCATCCTCAATGGCGACTACGGCGTGCTGGAGATCCTCAGGGATCTGGTCAATGGTGACGATCGTCCGGTTGGAAGAGCCGAGAGACAGCTTCTGCATGATGGAGCCGTCACTGTTGTAAATGTAGGTGGCAGATTCCGACGGAGCCACGGAAAGGCTGGAAATGTCCGGGGCTGTGGCGATGAGTCCACGGAAAGCACCGAAGCCTGCCGCTGTACCAAGGATCACACCGGAAAGAAGCAGGATTAGGAAGACCTTCAGGCAGAGATAAGCCAGTTTGCGTCCTGCCTTGGTACAAAGATCCGTCTTTTTTAAGTTTGGTAAGTTCCATTTGCTGAAATTCATATTTATGATACTCCTGAATGATTGAAACGGTCTTGTGTTCGAACCCATTATACCAAAAGTGGCTCCTTTTCAAAACCCCCATTTGAAATATACTTCTTTGTCTGATATACTGTTTCCAGAAAAAGGCTGATTATGCATGGGAGGAAATAAATGAAAACGCAGAAAATCTTATATAAAGGCGGAGAAGGAGAGCTGATCGAGAAAAAATCCCGTTTTATTGCGACGACCCGACCGGTGGAAACAGAGGAAGAGGCGCTGGCTTTTCTGGCAGAGATGAAGAAAAAATACTGGGATGCCACGCACAACTGCTCTGCCTTTGTCATTGGCGACCGGCAGCAGATCCAGCGCTGCAGCGATGACGGAGAGCCGCAGGGAACAGCAGGCCGTCCCATGCTGGATGTGCTTCTTGGAGAGGATATCCATAATGTGGCAGTTGTAGTGACGAGATATTTCGGAGGGACGCTTCTTGGAACCGGCGGCCTGGTACGGGCCTATTCCAAATCGGTACAGGTCGGGCTGGAAGCCTCTGAGGTCATTGAAAAGCGAAGTGGTTTTTTTCTGAAAATGGCAGCGGATTATAACGGCATCGGAAAGATCCAGTATATTCTTGGAAAAAAAGGAATCCCGACCATTGCTTCCGAGTATGGGGCTGATGTGGTACTGGAGGTCCTTGTTCCGGAGGAAGAGGAAGAAGGTCTGAAAGAGGAGATCACGGAGGGAACCAGCGGGAGAACCGTTTATCAGGAAGAAAAGGCAGTTCTTTATGCCCTTCTCAGCGACGGCACGCCTCTGATCGAAGAACTCTGATACCTGTGAGAACATGCTGCATGCAGTGCGGAGCGTTCCGTCCCATGCTTGCATTTTCCAGAGAGCCGTTGTACAATGGAGACCGATTCCTTTTCGGGAGGTATGAGAATGAAAAACAGGTGTGAAGCACCCATCGGAGTATTTGATTCCGGCGTGGGCGGGCTGACGGTAGTCCGTGAGATCATGCGGAATCTTCCAAATGAAGAAATCGTATATTTTGGCGATACAGCCAGAGTTCCTTATGGAAGCAAATCAAAAGAGACAGTGACCCGCTATTCCAGGCAGATCGTGCGTTTCCTTCAGTCCAAAGAAGTCAAAGCCATCGTGGTCGCATGCAATACAGCCAGTGCCTATGCGCTGGAAACGATCAAGAAAGAACTGAATATCCCGATCATCGGTGTCGTGGAGCCGGGAGCCCGTGTCGCCTGTGAGACTACGGTAAATGACAGGATCGGTGTGATCGGCACGGAAGCGACCGTTCATTCCGGTATCTATACCAGTTTTATCCGGAGACAGAAACCGGATGTTCAGGTGGTGAGCAAGGCCTGTCCCCTTTTTGTGCCGCTTGTGGAAGAAGGCTGGCTCAAGGATCCCATTACCATGGAAGTGGCCAGACGCTATCTGGAGGAACTGCTTCAGTACGATATCGATACGCTGATCCTTGGCTGTACGCATTATCCGCTGCTTCGTTCTACGGTGCAGAAGATCGTTGGGGAGAAAGTGAATCTGGTAAATCCGGCTTATGAGACGGCCAGAGATCTGAAAAAACTGCTGGAGAGGGAAGGGCTTTCCAATCCGGATCACGAGACCGATCCGAGCGAGATGAACCATCGGTTTTATGTCAGCGATGCAGCAGAGAAGTTTAATAAATTTGCCAATTCGATCCTTCCTTATGATATCGATACAACACAGGAAATTCCAATAGAGGAGTACTAAATGACGAAAGATGTGATGATCCGGATCAAAGGTCTGCAGTATGCAGAAGGCCAGGAGGCAGACACCACAGATCTGATACTGCCGGGCCAGTACTTTGAGCGGGACGGTTTGAATTTTGTAAAATATGATGAGATCATGGAAGAGGACGGAGAGAAGATCCGCAATCTGCTGAAATTCAATGACAGACAGTTTACGGTGATCCGCCGTGGCAGCATGGAATCCACTATGACTTTTGAAAAAGGAAAAAAACACAGGAGCCTTTACCGGACACCCTTTGGAAATCTGGAGATCGGAACCTTTGCAACCAGACTGCTGATCCTGAAAAGTGATGAGAAGATCCGCATCGAGGCAGATTATGATCTGGAGCTGAATGGCTCTCATGCGGCGGAAAACCGCATTGCCATCACGATACAGTCTGTAAAAAAAGCATAAAAAAATCCATCTGCTGTAAAATCAAGGCAGATGGATTTTTTTTACTTTCTCTTCTTTTTCTTAGAACCAGATTTCTTTCCGCCGGAAGCATTGGCTGTATTTTTTGCGGCAGCCTGTTTCTGCGGGGCCGGTGCTGCGGCACTTTTCGGTTTCTGAGCAGGAGCCTGCGCCTTGGACTCAGAGGCAGTTTCTGCTTTTTTGTTCTTACCGGTGACTTTGTTCTTCATGCGCTTGAAGAATCCCTCTTTTGCCTTGGGAGCCTCCAAAACCGTACCGCGCACGCCTTTTACATCGGTTATGTAAAGACCGCTGATGGTGGCTTTGATCTCCTTTTTTACGGGGATCATCTCAAAAACTCTGGCATCGGCGATGAAAGTCATGATTCTGGGACCGACCTTCGCTTTAACGATAGGAAGCTTGGTGCGTCTCATGAGCTTCGGTGTACTGTCAAGTACCATCTGAGGAAGTCCGGAATCTTTCATCTTCAACTTCTTCTTGTCGATGACCAGCATGGAAACCGTCTGCTTGGCAGCCTCCATTTGCTCCTGCTGTACGGCCTGCTTCTTCTGAAGCTTTCTTCCTACAAAGTAAAGAACAGCCAGCAGGACAATTACGATCGTCAGAATGATCAAAAGTACATTTAAGACGGTAGGCATAATTTCCCTCCTGTATGAAATATTACATTATTTTATTCTACCATCGTTTCCCAAAAAGTGCAATAATTCTTTATTTTTTCTTAAAACGCATAGAAAGAGGGAAAAGAGGCTACTATTTCAAATAAATTATGATATAATAAGTTGCAGATTTACGAGGACTGCTTTGCAGCGGAGCAATCCGCGGACATAGGAGTGCAGAAATTCCTGCAGCAGGAAGCGGTATATCAAAAGCAGACGGAGGAAAAGAATATGGATGAGAACGAAAGACAGCGCCGCGCACGGATCCGGATGGCGAAAAGAAAACGTCAGGTCCTGATCGGAAGACTGATCGTAGCGGTACTGCTTGTACTTCTGGCGGCATTGTGCATCTTTGTAGTCAAAGATCTTGTAGGTGGAAAAAAGAACAAGGTCACGCCGGAAGGAAAAGCTACAGAAGCGGCATCCGTGCCGGGAGGTACAGAGGCGGCTTCCGGAGAGGATGAATCAGAAACTGCTGCGGAAACAGAAACAGAGAGTGTCGATGTGATGGCAGAGGCAGAGCTCAAAGCCGCTCAGTATGATTATGATGCCGCCATCGCTCTTCTGAAGGATTCACCGGATTATGAATCAAATACAGAAATGCAGCAGGCGGTCACCGATTATGCCATGGCAAAGAATTCCCTGGTGGAATATCCGATCGATCAGGTGACACATGTATTTTTTCATTCCATGATCGTGGATACGGACAGGGCATTTGGAAAGGGAGCAGGAGATCCTACGACAGATGGTCTCAACCAGGTCATGACTACCATGAAGGAATTCACACAGATCATGCAGTCCATGTATGACAAAGGCTATGTGATGGTAAGTCTCCATGATATGTGCAATGTGGATGAAAACGGCAATGTGACCAGAGGAAAGATCCTGCTTCCGGAAGGAAAGAAGGCATTTGTACTTTCCCAGGATGATGTAAGCTATTATCATTATCAGGATGGCTATGGTTTGGCAGACAAGCTTCTCATTGATGAGAACGGGGATGTGAAGAACCAGTATACTGATGCGGATGGCAATGTCCTGATCGGCGATTACGATATGGTTCCCTGGATCGATACCTTTGTAAAGGAACATCCGGATTTTGCCTATCACGGACACAAGGGCATCATTGCACTGACAGGATATAATGGTATCCTGGGCTATCGGACCGATATCGCATATAAAACAAGAGAAAATCTGGACAGCTTCCAGCAGGCCTGGTTTGACCAGCATCCGGATTTTGATGAGGCAGCCTATAACAAAGAATGTGAGGATGCCAAGGCTGTGGCAGCTGCCATGAAAGCCACAGGCTGGGAATTTGCCAGCCATACCTGGGGGCATATCAACGTGGGTCAGAAATCTCTGGAGGGCATTCAGACCGATACGGAAAAATGGCTCAACTATGTATCGCCTCTCATCGGAGGAACGGATGTGATCATCTTTGCCTTTGGTGCGGATCTGGGAGACTGGACCGGTTACACCACAGATAATGAAAAGTTCAATTACCTGAAAAACCAGGGCTTCGACATTTACTGCAACGTGGATTCCACCCAGTACTGGGTACAGTTCGGAAGCGATGTTGCCAATGGCGGGCAGTATATGCGTCAGGGCCGGAGAAATCTGGATGGATACCGGATGTATTACAATCCGGAAATGGTAGAGGATCTCTTTGATGCCAGAGCGATCTTTGATCCGGCAAGACCGACACCGGTACCGCCGATGTAACAGAAAAAATAATATTTCCGGTTTTGCTCCGGAAGTGTTATAGATATCTTATGATTACAGTGTCAAAAGGTCTGATTCCACCTGTGCTTGCACAAGGGTGGGAGAATGACCTTGGGACACGCCCCGATATGAGCATAAAAGTGGGATGTTAATCCCACGATATGCGAATAGCGGGAAGGATTGTGGGAGTGCAAAGCACGAAACAATCCGTGTAATCATGATTTTGGTGTTTTGACACCAAAATCATCTTATCATTTATAGAAAAAAGGAGATAAAACCAATGAAAAAGAAAGTGATCATGGCCCTTCTGCTGGGCCTGTGTGTAACAGCAACCGGATATACAGGTGCGTATGCTTCTGAGACCGAGACAGAAACTGTGGCAGAGACAGAAACCGCAGCGGAGTCAGCTTCTGAGGCTTCCAGTGAAGCAGCCTCCGAGACTGCTGAGACAGAGGCGCTTGGTGAAGAGCCGGAGTACAAGGCACTGGATTATGTGACTCTGGGTCAGTACAAAGGCCTGGAAGTGACCGTTTGCTCTCTGGATGTGACAGAGGATGAGATCCAGCAGCAGTTCTACGATGACTGCAGCAGCCATGACAAACTTCTCCAGGTAACAGAAGGAGAGGTTGCAGAAGGTGATGTGGTAAATATCGATTATGTGGGAAGCATTGATGGCGTGGAGTTTGACGGCGGCACAGATAAAGGCGTGGATCTGACGATCGGTTCCGGTACCTTCATCCCGGGCTTTGAGGACGGACTCATCGGAGCAGCCATCGGAAAAGAGATCAATGTAAACGTAACCTTCCCGGAAAACTACAGAAATACCGATGTTGCCGGAAAAGATGCAGTTTTTGCAGTGACGGTTAACTTTGTAAAAAAAGCGCCGGAGATGACCGATGACATCGTTGCAGAGATCTCCGACTACAAGACGGTGGATGAGTACCGAAAAGGAGTCGAGGAGCAGCTGAAGGCAGATAAAGAGGCACAGCAGAATTCCGATAAGATCAATGGTATCCTGAATCAGATCTACAGTGCATCCACGATCAACGGTTATCCGGAAGAGGTGGTAAATTATCGTACCGCCCAGATGAAAGCATATTATACTCAGATCGCAGAACAGTCCGATATGACGCTTGCTGATTTTCTGAGCAATCAGCTTCAGATGACGGAGGAGCAGTTTGACCAGCAGTGCCCGGCTGTTATCAAGCAGAGCATGATCCAGGAACTCCTGCTGAAAGCCGTTGCCGAGTCTGAAGGTATGGAGATCAGCGATGAAGAGTATGAAGCAGGTATCGAGAAATACGTTAAGAGTACCGGTGCGGAAAGCAAAGAAACTCTTCTTTCCCAGTATACAGAGGCAGAGATCCGCAGAAGCCTGATCATGGATAAGGCACTGGATTTCCTGAAAGAAAATACCACTGCAAAAGTAGAGGGAGAGGACGAGAGCGAGACTTCTTCTGAGGCAGAGAGCACTTCTGAAACAGAGGCAGCTTCTGAAACAGAGGCAGCTTCTGAAGCAGAGACAGAGGCAGCTTCCGAGACGGCAGCAGAAACAACAGCCGAAACCGAAACCGCAGCAGAGTAAGATTTTGAACGCAGATCGCGAATGTCCGCTTTACTTTGCCCCGTGGCAGAAAATGCTGCGGGGTATTTTTCTAGGAGAAAGATATGATACGTGAATTAAAGATGCAGGAAATTGAAAAAGTTTACAGAGAGGAAATGTCCGTGGATTTTCCGCCGGAGGAACTGAAATCGCTGGAGCTGATCCGGCGGCTGAAGGAAGAAGGGCGCTATCTGGCATTTGGAAATTTTGACGGAGAAGAGCTGACTGCTTATGCCTTTCTGATCCATGAAAAAGACGATCCGGTTTATCTTCTGGATTTCTTTGCCGTATGCAGAGGCGGAAGAGATAAGGGGACCGGAAGTAAGTTTATCCAGGGACTTTTTCAGCTTCTGCATCCGGAATTCTGGATCCTGGAGGTAGAAGATGTCGAGTCTGCTTCCAATGAAGAGGAGCGGGAGATCCGGAGCAGGAGAATGGCCTTTTACCACAGAAACGGCGTAAAGGATACCAGCCTGTATACCTGTCAGTTTGGCGTAAATCTGAAGCTTCTTTATCTTTCCGGGAAAGAGATCGAAGAAAATATCGAGCAGAGGCTTTATGAAAAACTGGATGCGCTCTATGGATTTACTTTTGGAGCGCGTTATGGTGACGGTTCTGTCACCCTGATGAAACCGGAAGGTCTCTGCAGATAAAATACCAGTGATCCGCTGCTGTGCCTGATCTCAAGGGTTGACAAAAAGCGGCTTTTGACATAAAATGCTCATAGATTGGCATTGAAGGGAGATAGTACAGAGTGACTGCTGCTTCAGAGAGAAGACCCGCCGGCTGAGAGGTTTTCGCAGATAAGCACCTGGAACCGGGCCCGGAGCCCCGTGAAAGAACCACGGCGTAGAACCGGCGTTAACGGAAGAATGAGAGGACAGCCTCAGGCTGTTAAAAAGGGTGGTACCGCCGGAGTGATTTTCGGTCCCTTGCAGGATGCATGGGGGACGAAAATCCTCCGGCGTTTCTGATTAACAAAGAAAAGGAGAAAAAAACATGGCACAAGACAAGAAACTTGTAGAAGCGATCACATCCATGGAAGAAGATTTCGCCCAGTGGTATACGGATGTGGTAAGAAAAGCAGAACTGATCGATTATACCAGCGTAAAAGGCTGCATGGTCATCAAACCGGCCGGCTTTGCGATCTGGGAAAATATCCGCAATGAGCTGGACCGCCGTTTCAAAGAGAATGGAGTGGAGAATGTATATCTTCCGATGTTCATTCCGGAAAGCCTGCTCCAGAAAGAGAAAGATCATGTAGAAGGTTTTGCTCCCGAGGTAGCCTGGGTCACACAGGGTGGTCTGGAGCCGCTGCAGGAGCGTCTCTGCGTGCGTCCGACTTCTGAGACTCTGTTCTGTGATTTTTATAAAAATGATATCCATTCCTATCGTGACCTTCCGAAGGTTTACAACCAGTGGTGTTCCGTTGTCCGCTGGGAGAAAACGACCCGCCCGTTCCTCCGTTCCAGAGAGTTTTTGTGGCAGGAAGGCCATACAGCGCATGCGACTGCGGAAGAAGCAGAAGCAAGAACCGAGCAGATGCTGAACCTTTATGCGGATTTCTGTGAAGACTATCTGGCAATGCCTGTTATCCGCGGACAGAAGACAGAAAAAGAGAAATTCTCCGGTGCAGAGGCAACTTATACCATCGAAGCCCTGATGCATGATGGAAAAGCACTGCAGTCCGGTACCAGCCACAACTTTGGCGACAATTTCTCCAAACCCTTCGAGATCCAGTTTACCGATAAGGATAACAAGCTGAAATATGTATATCAGACCTCCTGGGGAATGACGACCCGTCTGATCGGTGCGATCATCATGGTACACGGTGATAACAGCGGTCTGGTGCTTCCGCCGAAGGTGGCTCCGGTACAGGTTATGGTAATTCCCATCCAGCAGAAAAAAGAGGGAGTTCTGGATAAAGCCGCTGAGGTACGGGATGCACTCAAAGCAGCAGGCATCCGTGCAAAAATGGACGATTCCGAGAAGAGCCCGGGCTGGAAGTTCTCCGAGCAGGAAATGAGAGGTATTCCGCTTCGTGTAGAACTCGGACCCAAGGATATTGCGGCAGGCCAGGCGGTAGTAGTAAGAAGAGATACCAGAGAAAAGATCACCATCGCCATTGACGAACTGGCTGCAAAGCTTCCGGAGCTTCTGGATACGATCCAGCATGACCTTTTTGAGAAGGCAAAGAAACATCGTGACACCCATACGTATGAGGCACACAACAAGGAAGAAATGAAAGACATTGCTGACAATAAGCCTGGCTTCATCAAAGCAATGTGGTGTGGCTGCCGTGAGTGTGAGGATGCCATGAAGGAAGAATTCGGCGTGACCAGCCGCTGCATGCCCTTCCACCAGGAAGAAATTTCTGATACCTGTGTATATTGCGGCAAACCGGCCAAGAAAATGGTATACTGGGGCAAAGCTTATTAATAGAAACAGAGGAATGAAAAAAAACCACGGATGTCCGTGGTTTTTTTCATTCTATTTCCGATATGCATAATCCGGCAGGCCGTTTTTCATGGGAATGGCGGGATTGCCCTGGATCAGAGGACGGGCATAGGCGAGGAATTCTTCGGAAACATCGGTGCCGTCTTTGGTGATCCATTCCAGAGGAACTTTTTTCTCCTGGTTGCAGATCTTGTTTACATCTTCCAGACCGCAGATGAGCTCGTAAGGCTCGTTACTGGTCCGCACAAAGGAAACCATTTTTCCGGATTCCCCCTTAAGGGCAGCTTCCACAGCAGAACTTCCGGCGAGGGCCGCTTCTCTGGCATCGGTAAGAGACTGGGAGAAGATGGAGCAGCGCTGGCAAAGGTTCAGCTCTACGGAACGTACTTTGACACCCAGGCGTTCCCGGACCAGATTTTCCAGGTATTTTCCACAGCCGGTGAGCATCTTGTGACCAAAGGTATCCGTTCCGGCAGCACCGGTATATTCACAGATGAATTTGCCGTCTTTGTCATGGATCCCTTCGGAAACACAGACGATCAGGCTGTTTTTTGTCTGGAAAGCATTCTCAATGCGGCGGATAAAGTCTTCCTGGTCAAAATCTGCCTCGGGAAGATAGATGAGAATGGGATTGTCGCCCTCGTATTTTCTGGAAAGAGCAGATGCGGCAGTGAGCCAGCCGGCATGGCGTCCCATGATCTCGATGATGGTAACAGATTTCGCTTTGTAGCCGGAAGCGTCCAGACCGATCTCACAGACGGAAGCGGCAACATATTTGGCGGCACTTCCGAACCCGGGTGTATGGTCAGTCAGGATCAGATCGTTGTCAATGGTCTTGGGAACACCGATGAAGCGGATGCTGCTTCTGTGAGCCTCGGCGGCACGGGAAAGCTTGCTTACGGTATCCATGGAATCATTTCCGCCGATGTATAAGAAATATCCGATGGACAGCTCTTCAAATTTCTGAAAAAGTTCCGCATAGACCGGATCGGAAAGATCCTCCGGAAGCTTATATCTGCAGGAACCGAGATAAGCGCCGGGAGTCGTGCGTAAGGCATTCAGGGTCTGTGGATCCAGTTCGGCGAGATCCGTATAGTTTCCTTTCAGGAATCCCTCGATTCCGTTGATCATACCGTAAACATGGCCGATGGTTTCTTTCTGTGCCAGGCCTTCCTGAATCACTCCGTAGAGACTGCTGTTGATAACGGCGGTGGGACCGCCGGATTGTCCGACAATCAGATTTTTCATGAAAAAACCCCTTTCTGTTCTTTTTACCTCTGATTCATTCTAGCATAAAAGCCACAAAAGAGATAGCCCTAAAAGCCAGAATGACAAAAAAGGAAAGCTGTTTTATGAAATCCGTGGCAGAAAGACAAAAATACGCTGGAAAGCTACAGAAAGTTGTTGACAAATAAAAAATCGGGGCGTATGATTAACACCAAGAATTTAGCGCATTGCATTTCTACTATAAAAGAGAAACGCAAAAGAAGGAGGAATTTTTATGAAAAAATTTACTAAATTCGTCAGTGCAGTGGCAGCGGTATCTCTGGTAGCAGCTCCGATGGCAGTGTCCGCGGACGAGAAAACATTTCTGCTTGGTGGAAGCGGTCCTCTGACAGGAGCAGCAGCTTCCTATGGAACCTCTGTAAAACAGGGAGCTGAGATCGCCATTCAGGAGATCAACGATGCAGGCGGAGCTCAGGTTGGCGACGATACTTATAAATTTGAGCTTGCTTTCGAGGATGACGAGGCTACCGAGGACAAGGCAGTTCAGGCATACAATACACTGATGGATAAGGGAATCAATGGTTTCCTAGGATGTACCACCAGCGGTTCCTGTATCGCAGTAGCTCAGCTGAGCCAGCAGGACGGTATCCTTCAGATCACTCCGTCCGGTTCCGCAGAGGGCTGTATCGAGCCGGATAATGCATTCCGTATTTGCTTCTCCGATCCGGAGCAGGGTGTTGCAATGGCAGATTATGCAGTAGATACTCTGGGATATAAGAAAATCGCAGTGCTTTACAATGTAGCTGATGAATACAGCACCGGTATTTACGATGCTTTTACCGCAGAGGTTGAGGCAAAAGGCGCTGAGATCGTAGATGCAGAGTCCTTCAATACAGGAGACGTTGATTTTAACTCTCAGCTGACCAGCATCAAGGGAACCGATGCAGAAGCTATCTATGTTCCGGCTTACTATCAGGATATTACTTACATCACCAAACAGGCCAGTGAGCTTGGCATGGAGCTTCCGTTCCTTGGTTCTGACGGATGGGATGGTGTTCTGAAGACCGTTACCGATCCGGCTACCGTAGAGGGATGCATTTTCACCAGCCCGTTCTGTGCATCTGTCGATGATGAGAAGGTTGTAAACTTCGTAAAAGCTTACCAGGATGCCTATGGTGAGACTCCGGATCAGTTCGCAGCAGATGCTTACGATGGAGTTTATACCTTCAAGGCAGCCATGGAAGAAGCAGGAAGCATCGAGAGTGCTGATATGATCGACGCTATGACCAAGATTTCTGTATCCGGTCTGACCGGTGATCCGATCACCTTTGATGCAAGCGGTGCAGCTGTAAAAGATGTTAAGTTTGTAACCGTAAAAGATGGTCAGTATACATACGTTGAGTAAATAGAAGCGGTCAAGAGTAGATTCTGATACTTGCAAGGGAGACGGCATCGGCTGTCTCCCTTCCGTTTTTCAAAGAGAGAAAGGTGGAGAAAAATGAGTCTGATCAATGCAATTCTGGAACAGTTACTGAATGGATTGAGAACAGGAAGTATTTACGCACTGATCGCCCTTGGCTATACAATGGTTTACGGTATTGCCAAAATGATCAACTTCGCCCATGGTGATATTATTATGGTTGGCGCGTATACGCTGTATGTCTGCGTATCTCTTCTGCATCTGCATCCGATCCTGGCCGTGATCATTACCATGCTGGTATGTGCACTGCTGGGAGTCGTCATCGAAAAAATAGCCTATAAACCCTTGAGACAGGCACCGCCGCTGGCTGTTCTGATCACTGCCATTGGCGTCAGCTATCTTTTACAGAATCTGGCACTTCTGATTTTTAAAGCCACACCGATTCCTTTTGCTTCTATTATTAAGGTGCCCTCCATCAAGATCGGAGGCGTACATGTTTCAGGGCTTACGATCGTGACCCTGATCGTGACTACCATTTCCATGATCCTGCTGACGCTTTTTATCAACAAGACCAAGGCAGGCCGGGCTATGAGAGCGGTATCAGAAGATAAAGGCGCAGCAGAACTGATGGGCGTAAATGTCAATCAGACGATCTCCATCACCTTTGCTGTTGGTTCGGCTCTTGCGGCTGTGGCAGGAGTTCTTTTCATTGCCCAGTACGAGACCCTGCTTCCTACGCTGGGAGCTCTTCCCGGCATCAAAGCTTTCGTGGCAGCTGTTTTAGGTGGTATCGGAAGTATTCCGGGAGCCATGCTTGGCGGACTGATCCTCGGAATCATTGAAAGCCTTGCAAAAGCTTACATTTCCACGCAGCTTTCGGATGCGATCGTATTCAGTGTACTGGTAATTGTGCTGTTGGTGAAGCCTTCCGGGCTTCTTGGCAAGATGAAGATCGAGAAAGTGTAGGTGACCAAAATGAAGATCGACAAAAAAATTATTGTCAACGCACTGATCGCCCTTGTGGTTTATGCTGCTGTTATGGGACTGGTAAATGGTGGTGTTTTAAGCCGTCAGATGATGTCACTGATCACTCCGGTCTGCGTTTATGTCATGATGGCCGTTTCCTTAAGCCTGGTTGTTGGCTTCCTGGGTGAACTGAGTCTGGGACATGCGGCTTTCATGTCCATTGGTGCCTACACCGGCTGCCTTTTCCTGATCGCGACGAAGGATAGCCTGCCGGTTCTGGTGAGCCTGATCCTGGCTGTTTTTATTGGCGGAGTAGCCGCAGCACTTCTGGGAGTCGTCATTGGTATTCCGGTCCTTCGTCTGAAAGGCGACTATCTGGCGATCGTAACTCTGGGTTTTGGTGAGATCATCAAATCCGTTTTTAACAGCCTGAAGATCACCGGAGGAGCCAAAGGCCTTTCCAAAATCCCGCTGGTGGCCACTTATAAGAATTTTACCTTTGTGTTTATCCTGATGCTCCTTGTCATCCTTCTGGTGTCACATCTGGTAAATTCCCGTCACGGGCGTGCGGTCTGCGCCATCCGAGACAATTATATAGCAGCAGAGGCTGTCGGTATCCCGGTGAGCCGTTATAAGATCATGGCGTTTGTGATCGCTGCCTTTATGGCGGGGATGGCCGGTGTGATCTATGGTGCAAACTTAGGTATCCTGAAGCCTGCGAACTTTGATTATAATGCATCCATTGAGATTCTGGTCATGGTAGTCCTGGGTGGAATGGGAAGCATCAAGGGTTCCGTGATCGCAGCTGTGATCCTGACCCTTCTGCCGGAGCTCCTTCGTGGCGCTTCTGATTACCGGATGCTGATTTATGCCATCGCACTGATCGCAATGATGCTTTTCAATAACTCTTCCTTTAAACGGAATCTGACGGAAAAAAGAAATCTGCAGCAGGCAGAGAAGCTTTCGAAGGAGGTGTAAGACATG
Organism: uncultured Lachnospiraceae bacterium; assembly: GCA_934393555.1. GTDB lineage: Bacteria > Bacillota > Clostridia > Lachnospirales > Lachnospiraceae > Limivivens. The sequence goes on from CAKRQP010000004.1 coordinate 56,719, forward strand.
GGTGTTTTATTGGAAGTGAAAAACCTGGGTATCTCCTTTGGAGGACTCCGGGCAGTAGACGGACTGAATATGACGATCAACGAAGGTGCTCTGGTAGGGCTCATCGGACCAAACGGAGCCGGAAAAACAACGGCCTTTAATATGCTGACCGGTGTATACCGTCCTACAGACGGCACGATCCTGCTGGATGGAAAAAGCCTGGTTGGAAAGAAACCGGCAGAAATCTGTCAGGAAGGTGTGGCACGTACCTTCCAGAATATCCGTCTGTTCACACAGATGAGTGTTCTGGATAACGTAAAAGCAGCCCTTCACAACAGCATCAAATATAACCTGGCAACCAGTTTTCTCCATCTTCCGGCTTATTTTGCAAAAGAAAAAGAGATGGATGAGGAAGCACTGAAAATTCTGAAAATCTTTGAACTGGATTCCTTTGCCGACACCAATGCATCGAATCTTCCTTATGGAAAACAAAGGAAACTGGAGATCGCCAGGGCTCTGGCAACCAACCCGAAGCTGCTTCTTCTGGACGAGCCGGCAGCCGGCATGAACCCTAATGAGACGAAGGAGCTGATGGATACCATTGAACTGATCCGGAAAGAGTTCAAGGTAACGATCCTTCTGATCGAGCATGATATGAAGCTGGTATCCGGCATCTGCGAATACCTGTATGTGCTGAATTTCGGTACGGAGCTGGCACATGGAACGCCTTCGGAGGTGCTGAACGACCCGAGAGTGGTCAAAGCATATCTGGGTGAATAAGGAGGAACAGACAGTATGGCAATGTTGCAGGTTACAGATTTAAAAGTAAATTACGGCGTGATCCAGGCCATCAAGGGCGTTTCCTTCGAAGTCAATGAGGGAGAAGTCATTGCCCTGATCGGAGCCAATGGAGCCGGAAAAACAACGATCCTTCATACCGTGACCGGTCTTATCGCACCGAAGTCCGGAAAAATCGAATTTGAAGGAAAAGACATCACAAGAATGCCGGCGCACAAGATCGTGACTCTGGGTATGGCTCATGTACCGGAAGGAAGAAGAGTTTTTGCGGATCTGAGTGTTTACGAAAATCTTCTGATGGGAGCTTTTACCAGAAAAGACAAGGATGAGATCAGCCAGACCTTAGAGATGGTCTACAAACGCTTCCCGCGTCTGAAAGAGAGAAAAAATCAGGTGGCAGGAACCTTAAGCGGCGGTGAACAGCAGATGCTCGCTATGGGCCGGGCACTCATGTCCCACCCGAAGATTCTTCTGATGGATGAGCCGTCCATGGGACTTTCTCCATTGTTTGTTAACGAAATCTTTGATATAATAAAAGAGGTAAGTGCCAGTGGCACAACGGTACTTCTGGTGGAACAGAATGCGAAAAAAGCTCTGTCGATCGCAGATCGGGCCTACGTTCTGGAAACAGGAAAAATCGTGCTGGATGCAGCAGCAGATGTACTGATGAACGACCCGTCCATCAAGAAGGCATATCTGGGTGAATAAAGGGGGATTTCATTATGGAGAATGTGATCGTAACCATTGCAAGACAGTATGGAAGCGGTGGAAAGACCATCGGTGAGATGTACGCAAAGGATCAGGGGATCAACTGTTACAGCAGAGAGATCCTCAGGATGGCTTCCGATGACAGCGGAATCAATGAGATGCTGTTTAACCAGGCAGATGAACGCCTGAAAGGAACCACACTTTTCGGCTGGGCCAAGAAGGTCTACAAAGGAGATCTGATCCCGCCGGAGAGTGATGATTTTGTATCTGACAAGAATCTTTTCAACTATCAGGCGAAGGTGATCAAGCAGCTGGCAGAGCAGGAATCCTGTGTTCTTGTAGGACGCTGTGCCGACTTTGTATTGAAGGATTATCCGAATGTGGTCAGTGTCTTCGTCCATGCACCTATGGATTACTGCATTGCCCGGAGTCTGGAACGTTCGTCGATCACCTCTGAAAAAGAAATGGAAAAATTCATTCTGAAGACCGATAAATTCCGTGGTGATTATTATCATTATTACACGGGAAGGACCTGGAATGATGCAAGAAACTATGACCTCTGCCTGGACAGCAGCAAGCTGGGCTTTGAAAAATGTGTGGAGGCCATCAAAGATTATGTAAAAATTCGTTTTGACAGATAAAAACAGGGACACCGCAGTGGAAAACATACTGCGGTGTCTTTTTGTAACTATTCAGAGCCAAGCAGAATAGAGATGGGGGTCTGAATAGTTACGTTTATATATATACATTTTCAGCAAGGGATGGTAAGATATTCTTTATCGGGATGAATCTATCGAAAAAGGAGAAGAAAATGAAAGAAAAAAAGACCTTTCGTTCCATCCCGGGATTAAGCCGGGAGGAAGAAGAAAAACAGCTGGCTGACATTCTTACCATCGCACAGAGCAATCTGGAGCATACCAGGGAGCAAATCCGGTCTCTTTCTGAAGAAGTCTATGACCTCATGGAGACCTACGGACCAAAAGATAAAGAAGCGCTTTCACTGCTCCGAAATACCCAGGCTCAGCTGCAGGACAGCAGGAGAAATCTGGTGCGCTGTGAAAAGGCGAGAAAAAAGCCTTATTTCGGAAGGATCGATTTCCGAGACAAAAAACTTCCTCAGGAAGAATCCTACTATGTGGGACGGGTAGGCATTTCTGACAAAGCATCAGAGCCTGTCGTCATTGACTGGCGGGCTCCGGTGGCCTCCATTTATTATGAGAACAGTACGGGACTCTGTCGGTATGAGGTGAAAAATCACGGAAGCTATGAGGTGGATCTGAAACGGAAACGGACGTACGAGATCGAAAATGACCGGCTGAAGGATTTCTTTGATTCAGACGTAGTGGCCAATGACGAACTCCTCACCAAGTATCTGGCAAAGAGCAAAAAGGCGGTGCTTGGAGAGATCATCGCCACGATCCAGCAGGAGCAGAACGCGATCATCCGGACCTCACCGAAGACAAACATCATCGTTCAGGGAGTGGCAGGTTCCGGAAAAACCACGGTGGCCATGCACCGGATCTCCTATATTCTCTATAACTATGAGGACAGATTTCGTCCGGAGGATTTCTATATCATCGGAAGTAACCGGATCCTGCTCAATTATATCACCAGTGTTCTGCCGGACCTGGATGTCTACGGTGTTTCCCAGATGACGATGGAGCAGCTGTTTGTCCGTTTTCTCTATGAGGACTGGGATCCGCGTTTTCATCGGATCAAGGCTCTGGATGCGAAAGATCGGGAAGCCTGGGTGAAGGGAAGCTACGACTGGTTCCATGAGCTTGAGGCTTTCTGCGAGGAGTACGAGGAGCGGACAATCCCGTCGGAGGAGATCCGGATCGAGAAAAACGGCGTGCTTCTCATGGATGAAAAGGTGATCCGCACTTACCGGAAAGACAATCCCACGGTTTCTGTCCAGGGAAAAATTGACATGCTCAACGAGATGCTTCATGCAAGGCTGGAAAATGAGCTCACCGGGAAATTTGTTTCCTACACGGATGAGGAGAAAAAAGAGCTTCAGCGGCTCTACCGGTGGCATTTCGGGAAAAAAGAGTGGAAAGGTTCCATTTTTGAGGTATATCAGGAGTTTCTGGAGGTGCAGAAGGAGAGAGGGAAGAAGGTTCCCTTCACGGAAAATGAGTTTGACCTCTATGATCTGGCGGCTCT